>DXFD01000066.1 GCA_019114625.1 Candidatus Borkfalkia faecigallinarum | reverse complement strand
GCCCGTGCTCATCCTCGACGACGTGATGAGCGAGCTCGACCTCACCCGCCGCCGCAAACTGCTCGCCGAGCTGGGCGACGTGCAGGCCATCCTCACCTGCACCCATACCGAAAAGGTGCTCTTCGGCAGGGAGGTCAACAAGATCCGCATCGCCGCGGGCAAGATCTGCCGCCCCGCCCCCCGCCGCAAAAAGGGGGAGTGAGGCGCCGCAAAAACAGGAGCCGCTCTTTCGAAAAAGGAGCCCGCCGTTCCCCAAAGGAGCCGGCCGCAAAAAGGAGCCCGCTTTTCCCGGAGGGGAAGGGTATCCGCCGCATAAAAACGCGCCGCCCGCGCATACTTTTGGACGGGAGGAGCGGGAAAATGGGCGGATCTTGCCAAAAATTGTTCAAATTTTGTCTGCTCGCGGCCGCCGCGGGCTTTTTTCTTATGGCGGGGGGCGCGTCGGCGGGCGGGTGCGCCCGCGGGCGGATGCCGCAGGGGACCTCGATCGGCGGGGTGGACGTGTCCGGCTTGCGCCCGGGCGAGGCGTGCGCGGCGGTGAGCGAGGCGCTGCGGCAGGAGCTGGAAGGGTACGCGCTGACCGTGCGGGCGGGCGGCAGGGCGTATGTGTTCCGCCCGCCCGAGATCGGCTGGAAGGCGGACATCGCGGGGGCGGCTGCGCGCGCCCTACGCGAGGGCGGCGCGCAGCCGCTGGAAAAGGAGCGGGCGCTCGTGCGCGAGGATGCCGTCCTTGCCCGCATCTGCGCGGACGCCTACCGCACGGGTTCGCCCGCGCGCGTCCTCTTCGACGCCGACGCGGAGGAGCCGTTCACCTTCGTGCGGGAGCGGGCGGGGCGGTACATCGACGGCGCCGCTTTGCAAAGCGCGGTGCGCGATGCGCTCGCGCAGGGCCGGCGGGAGGTGCGCGTGCGGGCGGTGCGCGTCGCGCCCGGCTGCACGCTGGCGGAGGCGCGCGCCTCGGCGGCGCTGCTCTCTTCCTTCACCACCTACTATGCCGAGGCCAACGCGGGCAGGGCGCACAACGTCGCGCTGGCGGCCTCCCGCCTCAACGGCCGCACGATCGCCCCGGGCGAAGTGCTCTCCTTCAACGCCTGCGCGGGAGCGCGCACCGAGCGGAACGGCTACCGCGCCGCCCCCGTCATCCTCGAAGGGGAGTACGTCACGGGCGTGGGCGGCGGCGTCTGCCAGGTCAGCACCACCCTGTACAACGCCGCGCTGCTCGCGGGGCTGACCGTCGCCGAATACCACCCGCACAGCCTCGCCGTCGGGTACGTCCCGCCCTCGCGCGACGCGATGGTCAGCGGCTCTTCCTGCGATCTGAAGGTGAAGAACGCGACCGCGCGCCCCGTCCGCATCGTCGCCCGCGCGGCGGAGGGCGCGCTCACCGTACGCGTCTACGGGCAGCGCTCGCCCGTCACCTATTCGATCGAGAGCGAAGTGCTCGAGCGCATCCCCCCGCCCGCCCCGCAGGTCGGCGCGGACGCCGCCCCGCCCCGCGCCGCCAAGGAGGGGGTCCGCTCGGTCGCCTACCTCGTCCGCCGCGAGCCCGGCCGCCCCGACGTGCGCACCCGCCTGCGGCGGGACAGCTACGCCCCCGTGCGCGGCGTCCTGCCGCCCGCCTCCGCTTCCGCGTCTGCTTCCGCTTCCGCGCCCGTCTCCGCCTTCGCCCCGTCCCCGCCGTATGATCCCGCCCTTCGTCCCGTCCCCGCCGCATGATCCCGCCCTTCGCCCCGCGCCCGCCGCATGATTTTGTCCGCTTGCGCCTGTTTTCATGCCCCGCCCCGCCGCTCGCGGCGGGGCGGGGCACGTCCGCCCGCGCGCCCGGTCCGGGCGCGCGGGCGCGTCTGAACGGAGGAAAGGGGAGCAAAGGGGCAGAAAAAGTCGCCCGCCGCGCGGCAAAGGGCGGCAAAGGATTGACGGGCGGGAAAAAATCGGGTACAATAGTAAGAAAAGTCTGCCGCCGTTCGGCGCAGAGGGAGGAGAGATCGCTTGGGTAAGAAAAAGGCCGTGCCTTCGGCAACGGAGGAGGAAGTCCTTGCCGCCATGCACCGCCGCGAGCGGCGGGTGCTCATCGTCAACTATATCCTGCAAGGGGTCACCCTGCTCACGGCGGCGGCCTCGCTCGTGCTGTATTTCGTCTCGGACGAGCACGGGCTGGACGTCACCATCAACCACATCGTCCAGTGCGCGCTGGCGCTCGCCGTGTTCAACGTGCCGCCCCTGCTCGAGCGCAAGCTGCGCTGTTACATCCCGACCTTCATCACGGTCACGCTGTATATCTTCGCCTTTGCGCACTTCGTGCTGGGCGAGATCTTCCGCGCCTACGACCACGTCTTCTTATATGACAAGATCCTGCACACGACGGGCGGCGTCATCTTCGCGCTGCTCTCCTTTTCCGTCGTCTGGCTGATGAACCAGTCGCGGGACGGGCTGGTCAAGCTCTCCCCCTTCTTCATCGTGCTCTTCACCTTCTGCTTCACCCTCGCCGTCGAGTATGTGTGGGAACTGATCGAGTTCGCCGCCGACCGCCTGTTCGGCGCGAACATGCAGCGCTGGCAGGACAGCATCATCGAGGGCGCGCAGATCGTCGTGGACGGCGAAGCGGTCGAGGGAACGGCGCACAGCATCCCCTACGGCAACGGCCTGCGCGATTCGATGGAGGACATGATCGTCAACGTCATCGGCTGCCTCGCCGTGTGCGTCTTTGCCTACATCGGCATGAAAAAGCGCCCCAACTGGTTTGAAAATAAAGTCATCCTCACCGAAAAGCAGTTCCGCCGCATGGTGCGCGAGCTGGCAGACCGCAACGCCGCCGCGGCGCAGGTTTCGGCGGAAGGGGCGCAGGCTCCGGCGGACGGGGCGCAGGCTCCGGCGGATGCGGAACAGATCCCGGCGGCGGGGCGGGCCGCGGCGGCGGGGCGGGCCGCGGCGGAGGGGGCGCAGGCCCTCCCGGGCGCGGGGGAGCGGGGCGGCGCTCAAGAGCCGCCCGCAGGAGAAAGGACATGAAATTCATCGAACTGACCGTCCACACGAGCTCGGCAGGGAGCGAGCTCGTCGCGGACGTACTGTGGGACCATTCCCATTACGGCGTCACCGTCTGCGACGTGAACGACGTCATCGCGCTGCAGAGCGACAAGCGCACCTTCTGGGACTATATGGACGACGACCTCGCCGCGCAGGCGAAGGCGGCGGGGGACGTGCTCGTCAAGTGCTATCTGCCCGTGGACATCGCGGAGGAGGAGATCGCCGCGATCGGGGCGGAGCTGCGCGCGCTGCGCGCGCGGGGGGAGGCGTACATCGACTTCGGCACCTTCGAGACCGCCCGCCGCGAGATCGAGGGGGACGACTGGATCGACGTGTGGAAAAAGCATTTCCGCCCGCTGCACATCGGGGAAAAGGTCGTCGTCTGCCCCGAGTGGATCGACTACGCGCCCGCGCCCGGGGAGATCGTCGTCTCCCTCGACTCCAACATGGCGTTCGGCACGGGCGAGCATGAGACGACGTCCATGTGCCTGGAGCTTTTGCAGGGATACCTGCGCCCCGGCGACACCGTCGTGGACGTGGGCTGCGGCAGCGGCATCCTCGGCATCGCCGCCGTCAAGCTGGGCGCGCGCTTTGCTTATCTGACGGACATCGACTACGTCGCGGTGCGCAGCGCCGAGCACAACGCCGCCCTCAACGGCGTGGCGGACAAGGTGCAGGTCGCCCTGTCCGACCTGCTCGAAGGCGCGCACGTCTGCGGGGAGGTGATGACGGCGAACATCACGGCGGACATCCTCTGCCGCCTCGCGGACAGCATCCCCCGCAACCTGAAGGAGGGCGGCACCCTCATCCTGAGCGGCATCATCGAGCCGAAGCTGGAGCAGGTCGCCGCCGCATACCGGGAGCAGGGGCTCGCCCTGCTCGAACAGCGCCGCCGCGGCGAGTGGTTCGCCCTCGCCTTCCGCAAGGGCGCGTAAAGGAGGCCAAGCATGGGATTTTTCGGCAAGATCATCGGCGCGCTCAAAAAGACGCGCGACAACATTTCCGCCAAGCTCTCCGCTCTCTTTTCGCGGGGCATCGGCGACGACTTCTATGACGAGCTGGAGGAGATCCTCATCTCCGCCGACATCTCCGTCGCCACCGCCGAGGAGATCGTCGAACAGATCCGCGAGGAGGCGCGGCGCGAAAAACTCAAGGACAAGGAGTACGTCGTCGACCTGCTCAAGGACGTCATCGAAGACATCCTCAACGAAGCGGAGGTGCCGAAGATCGAGTACCCCGCCGTGTTCATGCTGGTGGGCGTGAACGGCGTCGGCAAGACGACGACCATCGGCAAGCTCGCCAACTATTTCGTCCGGGAAAAGAAGAGCGTCACCCTCGCCGCGGCGGACACCTTCCGCGCGGCCGCGGCGGATCAGCTCACCGTCTGGGCGGACCGCGCCAAAGTGCGCATCGTCAAGCACGAGGAGGGGAGCGACCCTTCCGCCGTCGTGTTCGACGCCGTCTCCTCCGCCAAGGCCAAAAACACCGACGTGGTCATCGTGGACACGGCCGGCCGCCTGCACGTCAAGGCCAACCTCATGGCGGAATTGCAGAAGATGGATCGCGTCGTCGCGCGCGAGTACCCGGAGGCGCACTTCTACAAGCTGCTCGTTCTGGACGCGACCACCGGCCAGAACGCCCTCTCGCAGGCGCGCATCTTCGACGAGGCGGTGGACCTGGACGGCATCGTCCTGACCAAGCTGGACGGCACCGCCAAGGGCGGGTTCGTCGTGTCGCTGTGCGGCGAGCTGCACATCCCCGTCCTCTTCGTCGGCACCGGCGAGAAGATGGACGACCTGCAGCCCTTCGACGCGGAAGAATTTACCGAGGGCATCGTGTAAGCCCCTTCCGCGCATGAAAGATCTGAAATATCTGCAGCTGTTCGACGCCTACGGCCCGCTTCTGACCGGGCACCAGCGCGAACTTTGCGAATTGTATTATATGTGCGACCTGTCCCTGACCGAGATCGCCGAGCAGAAGGGGGTCTCCAAGCAGAGCGTCTCGGACGCGCTCGCCAAGAGCCGCGCCCTGCTGGACGCGTACGAGGCGAAGCTGCGCCACGTCGCGGTGACGCGCGAGGCCGACCTCGCCCTGTCCGCCATGCTCACGCGCGTGCAGCGCGCTTTGGAGGCGTTTGCGCGGGCACACCCCGAACACACCGAAGAGATCGAAACGATCCTGTCCCTCATGCGGCTCGAAACCGAACATTGCGCGGTCATCACGACCCGCAGCGACGGGGGCGAGCCCGATTGACGCGCATCGTGCGCGAAGGAGGCGCCGTATGGCACTGTTTTCCTCTCTCTCCGAGAGACTCAATCACATCTTTTCCAAACTGACCAAGCGCGGCAGGCTGACCGAGCTGGAGATCAAGACGGCCATGCGCGAGGTGCGCGTCGCCCTTTTGGAGGCGGACGTCAACATCTTCGTCGCCAAAAAGTTCATCGCCGACGTCTCCGCCAAGGCGGTGGGGCAGGAGATCCTGCAAAGCCTCAACCCCGCCCAGCAGGTCATCAAGATCGTCAACGAGGAGCTCATCGCGCTGATGGGTTCTTCCAACGCCAAGCTCGAAGTGGCGGACAGGCCGCCCACCGTCATCCTGATGTGCGGCCTGCAGGGCGCGGGCAAGACGACGCTGTGCGGCAAGCTCGCCCTTCTCCTCAAAAAACAGAACAAGAAGCCGCTTTTGGTCGCGGGGGACATCTACCGCCCCGCCGCTATCCACCAGCTGCAGGTCGTGGGCGGCAAGGCGGGCGTCGAGGTGTTTGAAAAAGGCACCCAGAGCCCCGTCAAGACGGCGAAGCAGGCGGTCGAGTACGCCCGCTCGATGGGGTACGACACCGTCATCGTCGACACCGCCGGCCGCCTGCACATCGACGAGGCGCTCATGCAGGAGCTGGAAAATATCCAAAAGGAAGTGCAGCCGAGCGAGATCCTGCTCACCGTGGACGCGATGACCGGCCAGGACGCCGTCAACGTCGCCGAGACCTTCAACAAGCGGCTGAGCGTGACGGGCGTCATCCTGACCAAGCTGGACGGCGACACCCGCGGCGGCGCCTGCCTCTCCATCAAGGCGGTCACGGGCAAGCCCATCAAGTTCATCGGCGTGGGCGAAAAGCTGACCGACCTCGAGCCCTTCTATCCCGACCGCATGGCCTCCCGCATTTTAGGGATGGGGGACGTGCTGTCCCTCATCGAAAAGGCGCAGGAAGCGGTCACCGAAGAGCAGGCGAAAAAGATGGAAAAGAAGCTGCGCGAGGCCTCCTTCACGCTGGAGGACTACCTCGAGCAGTTCGAATCGCTCAAAAAGATGGGCGGGCTCGCGCAGGTGATGAGCATGGTGCCGGGCATGGGCAAGCTCAAGATCAAGGAGAGCGACTTCGACGAAAAGCGCATCGAGCGCGTCAAGGCGATCATCCTCTCCATGACGAAGAAGGAGCGCGAGCGCCCCGAGATCATCAATTCCTCCCGCAAAAAGCGCATCGCGGCGGGCAGCGGCACCAACGTGCAGGACGTCAATCAGCTGCTCAAACAGTTTGAACAGACCAAACTCATGATGAAGCAGTTCCGCTCGGGCAAGCGGCCGCCCTTCCTGCGCTGAACAAAAAGCAAAAAGTGCGCGGCTGTCAAGCAAAAATGCTTGACAGCCGCGCTTTTGTCTGCTATAATCGTGCGGTAAAAACAATTCAGAACCACAGGAGCATACCATCATGGCAGTAAAAATGAGACTGACGAGACTGGGCGACAAGAAGTCCCCCATCTACCGCATCGTCGTTGTCGACAGCCGCAAGGCGCGCGACGGCGAGTATATCGAAAAGGTCGGCCACTACAACCCGACCGCGCAGCCCGCACAGGTCGTCATCGACGCCGAAAAGGCGAAGAGCTGGCTTGCCAAGGGCGTGCAGCCGACCGAGACGGTCAAGGCGCTTCTCGTGCATGAGGGGGTCATTGAAAAGTCGGATAAACTTTCCGCGCCCCGCACCAAGACGAGGAAGAAGAAGTAATCGCCCGCGCGGAGGAGGCCGAATATGCTGGAGCTGGTCAAGTACGTCGTCGAGCAGTTTGCCGAGTTCAAGGATCAGATCGAATACCGCGTCGAGGACAAGGGGAACGCGACGGAGATCGTCGTGCTGCTCGAGGAATCGGACATGGGCAAAGTGATCGGCAAACAGGGCAAGATCGCCAAAGCGCTGCGGACGCTGGTGCGCTGCGCGTCGGCGAAGGAAGGCAAAAAATACAACATCGAGATCAAGGAAAAGGGCAAGGACGCCGAGTAAGCGTCCCTGCCCCCGGCGGGGGAAAGGCCGTTGCGCGCGTGCCTTTCCCCCGCTTGCTTCCGGGGAGGAAACATTGCGCGAGACCATCGTCATCGGCGAAGTATTGAAGCCGCAGGGCATCCGCGGCGAAGTCAAAGTGCGCCCGCTTCTGGACGACATCGCAGATATGCGCGCCTTCCGCCGCGTGTTCATCGGCGGGGCGGAATACAAAGTGCTCTCCTGCCGCAGCGACGCGCAGGCGGCCTATCTCGCCCTCTCGGGCGTGGCGGACCGCAACGCCGCGGAGGCGCTGCGCGGCAAGGCGGTGGAGGCGCTGCGCGCGGACGCGCCCGCGCTGGAAGAGGGCCGCTACTACATCGTGGACATCGTCGGCTGTACCGCCGTCACGGAGGAAGGGGAGGAGCTGGGCGTCATCGAGGACGTGCTTCCCGCCCATACCGACATCTACGTCCTGCGCGGCGGCGGGCGCGAGTACCTGTTCCCCGCGGCGGACGGCGTGATCGCGGACGTGGACGTGGAAGGGAAGCGCCTGATCGTCGACAAAAAGCGGCTGGGCGAAGTCATGGTGGAGCAGGGCAAGGCATGAAGATCGATATTTTGACCCTCTTCCCCGAAATGTTCGCGCCCATGACGGCGAGCATCCTCGGCCGCGCGCAGAAGGAGAAGAAGCTGGAGATCAACGTCGTCAACATCCGCGACTACACCGAGGACAAGCACCTCAAATGCGACGACTATCCCTTCGGCGGCGGCGCGGGCATGGTGATGACGGCGCAGCCCATCGGCTCCGCCATCGAGGCGCTCGATCCCTCCCACGCGGCGCGGCGCATCTATCTGTCCCCCAAAGGGGAGACCTTCCGCCAGCAGAAGGTGTTCGAGCTGCTGCGATACGATCACCTCATCCTGCTCTGCGGGCATTACGAGGGGGTGGACCAGCGCGCGATCGACCTGTTCATCGACGAGGAGATCAGCATCGGCGATTACGTCCTCACGGGCGGCGAGCTGCCCGCGATGGTCGTGGCGGACTGCGTCGCGCGGTATGTGGAAGGGGTGATCAGCACCTCCTCCCTCGTGCAGGAGAGCTTTTCGGAAAACCGCCTCGAATACCCGCAGTACACCCGCCCGGTCGAGTACCGCGGCCTGACGGTGCCGGAGGTGCTGCGCAGCGGCAACCATGCCGCGATCGATCAATGGCGGCGGGAACAGTCGGAAAGGCTCACCCGCGAAAAGCGCCCCGACCTTCTGCAAAAGGATCCGCCGTCAAAGGATCCGCCCGGCGCGGTCTGATCGGTCTTCCCAAGTTGCCGCAAGGCTTCTGCCGAAAGAGAGAAAACAGGCCGCCGAGGCGACATCGTCGGCGAGCGGCGGGTTTTCTCTTAGATCAAGCAATTTCTTTCATCTCTTTTGAAAGAAATTGCGCGAAGGAAGCAATATGAAACACATCCAATGGTTCCCCGGCCACATGACCAAGGCCATGCGCATGATGGAGGAACAGGTCAAACTGGTGGACGGCGTCCTCTTCATCTTAGACGCGCGCGCACCGCTCGCGACCCGCAACAAGGCGCTCGAAACGCTGCTCGGCGGCAAGCCGGTGCTTTTCATCCTCAACAAAGCCGACCTCGCCGACGAGGGCAGGACGGCCGCTTTCTGTACGCAGATGGAGCGCGCGGGAGAGGCGAACGTGTGCTGCACGGCCACGTCGCCCGCCGCCGCACGGCTGATCTGTGCGCGCATCCCCCGCCTCCTGCGCGAGAAGCTTGCGCGCGACGCCGCCAAGGGCGTCACCCGCCCGCCCCGCCTGCTGGTCGCCGGCATCCCGAACACGGGCAAGAGCACGGTCATCAACGCGCTCAGCGGCGCCAAGCGCGCCGTCACGGGGGATAAGGCGGGCGTCACGCGCGGCAAGCAGTGGATCCGCTGCGCCGGCTTCGAGCTGCTGGACACCCCCGGCACCATGCCGCCCGCCTTCGAGGATCAGACCCTCGCCCGCCGCCTCGCCTACATCGGCAGCATCAACGACGACATCCTCGACATGGACGACGTCGCGCTGGAGCTGCTGCGCGAGCTGCTCGCGTCCTACCCCGCCAACCTCGCCGCGCGGTACGGGGAAGGGGATTATTCCTCCCCCCTCGCCGCCTTCGAGCATATCTGCCGCCGCCGCGGCTTTCTGCTGCGCGGCGGGGAAGCGGACTACGAGCGGGGCGCCAAGGCGATCGTCGACGACTTCCGCAAGGGCCGCATCGGCCGCATTACGCTGGACGCGCCCGCGGGAGAGCAGGCGGGCGCGGAAGAGGCGTAGACCCATGCAAAAGGGCGGCACGCGCGGGCGGGCGCCTGCGGACAAGCTGTTTTTTGAGCGGGAGATGCTCTCCCTCGGCGCCGAGTATGTGGCGGGGGCGGACGAAGCGGGCCGCGGCCCGCTGGCGGGGCCGGTCGTGTGCGCGGCGGTCATCCTGCCGCTGGGAAAGGATCGGCTCATCGAGGGGATCGACGACAGCAAAAAACTTTCCGCCGCCGCGCGCGAGCGGCTGGCGGCGCTCATCTGCGAGCGCGCCGTATCCTACGCCGTCTGCGAGGAGGACAGCGCGACCATCGACCGCATCAACATCCTTGAGGCGACCAAACTGTGTATGAAGCGCGCCGTCGAGGCGCTTTCCCCCGAGCCGGACGTCGTGCTCACGGACGGGAACTTCCGCATCGGCATCGCGCTGCCGCAGCGGAACATCGTCAGGGGGGACGCGCTCTCCTATTCCATCGGCGCGGCGAGCATCCTCGCCAAAGTCTACCGCGACCGCCGCATGGAGGAGCTGGACGCGCTCTACCCGCAGTACGGCTTCGCGCGGCACAAGGGCTACGGCACGAAGGCGCACATGGACGCCATCCGGGAGTACGGGCTATGCAAAATTCACCGCAGGACCTTCACAAAAAAATTCTGGGCAGGGCCGGAGAGCGGCGGGGGGCAGACTTCCTGCGCGCCCTCGGATACGAGGTCTTAAAGACCAATTACAAGACCCCGTACGGGGAGGCGGACATCGTCGCGCGGGACGGGGACACCTATGTGTTCTGCGAGGTCAAGGCGCGCCTGACGGACGCGTACGGCAGCGCGGCGGAGGCGGTGGAGCGGCACAAACAGCGCCGCTATACGGACATCGCCCGCTTCTTTTTGCAGCGGCTGGGGCGGGAAGCGGATGTGCGCTTCGACGTGCTCGAGGTGGGCGCGGAAGGGGTGCATCACATCCCCGCCGCCTTCGACGCCGCCCGCCCGCGCGGAAAAAAGCAGTAAAAAGGCGAAAAAATCGCGCGATCTCCCGCAAAAACGGTTGCGGAATGCGGCGATTTATGGTAAAATAGCAAAAGACTTCGGGCGGTCCTCTGGCGAACGCGGCCATGAACGCTTGGTAACAGGAGGTAAAGTCAATGAAAGGGTTGATCGAAGCGATCGAGAAAGAGAATCTCAAAGACAGCGTACCCGCATTCAACGTCGGTGACACCGTGAAAGTGAGCGTCAAGGTCATCGAGGGCACGCGCGAGAGATTGCAGGCGTTTGAAGGCGTCGTGATCGCGAAGAAGAACGGCGGCATCCGCGAGACGTTCACCGTCCGCAGATTGTCTTACGGCGTAGGCGTCGAGCGTACCTTCCCCGTGCATTCCCCCAAAATTGCGGACATCAAAGTCATCCGCAAGGGCAAAGTGCGCCGGGCGAAGCTGTATTACCTGCGTGGCCGTACCGGTAAAGCCGCAAAGATCAAAGAGGTCCGCTGATCGGACGAACCAAAGCCCCGCAACCGGTTTGCGGGGCTTTTTCTTTTGCGCACCGCCCTTTTCCGCGCGGCGGGGGCGGATGCTTTGCGAAAAATGCCGCCGACGGCGTCAAAAACGTTTACACGGCGGGCATTTTGCGCTATAATGGAATATAAGTATCACATCCCCGCGTCCGCGCGGGGCAGAACAGGAAAAAAAGGATATGCAGACGGATCGATCCAAATTTTCGGTAAAAAAACTCTTTTCCCGGCTGACCAAATGCGGGCTGGCGGCGCTGTGCGTCGTGCTCGGCTTCTTCATCGTCGGTGCCTGCACGATCGGCGGGTTCTCCTCGCCCGGCAAGGCGTACTTCGCCCCCGCCGAGTCGGAGCTCGTGTTCTACCTCGACTACGAGGACAGCACCGACGTGCTGGGGGAGATCTACATCAACGTCGGCGCGGTATATGCGTATGACGGCGAAGAGCTGGAGTTCTCCTTCCGCCACGCCACGGCCGGCGGCCGCTACACGGAAGGCCGGTTCCGCGTCGGGGCGCTGGGCACCTTCGCGATGGGCAACATCTATTCGGACGAGGAAGGGGGCATTTCGGGCGGAAACTATAACTGGGTGCGTGCCTTCGACCTGCGCGAGACGACGGACAGCGTCACCGCCAGCTCCTATCGCCTCATCCGCATCACCGTCCCCTGCGACATGCTGATCAACGAGGTCGCCTTCCTCGACACCGACGGCAACGTCATCCCCGCCTATGCGGGCGAGGCGGAGGCGGCGGACTTCTTCACGGACAACTGGTCCTCCTACCGCGACCTCTTCCACGCGAACGAGCGGGAGACCACCTACGGCAGCTTCGGCGATCCCGCGAATTTGACCGATTCGCCCCGCGTGCTGTCGGGTGCGCATACCTATACGAATTTTACGCAGGATGAGATCTACACCCTTTTGCAGATCGACAACATCCGCCTCGGCAGCATCCTGCCCGACGGGGCCACGCTCGCCGATACGGACGCCGGCCCGCTCGCGGCGCTGCTGCCCATGTTGGGCGTGCTTTTGTTCGGCGCCTGCCCCTTCGGGCTGCGCATCTTCCCGTTGCTGTGCATGACGGCGATGGTCGCCGCGGCGTACTTCTTCGGCAAGGAGATGTTCGGCAGGCGCGGGTTCGCCCTGCTGCTGTGCTGCCTGCTCGCGGGCGGCGGCCTCGCGCTGACGGTCGGCCGCCTCGGCCTGGCGGTGGCGCCCGCGGCGCTGTTCGCCTTCCTGTCCTGCTACTGTATGTTCCGCTTCTTCCGCCGCGGCGCGGATGCGGCCAAGCCGATGCCCGGCGCGCGCAACGTGCTGCTCTCCGGCATCTTCTTCGCTCTCGCCTTTGCGCTCGACCCCAAGAGCCTGTTCGTGCTCATCCCCCTCGCCGCCCTGCTCGGCGCCGGTATCTGGCGCATCGCGCGCGCGCACCGCGCGCAGCTTGCGCGCCTGCAGGAGGGCGCGGAAGGCCCCGCCGACGCCGACGTTGCCGCCGCTTTTGACGCGGAGACGGACGGGCGGTCCGAACGCCGTGCCGCCGCCGAGCGCGCGGAAGCGCTGCGCGAGGCGGGCGCGTACCGCACCAAGCTGATCGTCGCGTTCATCCTGCTCGGCTTCGTCGCCGTGACGGCCGCGCTGTATATACTCAGCTCTCTGCCGCTGTACTACACCTACCTCCGCCTGTACGAGGCGGACCCCGCGGCGCCCGTTCTGAGCATCTTCACCATGATCGGGCGCGCCTTCTCCGACGCGTTCACGATCGACAACCTGACCGCCTTTTCGGCGGCGAACGCGAGTTCGTCTTTCGGCTGGCTGATCGCCTGGAAAGGCGCGACGCTGTACGCCGCTTCCACCGATTCCGTCTACGTCGCGCTCAACGCGCAGCCCAACATCGCCATGACGCTCACGGCGCTCATCGCCTTCCTGTGCATGACCGCCGGCGTCGTCCTGTATTTCGTGTCCGGCGGGAAGAAGGGCGGGTACGCTTCCGAGCAGACGGCGCGCATCCTCGGCGCCTATTTCGTGCTGACGGCGGGCGCGGCGGCGTCGCTGCTGCAATTCGCCTGGACGGGCGGAGCGAGCGCGGCGCACGGCCTGCTCTTCCAGGGCTTCTATCTCGGGTATATCCCGCTCCTGCTGTACACTTCGAGCGTGTACGAAAACGGCGCCAAGCTGCGCGTGTTCGGCCGCTCCGTGACGCCGACTTTCGCCGTCGGCGCGGCGCTCGTCGCCGTGTACGCGGTCGTGTTCGCCCTCTCGCTGCCCATGTATTTCTCCATCCCGCTCGCTCCGGCGGCGGCGACGGCCTGCTTCGGGTGGACGAGCTTTGTCAACAACGGATCATATCGGATCTGAGCGTTTCCGCGGGGTCTCCCCGCGGAAATTTGTCTTTTTGTGATAGGAGGGACCATGTTATCCAAAGTGACCAGTTTTGCCCTGTCCGGCCTCGAGGGCGTCCCCGTCGAGGTGGAGACGGACGTACAGAGCGGCCTGCCCGGCTACGAGCTGGTCGGCCTGCCCGACGCCGCCGTCAAGGAGAGCCGCGAGCGCGTCCGCTCCGCCCTCAAAAACAGCGGCAAGGCCTTCCCGACCCGCAAGGTGACCGTCAACCTCGCCCCCGCCGACCTGCGCAAGGAGGGGACGTACTTCGACCTCGCCATCGCCGTGGGCATCCTCGCCGCGACCGGCCAGCTCGAGCCCTCGTTTGCGGCGGGGTACGTCTTTTTGGGCGAGCTGGCGCTGGACGGCGCGCTGCGCCCCGTCGCGGGCATCCTGCCCCTGCTCATCTCCGCCAAAGCGGGCGGGTACCGCAAGTTCGTCATCCCCGCGGGCAACGCGGGCGAGGCGTCGTACATCGAGGGGATCGAGACGTATGCGGCTTCCTCGCTCGCGCAGGCGGTGGACCATCTGAGCGGCTTCGCGCCCCTCGCGGCGCTGCCCGTCTCCCGCTACGGCGCGGCGGCCGCCGCCCGGCAGGAGAAGTTCGACCTCGCCTTCGTCAAGGGGCAGGCGGTCGCCAAGCGCGCGCTCGAGGTCGCCGTCAGCGGCAACCACAATCTCCTGCTCGTCGGCCCGCCCGGCGCCGGCAAGACCATGCTCGCCCGCTGCATCCCCGGCATCATGCCCGCCATGACCTTCGAAGAGGCGCTCGAAGTGACCAAGATCCATTCGGTCGCGGGCATTTTGGGGGAGGAAGGCATCGTCACCGCCCGTCCCTTCCGCTCGCCCCATCACACGGCGACGGCCGTGGCGATCTGCGGCGGCGGATCGCGCACCGTCAAGCCGGGCGAGATCAGCCTGGCGCACGACGGCGTCCTGTTTTTGGACGAGCTGCCCGAGTACCACCGCGCCGCGCTCGAAGCGCTGCGCCAGCCCCTCGAGGACGGCGTCATCACCGTCACCCGCAGCGGCGGCACCTTCACCTTTCCCGCCAACTTCATGCTCTGCGCCAGCATGAACCCCTGCCCCTGCGGCAACTACGGCAGCGCGGACCGTCCCTGCACCTGCAGCCCGTCCGCCATCCGCAAATACCGCGCCCGCATCAGCGGGCCGCTGCTCGACCGCATCGACATCCAGGTCGAGGTGGATTCGGTCAAGTACGACGACCTCGTCTCCGCGCGCGCGGAGGAAAGCTCCGCCGCCGTGCGCGAGCGGGTCGAGCGCGCGCGCGAAGTGCAGCGCCGCCGCTTCGCGGACTGCCCGGGCGTGCTGACCAACGCGGACATGGGCGAGCGCGAGCTGCGCGACTTCTGCGCCCTCTCGCCCGACTGCGAGGACATCCTGCGCCTCTCCTTTGAGCGGCTGCACCTCTCCGCCCGCGCCCGTTCGCGCATCATCAAAGTCGCCCGCACCGTCGCCGACCTCGCGGGGGAGGAGCGCATCCTTCCCGCGCACGTCTTAGAGGCGATCTCCTACCGCACCTACGACCGCGGGCAGGTATAGAGCCATGCCTTCCTACACCAAAGAAGAAAAGGCGGAGATCTGGCTGGACAGTTTCGGCCTCGACTGCGCCAAAAAATGGTCTGTCCGCGCGCTGGCGGACAGCGCGTACGCCCTCGTCGCCCGCTTTGCGCGGGAGCGCGGCCGCATCGCGAAGATCGTCGGGGAGGAGGTCTGCGCCCGCATGGAAAGCTCGCTGGAGGACACGGGCTATCTGCCCGCCCTGCTCGCGGGCTATGCGGAAAGGGGGATCGCCTGCGTCGGGTATTCCTCGCCCCGCTACCCCGAGCTGCTGCGGCAGATCCCCGACGCGCCCCTCGTGCTCTACTGTAAGGGGGACGTGTCCCTGCTGCGCACGCGCATGTTCGCCGTCGTCGGCTCCCGCCGCACGCTGCCGCAGGTCGTCCGCCAGACGGAAAAGTTCGCGGCGGGTCTCGCGCGGCACTTTACGGTCGTGACGGGCCTGGCCGAGGGCGGGGACACCGCCGCCGCGCTGGGCGCGCTCGCCGTCGGCGCCGTCGTCTGCGTGCTCGCCTACGGGTTCGACCACGTCTATCCCGCCTGCAACGCCGACCTTCTCGCCAAAGCGGAGCAGAAGGGGCTCGTCGTCAGCGAGTATCTCCCGCAGGAAGAGCCGCGCGGTTACCGCTTCCTCGCGCGCAACCGCATCATCGCGGGGATGAGCGAGGGGGTGCTCGTGGTGAGCGCGGGCGCCAAGAGCGGCACGCGCAGCACCGCCGAGCGCGCCTTCGAATACGGCCGCGACGTGTTCGCCTTTCCCTACGGTTTGGGCGTGCCTTCGGGCGTCGGCTGCAACGCCCTGATCAAAGAATACGCAAAATTGACCGACGAATTAGTTGACATCACCTCCGCTTTTGGTATAAACTTGACCGAGGCGGCGCAGGAGAAGGCGCAGCCCGCCCTGTCCCCGTCGGAGAGCGCCGTCTACGCGGCGATCTGTGCGGGCGCGTCGCACGCGGAAGAGATCGCCAAGAGAAGCGGCATCCCCGCGCAGTCGCTGTCCGTCCCCCTCACGCTTTTGCAGATGAAGGGGAAGATCGTCTCCTGCGGCGGCAACCGCTACGCCAAAGTCTGATCTCCCTTCCTGTTTATAAATAGGGGGGAAGGGGCTCCGCCTGCCGCAAGCAAAAGGCGCCGATCGATCTTTCGCGCAGGCAAAGCGCCGCTTTGGAATGGAAAAAGATCCCTTTATCAGCCGCGAGGCTTGGGGAAAAAGGGATTTGCGAACGATTTTTCAGGAATTTCGAAAAATCCAAAATCACACTTTTGGATTTTTCCCCCGATCTGCCGACGCCTCGGCTCACGGAAGGGGTGAAGCCGCGGCATTCCTTTATGGTGTGCCCTGCAATATGCCGCGGCGAGGGGAAAACCGTTCGGGTTTCCCCTCAAAATCGTAGCAATTTGTTTTGTCAGCTCAAAACAAATTGCACGAGGAGAAAGGTGTGCCCTTAAAAGGCGCGCCGCAGAGGGCAGAGCCCTCAAATCACGACTTTTTCTTTTGTCAGCTCAAAAGAAAAAGTGTGAGGAGAATTGTTTATGGATCTCATCATCGTCGAATCGCCGTCCAAGGCGAAGACCATTTCCAAATACTTGAAGGGGAAGTACCGCGTGGACGCCTCGGGCGGCCACGTCCGCGACCTGCCCGAAAAGCGGCTGGGCGTGGATATCGAACACAACTTCGAACCCACCTACGTCGTCAATCCGGACAAGAAGCAGATCATCAAGCGCCTCGCCGACGAGGCCGCCAAGGCGGACAACGTCTATCTCGCGACCGACCCGGACCGCGAGGGGGAGGCGATCTCCTGGCATCTGAAAAACGTGCTGAAGCTCAAAGACGGCAAGTACCGCATCGAGTTCAACGAGATCTCGCCCGCCGCCGTCAACAACGCGTTGCAGCACCCGCGCGAGATCGACTATAAGCTGGTGGACGCCCAGCAGGCCCGCCGCGTGCTCGACCGCCTGGTCGGCTACAAGCTCTCGCCGCTGCTGTGCAAGCGCATCCAGACGGGGCTGTCCGCCGGCCGCGTGCAGTCGGTCGCGCTGCGGCTGATCGTCGACCGCGAGCGGGAGATCCGCGCCTTCGTCCCCGACGAGTACTGGAACCTGAACGCCGAATTGCAGGACAAGCCGAAGGCGTACGCGCCCTTCCGCGCCCTTTTATCCGAGCGCAAGGGCAAAAAGTACAAGCCTTCGAGCGCGGAGGAGAACGAGAAGGTGCGCGCCGCCTTAGACGGCGGCCGCTACGTCGTGCGCAGCATCAAAAAGAACCTCGCCCGCTCGCACGCGCCCGCGCCGTTCACGACGTCCACTTTGCAGCAGGACGCCTCCAACAAGCTGGGCATGACCTCGCCCGAGGTCATGCTCGTCGCCCAGCACCTGTACGAGGGCATCGACACCGAAAAGGAAGGGCACATCGCCCTCGTCACCTATATCCGTACCGACTCCGTCCGCGTCTCCGCCGACGCGCAGGAGAAGGCGCGCGCCTACATCGCCGAGCGCTTCGGCAAGGAGTTTATCCCCGCCAAGCCCAACTTTTACAAGTCCAAGAAGGACGCGCAGGACGCGCACGAGTGCATCCGCCCCATCGACATGGCGCGCACGCCCGAGAGTTTGAAGGGCACGCTGGACAAAAAGCATTACAACGTCTACAAACTCATCTACGAGCGCTTCATGGCTTCGCAGATGAGCGAGGCGGTCTACGACAGCATGCAGCTGAAGATCGACAACGGCGACTACACCTTCAAGGCGAGCGGCCGCACCCTCCGCTTTGCGGGCTTTACCGCCGTCTACCAGGACGTTCGCCGCGACAAGGAGGACGAGGAGGGGGAAAACGCCCGCCTGCTGCCCGACTTGCAGGAGGGGGAGGAGCTGGACCTGATCAAGCTCACCTCCGAGCAGAAGTTCACCAAGCCCCCCCAGCGCTACACCGACGCCTCCCTCGTCAAGGCGATGGAGGAAAAAGGCATCGGCCGCCCGTCCACCTATGCGTCCATCATCTCGGTGCTCAACCGCCGCAAGTATGTGAGCAAGGAAGGCAAGTACATGGTCCCCACCGAGGTCGCCTTCCGCATCACCGACCTTTTGGTCAAGTATTTTACCGACATCATGGACGTCGGCTTCACGGCGAAGATGGAGGATATGCTGGACGGCATCGAGGAGGAGGGCACCGACTGGCACAAGATCATCGCCGACTTCTACCCGCCCTTTGCCGAAAAGCTCGTCTTTGCCGCCAACGACGGCGACGAACCGACGGACATCCTCTGCGAAAAGTGCGGCCATCCCATGATCCGCAAGAACGGTCGCTACGGCAAGTTCCTCGCCTGTTCCAACTACCCCGCCTGCTCCAACATCAAGAGCGAGAGCGTGGAAGTCTCCGCTACCAAATGCCCCAAGTGCGGCGCGAACATGGTCGTAAAAAGCGGCCGCTACGGCAAATTCCTCGCCTGCCCCAACTATCCCGAGTGCAGCGCGACCCTCCCGTACGATTCCGAACGCTCGGACGAGAAATGCCCCAAGTGCGGCACGCTGATGTACTACCGCAACGGCCGCAACGGGCGGTACCTCAACTGCCCGCAGTGCAACACCAACGCCCCCATCGCCGAGCTCGCCGGCACCTGCCCCGTGTGCGGGGCGCCCACCCGCCGCATGAAGAGCAAGGCGGGCAAGGTGTACTACGGCTGCTCCAACTACCCCAAGTGCAAGTTCATGAGTTGGGATATGCCCACCGGGGAAAAGTGCCCCAAGTGCGGCAAATATCTCGTGCGCAAGGGCAAGCAGATCAAATGCTCCGCCTGCGACTACGCCGCCCCTGCCCCCGCCAAGGAGCCCGGCGACGCCGCCCAAGAATGAAAAAAAGCCCCTCTCCCTCTGAAGCGCGGTGAGATAAGAAAACAAGCAAAAACCCTTATATCATCGCGTTTTAAGGACAGCGGGCAAACAGGTTACAAGTGAATAACCAAGCAAAAGGGACGTTATCGAGAGATAGCGTCCAGCAGCGCGTCAAGCTGCCGCCGCCCGGTGGATTTCTCCGCATTGCTGTTCGGGAAGAAAAATTGATCTACCGAAATATGATACCGGGTTACAAGGTCATAGAATACCTGTAAACTAGGCTGTTGTCCCTTGTTCTCGATATTCG
>DXFD01000065.1 GCA_019114625.1 Candidatus Borkfalkia faecigallinarum | reverse complement strand
CCCTCAAACGTACGCGTCTGCCAGTTCCGCCATCCTCACAAGCAAGAATAATTTTACTATATCGCGAGCCAAAAGTCAAGTCATCCGTAAAGGAATTTGTAACAAAAATAAAAATTTTTCGTCTTTCGCACATAGGTGCGCGTTTCTGGGTACGGAATATGCGCCAATTCTCCGTCCGCGCCGACGAGGGCGGGATCGGAAAGCCAGCGCCGCACCGTGCCCTCTCCCGCGTTGTAGGCGGCGAGGACTTCCTCCAATCGGTCGAACCGATCGGACAGATAGCGCAGATACCCCGCCCCCAAACGGATATTTTCCTGTGGTTCGCGCCACTCGCCGGAGGCGCCGAGCATCGCCTGCATGAAGCGCGCCGTCGACGGCATCAGCTGCATCAGACCGACCGCCCCCGCGGGGCTGACCGCATCGGCGCGGAAATTGCTCTCCGCGCGGACGACGGCAAAGACGAGTTCTTCCTCCAAGCCAAATTCCGCCGCGCGTGCGCGGATCATGTCCTCGTTGCGTTTGGGGACCCAGAATGCGTAAACGCCGACCCAGAGCGCGGCGATCGCCGCCAGGCACAGGGCGGCCGCCGCCCATCTATTTTTCCGCCTCCATCGCATACACCACCTGTTCGACCGCCGCTTTCAGCGCGGCGACGTCGCCGTCGTTTTCTATTACAGTATGCCCGTTGAGCGGATTTTTTTCGTAGTCGAACTGATTTTTCATGCGGGAAAGAACTTCCTCGCGCGTCAGGCCGTCCCGTTCGATGACGGCGCGGATGCGCGCTTCCCGCGGGCGGCGGACGACGATCACGCCGTCGAAAGTGTCTTCGTACCCGCCTTCCAGCAAGAGCGGCACCTCGGCAAAGACCAGCCCGCCCTGCGCCGCCCGCATTTCATCCCAGAGCCTGCGCATGATCGCCGGATGCGTGATCGAGTCCAGCGCCCGCAGCGCGGCCTTGTCCGAAAACACGACATCCGCCAACGCCTTGCGATCGACTTCGCCGCCGCGGATGCAGGCGGGGAATTGTCTGCGCACTTCGGCCAGCACGCACGGGTCGCTATAAATATCGCGGGCGGCGGCATCCGCGGAAAAGACGGGGTAACCCATCGCGCCGATCAGTCGCGCGACCGTGCTCTTTCCGCTGCCGATCCCGCCCGTGACGGCGATGTATCGCTTACTTTGCCTCATACCAGTTCTTCCCGCAATGCACTTCCGCGACCAGCGGCACGGACAGCTGCACGGCGTTTTCCATTTCTGTCTGCAAGATGTGCGCGACCTCCTCCCGTTCTTCGGTCGGGGCGTCGATGACCAGTTCGTCGTGCACCTGCAGGATGAGCCGGGCACGCAAGCCCCTTTCCTCCAATCGCTCTGCGATGCGGAGCATCGCAAGTTTAATGATGTCCGCGCTGCTGCCCTGCAGCGGCATATTCATGGCCGCGCGCTCGCCGAAGGAACGCACGTTGTAGTTGGAAGAGCGGATCTCGGGGATCATGCGCTTGCGGCCGAGCAAAGTCGTCACATACCCGTGTTTGCGCGCGAAGGCGACGTTTTCGTCCATATATTTGCGCACGTCCGAATAGCGCTCGAAATAGAGGCGGATATATTCGCCTGCCTGCTTGGGCGGGATATTCAGGTTGGCCGCCAACCCGAAGTCGCTGATGCCGTAAATGATCCCGAAGTTGACCGCCTTTGCCTCGCGGCGCTGCGCGGGCGTGACGCGCTCGAGCGGAACGCCGAACACCTGCGACGCCGTCAGCGCATGGATATCCCGCCCTGCGCGATAGGCTTCGATCAATTCCCGGCAGCCGGAAAAATGCGCGAGCAGCCGAAGCTCGATCTGCGAATAATCGGCGTCGATCAGGATCCGGTCCTCGCCGCGCGCGACAAAGAGCTTGCGCAGCTCGCGCCCGTCGTCGTCGCGGACGGGGATGTTCTGCAGGTTCGGGTTCAGGCTGGAAAGCCGCCCCGTCGAGGTCTGTACCTGATTATAGGTCGTGTGGACGAGATGCGTTTTCGGGTCGATGAGCGGCTTGAAGCCGTCGATGTAGGTCGAGAGCAGCTTCTGGAAATGGCGGCAGCGAAGCACGTCGCGGACGATCGCGTGATCGTCCTGCAGCTTTTCCAATACGTCCGCGCTCGTCGAATACGTCCCCTTCTTGCTCTTTTTAGGCGCGGGGATCTTGAGCTTTTCAAACAAGATCTTACCAAGCTGTGCGGGCGAATTCAGGTTGAACGTCTCCCCCGCCGCGCGGAAAATGCGTTCCGTGATCGCCCCGATCTCTTCGCGATACCGCTTTTCAAACTGTTCGGACATCGCCGTGTCGATCTTGACGCCGCTCTCTTCCATCGCAAAGAGGACGTCGCTCAGCGGCAGTTCGACGTCGCGGTACAAAGACTCCATGCCTTCCGTCTTCAATTTTTCGCTGAAGGCGCAGTACATACGGTAAACGCCGAGCGCGGGACGCGCCTCGTCCAGCCCTTCGGCCTGCAAAACGTATGCGAGATTGTCGTCCTTGCCGCTGTAATCGACCAGATATTTCATGAGCGAAACGTCTTCCGCGGCGCAAACGAGTTCCGCCCCGTGCTCGCGGAGCATATGGCGGAAATTCTTTTTTCCGTACAAGATCGCCGTTCGGGAAGGGTCCGCAAACAGAGCGCGCAGCACGCGGTCATATTCGTCGGCGGCGAGCCCCCCGTCCAGCAGCGTCAGGCGCGCCTGCAGAACGTATTCCTTCTCGTTCGCATAGACGTGGATCCCCTCCTGTGTGCGGGCGGCGGTCAGCAGCCGAACGCCGTTCATCTCTCGCAAAAAGGCTTCCCCGTCCGACACCTCGACCCGTTCCGCGGCGACGCCCGCGGGCTGTTTGGGCGCCTTGTCATCCTCCGCGAAGAGATCCATTTTCAAAAACGAGGTAAACTCCAGCTGCAAAAACTGCGTGCGGACCTCCTCGGAAAAGGGCATATGGATCGCGCCCGCGTCCTCCGGCAAATCGAGCGGGACATTGCGGTCGATGGTCGCGAGCGTGCGGGAAAGATACGCCGACTCGCGCCCCGCTTCCAATTTTTTACGGACGGCGGGCGTCGTTTCGCCGATATGCGCATAGATGTTGTCCAGATCGCCGAACTGACGGACGAGGGAAAGCGCCGTCTTTTCCCCGATCCCGGGGACGCCGGGGATGTTGTCGGAAGCGTCGCCCATGAGCGCCTTGATGTCGATCACGCGCGCCGGCGCATAGCCGACGATCGATTCAAAATTATCCCGATCCAGCTTTAAGAGTTGCGAAACGCCCGTCTGCGTAAAATAGACGTCGGTGTACTCGTCGACCAACTGGTAGGAATCGCGGTCCCCCGTGATGATGATGCTCTTGGTGTCCTCGAATCGATGAGACAGCGTGCCGATCAGATCGTCCGCCTCATACCCTTCCTTTTCGCAAAGGGTAAAGCGCATGGAGCGCAGCAGCCCTTTCAGGATATCGACCTGCACGGCGAGGTCGTCCGGCATCGGCTTGCGCGTCGCCTTATATCCGTCGTACATCTTATGCCGGAAGGTCGGCGCTTTCAGGTCAAAGGCGACGATCAGCCCGTCCGGCCGGATATCCGCGATAATCTTCAACAAAAGTTTGACAAACCCGAAGACCGCGTTGGTCGGCGTGCCGTCGCGCAGATTGAGCGGCCGCATCCCGTAGAATGCGCGGTTGAGTAAGCTGTTTCCGTCGATCAGGACAAGGTCCTTCATGTTGCCTCCTTTGCCCGAGCACGCCGGGATGCCTTTATTATAACAGAATCGCGCGCAAGATGCAACCGCTGCCGCAAAATAAAAAGAATGAGCCCGGGTACGATACCGAACTCATTCCGAAAACATTTCATTCCGTTGCAGCCCAAACTTCGGGCGCGCTTCGTTTGCGGAGCGCTTTTGATCACTTTTCGAGTTTTTCGATCATGTCGACGATGTCCTGCACCGTCTTGACGTTGACGATATCGTCCTCCGGGATCGAGATCCCGTAATCGTCCTCCAAAGAGATGAGCAGCTCGACCACATCCAGCGAATCGGCACCCAAGTCTTTGACGACGTCGCTCTGCGGCGTGATCTGTTCGGGCTTCAGATTCAGTTGTTTGGCGAGCATATCGCGAACCTTTTCAAACATGGCAATCATTATCCTCCTGTATTGTGACTATTTTACTAAATTTGACGTATTTTGTCAATGCTTTATTGCGCTTTCGCCCGCGGTTTTTTCTTGGCGGCGGGATTTTTCATCGTCAGGCCGATACGGTTTTTCTTGACGTCGACGTCCTTGACCCAGACCGTGACCGTCTGCCCCACTTCCAATACGTCGGACGGATGGCGGATATAGCGGTCGGTGATCTCCGAAAGATGCACGAGGCCGTCCTGATGCACGCCGATATCGACGAATGCGCCGAAGTCGACCACGTTGCGGACCGTCCCGATCAGTTCCATGCCGGGCATGAGGTCTTTGATATCCATGATGTCCCGCCGCAGGATGGGCGTGGGGAAAGATTCGCGGATATCGCGGCCGGGCTTGACGATCTCGGAAACGATATCCCGAAGCGTCGGCGCGTCCGACCCGATCTCGGAGGCGACTTTGTCCTCTCCGTAGGCGCGCACTTTTTGGGGAAGATCGGCGATCCTCCTCTCTTTGATATCTTCCGCCGTGTAACCGAACAGTTCCAGCAGCTTTTTGGCTGCCTCATACGATTCGGGGTGCACGGCCGTATTGTCGAGGATATTTTTTCCGTCCGGGATGCGCAGAAAGCCCGCGCACTGCGTGAACGCCTTTTCACCCAGTTTCGGCACTTTCAGGATCTCGCGGCGGGAATAAAATTTGCCGTGTTCCTCGCGATAGGATACGATGTTTTTGGCAATGCCCGCGTTCAGCCCCGCGACATATTTGAGGAGAGAGGCGCTCGCGGTATTGAGATCCACGCCGACGCTGTTGACGCAGTCCTCCAAAACGCCGGAAAGGACGCTGTCCAGCCGTTTCTTGTCCATATCGTGCTGGTATTGCCCGACGCCGATCG
>DXFD01000064.1 GCA_019114625.1 Candidatus Borkfalkia faecigallinarum | reverse complement strand
CAACTACATCCGCAAGACGGAAGAGGATATGCTGTCCTACTATCCGCTCGAGATCACCGAGACGTCGCTCGACCCCACCTCCATCATGGCGGGTCTGCAGTCGGCGGGGGATATGCCCGACCTGTCCGAACTGGACAACAAGGTGTACGTCAACTCCTTCCTCACCCAGATCGCGCAGGGGCTGACCGTCTCCAACGACATCGGCCAGAACGACGGCGAATACATCGATTATCTCTATGATATGCCCGAGGAATGGTACTACGCGATCACGCAGGACACGGGCGCAACGCTGGTGGATAACCTGTTCACGACCGTCACGACGGGCGTCGGGGAGGAGGCGAAGGTGGAGTACCGCTCCCTCTCTTCCCTCAAACAGTACTTCATCAACGTGCTCGAGGACCAGGAGGAGAAGTACGCGCAGATGGCGTACCTCGTCGACTACCTCGGTTCGGTCGTCAACACCATGCCCGGCACGTCCAACTTCGACAATACGGAGGATCGCGACGCCTTCGGCGAGTACGTCCTCTCTCAGTACGATATCCTTTACGGCAAATTCCCTGAAAACAGCAACCAGGCGGTGCTGGTCGTCGGCACCAACAACGACATGACCGACCTTTTGCTGGCGCAGCTCGGGTACATCACCGAGGACGACTTCCTCAGCCTGTTCGAGCTGGGCGGCGGCGAGATCACGGGCGGCTACGAGACGGACGAGATCGGCGACTACCTGTCCTTCACCTTTAAAGAGCTGACCGAAGATAAGGACTTCACCCTCTATTACAACGACGCGGTGTATCAGAAGAACGAGAGCTACGTCATGCCGGGCAGCGGGCACGCCTTCAACTATGTGGGCGAGCGGGGCGACCTCGGCACGAACAACGGCGCGGACGGCGTGGAGATCGAGATCACCGCCGTGCTCCGCCTCAAAGACGGGCTCACCTACGGCTGCCTCTCGCGCGGGCTCAACCTCACCGAGCAGCTGGTCGAGGAATATGTGCAGGTCAACAAAGAGTCGCAGATCGTGCAGTGGATGAACACCCCGATCGACATGAACGACCTTTCCACGGTGGCGAAGGGCGGGTACGTCACCTTCGGCGAGGGCGATTCCGCGAGCACCATCTATCTCTCCCCCTCCGCCCATCTGAACGGGAGCTATTACGCGCAGATCACCGACGCGCAGCGGCAGGAGATCGAGGAGCAGAACCCGGATATGGGCCCGCTGCTCGACTTTTTGCAGGAGCTGTACATCTCCAACTCCCTCGGCAAGGAACAGGCGCAGCGCGCCCTGGGCGGGGATGAGACGCCCAACTCCATCGCCCTCTATCCGCGCGACTTCGAGACCAAGGAATCCATCCTCGCCTATCTCGACGAGTGGAACGAGCGGGCGGAAGCCGACCCCGACGGCGGCAGGACGGCCGTGCAGTACACCGACACCGTCGGCCTGCTGATGGGCATGGTGCAGACCATCCTCGACGCGATCACCTATGTGCTCGTCGCCTTTACGGCCATCTCGCTGGTCGTCTCCACCGTCATGATCGGCGTCATCACCTACGTCTCCGTCGTCGAGCGCACCAAAGAGATCGGCGTCCTGCGCGCCATCGGCGCGCGGCGCAAGGACATCAAGCGGGTGTTCAACGCCGAGACCTTCATCATCGGGCTGTGTTCCGGCTGCTTCGGCGTGGTCGTGGCGTACCTGTGCCAGATCATCGTCAACGCCATCCTGACGCCGCTGACGGGCATCGCGGGGCTGGCGTCTCTCGCCTGGTACGCCGCGCTCATCATGGTCGTCATCAGCGTGGGGCTCACCCTCATCTCCGGCCTCGTGCCCGCCTCGGCGGCCGCCAAGCGCGACCCCGTCGTGGCGCTGCGCAGCGAGTGATCTTCCGCGCAAAGGCGGCGCGCGGTGAAAAATCTGGCGGCGACGCTTTGTTTCGCCGCGCGGATGCGCTATAATAGAATCGCCACAGGGCGGCGCGTGCAAGCACGCGCCGCCCGCATTTTTCGGGGGAGGGAGTTGTATGATCTATTTTTCGGATGCGTCCGGCACGCTGACGCGCTGCGTGCCGGAGCAGGTGTACCAGGGCTCGGCAGAGGGGAACCGCCTCTTCCTGGTCGCGCCCTTTGCGCAGAACGCGGAAGTGTACGCCGCTTTCCGCCTGCCGGACGGCTCGAGCACCGAGCGTTACCGCCTCGAGCACGCCGGTCTCATCGGCGGCATCGCGGGGGCGGGCGGCGCAGGCGTCTACGGCTGGCGGTGCGCGCTGCCCGCCTGCGTGACGGAGCAGTACGGCTCGGTCACGGTGCAGTTCTTCCGCTTCGTCGCGGGCGAGGAATTGTCCGTGTTCGCGGCGCAGTTCACCGTCGAGCGGGGCGTGCAGCCGCAGCTGCCCGCCGCGCCCGGCGCGGACGTCTATCGGGAGATCGTCGCCGCGCTCGCCGCCATCGGCGCGGACCTGCGCAACGGATTTTTCGCCGCGCGCGCCATTTTTGCCTGGAACGCGGCGTATGCCTACGGCGCCAACGAGATCGCGTACTATCCGACGGGGGAGCACGGCGCCCTCGTGCGCTCGCTGCACGCGGACAATACGCAGCCGCCGTACACGGCGGACGGCGCGCTCAACAGCGCGCATTGGGCGGAAGAGCTCAACTTTGCCGCCGTGTCGGAGCAATATCTCGGCGCCGTGCAGGCGGAGGCGGACCGCGCGGAGGAGGCGGCGGACCGCGCGCAGCTGCTCGCCGAGCGGCTGGCTTCCGTGCTGGACAAGGACGTGCTGCTCGTGGACGAGCTGCCCGCCTCCCCGCAGGAGGACGCGCTCTACCTGCTGGCGGGGGAGGGGGACGCGCTGTTCGAGCTGTGGATCTACGACGGGGAATGGGTCAGCTTCGGCGGGGCGGACATCGTCCTCAATACGACCGGGTTCCATTCCGGGACGCTGACGCAGGGCGGCTGGAGCGGCGGGCGGCAGACGGTCGCCGTCGCCGATATCGCCGCCGAGGACGCCGTGTACGCCGTCCCGGAGGACGGGTATGCCGCCGCCTATCTCGCGGCGGGCATCCGTGCGGCGGAATGTGCGGACGGGGGCGTCGTGTTCACCTGCAAGAGCCCGCCTTCGCAGGATATCCGCGTGTCGCTTGCGGTCACGAAGCGGCAGGACGCGCCCCGCGTCTCCGTGGAAGGGTACTATACGAAGGAGGAGGCGGACAGCGCCCTGTCTGCCGAGGCGACCGCCCGCTCGCAGGCGGATCTCGCGCTCGGCGGCCGCATCGATTCCCTCCTCTCCGGCGGGACGCCCGTCGCCCGGGCGACGAACGCGGACGCGGCGACGACGGCGACGACGGCGGCGAATGCGACGCACGCGGCGAGCGCGGACACGGCGACGAAGGCGTCGCAGGACGCGAGCGGCAACGACATCGCCGCGACGTATGCGACCAAGGCCGAGCTGGCGGCGGTGGAGGAAAACAGCGAGCGGTTCCGCGAGGACGGGGCGTATCCCGATCTGGTTGCGGGGACGGCGAACTTTGCCCTGCAGGCGGACCAGGCGGGCCGCGCGACCTCCGCCGCGAGCGCGGATTACGCGGAGGTCGCCTTCCATGCCGATGCCGCCGACACGGCGACGAGCGCGGACAATGCGGCGCACGCCGATTCCGCCGACACGGCGACGACGGCGACGAATGCGACGAATGCGGCGCACGCGACGAGCGCGGACAATGCGGCGCACGCCGATGCCGCCGACACCGCGACGACGGCGACGAATGCGGCGCACGCGGCGAGCGCGGATACGGCGACGAAGGCGACGCAGGACGGTAACGGCAACGACATCGCCGCGACCTATGCGACCAAGACCGAGCTGAGCGGCGCGGGCGGCGGGAATTTTGACGGGAACGGGACCTATCCCAACCTGAGCGTGGGGCAGGCGACGCACGCGGCGAGCGCGGACAATGCGGCGCACGCCGATTCCGCCGACACCGCGACGACGGCGACGACGGCAGCGAATGCGACGCACGCGGCGAGCGCGGACAATGCGGCGCACGCCGATTCTGCCGATACCGCGACCACGGCGACCTCCGCCGCCAGCGCCGTAAAGGCGTCGCAGGACGGCAGCGGCAACGACATCGCGGCGACCTACGTCAAACAGAGCGACGTGCAGCTGTCGCTGCAGCAGTTACAGAACGGGACGATCGTCGTCGGCAGGGCGACGGGGGACGCGAGCGGCAACGACATCGCCGCGACGTACGCGACCAAAGAGGAAGTGCAGGGGGCGGGCGGCGGCTCGTTCAACGCGAGCGGTTCCTATCCCGACCTGGTCGCGGGGACGGCGAACTTCGCCCTGCAGGCGGACCAGGCGGTCTACGCGTCGTCGGCGGGGAGCGCGGAGTTTGCGGAGATCGCCTTTCAGGCCGACGCGGCGACGAGCGACGGGCTGGGCAACAACATCGCCGAAACGTACGCGACGAAGGCGGAACTCGCCGCCGCGGCCGTATCGGCTGCCTCGGCTCCCGCGGCCGTATCGGCTGCCTCGGTTCCCGCAGCGGCGTCCGCTTCCGTGCCCGGTTCCGCCGTGGGGAAGGCTTCTCTTTCCGCGGAGGGGGATACGGCGGGGGCGCTCTGCCGCCACGACCTGCTTGTCTGCGGCGGGGAGGCCGCCCTCACGGCGACCGTTTTCAGCCGCGACGCGTCGCCGTTCGGGACGGCGCAGGCGCTGCTTCGCTATCTCGGCGGGGCGGGGTACCGCGTCGCGGAGGGGCCGAGCCCGCTGCCGGCGGCCGGGTGCTGCGGCGGGGGGATCGTGTACGGCATCGGCGCGCACGCGGCGTTCCCGCAGTCGCTGGGCATCCTTTGCGGCGGCGCGGGGCAGGAGCCTGCCGCGGCGCATCTCGCGGCGGACGGGCTGACCGTCACGGATCATGTGACCGAAATGTAAGGGGGAAAAGGGATGGAGATCGGAAACGGAGCAACGCTGGAAATGGTGGAAAACCTGCTCGACGGCAGCACGCCGGCGGGCAGGGCGCTGCAGGCGGACAGCGCGGGCAGCGCCGCGACGGCGACCAACGCGGTCAACGCGCAGAACGACGGCAGCGGCAACAACATCGCCGCGACCTATGCGACCAAGTCGGAATTGGCGCAGGCGGGCGGCTTTGACGCGGCGGGGACGTACCCTTCGCTGCGGGCGGGGGAGGCGGCGCACGCCGATTCCGCGGACACGGCGGACAGCGCGTCCTATGCGCAGAGCGCAGGCAGCGCCGCGACGGCGACCAACGCGGCGCACGCCGATTCCGCAGACACGGCGACGAAGGCAACGCAGGACTGCAGCGGCAACAACATCGCCGCGACGTACGCGACCAAGTCCGAACTCGCCGCGTCGGGCGGCGGGTCGGGCGGCTTTGACGCGAGCGGCACCTATCCCGAGCTGACGGCGGGCAAGGCGCAGAACGTCGAGACGCTGTACGCGCACTACCTGCACGGGGTGGATACGCGCGGCGGGTCCGGGCAGTATATCTATTGGAATACGGTCATCGTATCCGGAGAGGCGGCGGCGATCGAGGAGATCACGGCGGCCGACCTGCGCGCGATGGGATATGAAGAGGGGGATGCCTTCCCCATCAGCGGCTATATCGACCGCGGGGGCAACGGGGCGAATGGCGCCGTCGTCGGGCTGCGCCTGCTCACGAACGACTATCTCGCCGTCGAATACGTCGACGGGGAGGGGAACTTCGTGCAGTTCCCCGTGGCGAGCGCGCTCAGCGTCGACTCGCCCGAGCAAAACGGCAGGGACGTCGTCCGCCGCCTGCAATGACCGCTTCGCAAACGAACAAAGCCGCCCCTGCGAGGGGCGGCTTTCTTTGGTTCGATGCGCGGTCAGTGCTCGAGCGATTTTTCAATGTAGGCGGCGATGTCGCCGACGTCCAGGCGGATCTGCGCCATCGTGTCGCGGTCGCGCACGGTGACGGTGTTGTTTTCCAGCGTGTCGAAGTCGATGGTGATGCAGTAGGGGGTGCCGATCTCATCCTGGCGGCGGTAGCGCTTGCCGATGGAGCCGGCCTCGTCGTAGGTGACCATGAACTTTTTGGCGAGCTGCCTGTACACGTCGCGCGCCTTTTCGCCCAGGTTCTTCTGCAGGGGCAGCACGGCCGCCTTGTACGCGGCGAGGGCGGGGTGGAAGTGCATCACGGTGCGCACGTCGCCGTTTTCCAGCTCTTCCTCCTCGTATGCCTCGCACAGCACCGCCAGCATGAGGCGGTCGGCGCCGATGGAGTACTCGACGACGTAGGGGACGTAATGTTCGCCCGTCGCCGGGTCGAGGTAGTTCATGTTCTTGCCCGAATATTCCTGATGGCGGGAGAGGTCGTAGTCGGTGCGGTCGTGGATGCCGTTCAGCTCCGACCAGCCCATCGGGAAGAGATACTGGATGTCGCAGGCGGACTTGGCGTAGTGCGCCAGCTTGTCGTGGTCCTTGAAGCGCAGGTGCTCTTCTTGGAAGCCGAGGCCGAGCAGGAAGTTCTTCGCCTTCTGCTTGTATTCCTCATAATATTGCAGGTCGGTGCCTTCCTTGCAGAACCACTGGTGCTCCATCTGCTCGAACTCGATGGTACGGAAGATGAAGTTGCCCGGCGTGATCTCGTTGCGGAACGCCTTGCC
>DXFD01000063.1 GCA_019114625.1 Candidatus Borkfalkia faecigallinarum | reverse complement strand
TTTTAAGGGCACGCTTTTAATAAATGCCGCAAATTCACCCTCTTCCCGGAAGCCTTGCGGCAAATCGGGGGAAAAATCCAAAAGTGCGATTTTGGATTTTTCGAGAAAATTTTTTAGATAAAAGCGCGGTTCCGACACGCGCAGAAAGTTCGCCTCGGAGATCTTTTTTTATAACCGAACCTCCCTTCTTTCCTTGCGCGGCGGGCAAGCGCGGGCAAATCAAAAGGCGTCGCCGCGCGCGTTGTCGGCCGCGGGCAGCACTTCGATGCCCTCTTTGCCCCCTTTGACCCCTTCCGCCAAAAACAGATAGGGCTTGCCGCCCGGGCGGCCGCTGACCAGCTGCAGGCGCTTGGGCTCGATGCCGCGCGCCTTCATCCCGAAAAGGACCTCGGCGAGGCGGTCCGCCCGATGCACGAGCGCCAGCCTGCCGCCGAATTTGAGGATGCGCCGCGCGCAATCGAGAAGCTCGGGGAGGGTGAGGGCGATCTCCTTGCGGCAGAGCGCCTTGCGCGGGTCGGCGTTGTCGAAGCCGCCCCGTTCATAGGGCGGATTGCACAGCGCGAGGGAGAACGCCTCGTTATAGGCGGAAGCGATGTCCTGTACCCGCGCGCAGACGGCGCGCGCCCGCTCCCCCAGCCCGTTGCGCGCGATGGTGCGCCCGCTCATCTCGGAAAGCTCCGCCTGCATCTCGAACAGGGTGACCGACCGCACCGACTGCGGGTGCAGCGCCAAAAAGTGCAGCCCCACGACCCCGCCGCCCGCGCACAGGTCGGCGACGGCGTCCCCCGCCTTCGCCCGCGCAAAGCGCGAGAGCAGGAGCGAGTCGCTCGTGAAGCGGTAATATCGTTCGTTTTGAATGATCTCCAGGCCGCCTTCCAGCCGCTCGACCGATTCGCCTTCCCGCAGCATACGCCCCTCCTTCGGCATTAGGATAGCACAAGCGCGCGAAAATTTCAACCGTTCGGCGGACAGCAGCGGAAAATGCGCCCGCAAAAGTTGACAGCGCCCGCTTTTGCGCCTATAATAAGAGAAAAAATCGATTGACCGGAGGATGAACGTATGGACTGCTCGGAAGCGATCCGCGCGCTCCGCAGCGTGCGCAAATTCAAGGAGGGGGTCAAGATCCCGTCCGAACACCTCAAGCTGCTGCTCGAAGCCGCGATGTGCGCGCCCAGCGCCGTCAACAGCCGCCCGTGGGAGTTTTTTATCGCGGAGAGCGAGGAGGCAAAGGCCGCGCTGATGGCCGCCCACCCCGCCAGCCGGATGCTCGCCACCGCCTCGCTCGCCATCGTGGTGTGCGGGAGGCCGGAACTGCAGCCCAACTTTGAGTTCTGGCCGCAGGACTGCGCCGCCGCGGTCGAAAACATCCTGCTGCAGGCGACGGCGCTCGGCTACGGCAGCTGCTGGTGCGGCTGCTTCCCCGCGCAGCCGCGCACGGACGCCGTGCGCCGCGCGCTGGGCGGGAACAGCGTGCCCGTCGCCATCGTCGCCATCGGCGTGCCCGACGAACAGCCCGCGCAGAAAGGGTTCTTCGACCCCGACCGCGTGCGCTTCATGCGCTGAGCGGAGGGCAAAATGATCGGCAAAAGGCGGCGCGCGCCCGTTCGGGCGCGCGCCGCCTTTTTTATTTCCCCGCGCAACTTCTGCGCCGCCTTGCGCCGCGGCGGGCGGGAAGGCAGACGAACTTCACGCCGCGCCGCCAAACGGGCTCCCCGCACGACGGGCGGTCAAGCGACGGGCGCGGCTGCGCGCCGAACGGCAGGGCGCGACGGGCGCGGCCTCGAAAACTGACCGCGGCGGGCGCGGCTACGCGCCGAACGGCTCCTTCTCCTTCAATTTTTTGCCGAAGAGGGCCTCCCACCGCTCGAACGTCCCCTTTTTGAGCAGGGAACGCTCGCACACGACGGCGGAGCCGATGTCCGAAAAGAGGACAAAGTAGCAATACCGCGTCCGATAGACCCGCCGCACCCGCCCAAGCGGGCGCGTCCTTCGGATCTCCCTGCCCGGCAGGTACTGCACGACGGTCAGCTTGTCCGCGTCCGCCGTGACGCGCAGCACGAGCTCTCCCTTCGCCTTTTTGACGGGGAGGAAGTACAATGCCGCAGCGACGCCCGCCAGCAGGAGCGCGGCGACGAGGGGCACCAAAAAACCGCGCACGCCGCTTTGGATGCCCGCCGCGACGGCGACGACGGCGCAGAGGAGGGCGAGCGCCGCCAGCCAGAGCGCATAATACCGACGGCGCAGCCGCTCGGCGAGGCGGGCGACGGCGTCGGATACTTTTCCGTAAAACTCGACCATGCCTCTACTTTACCATGCCCCCGCCCGCAAAAACCGCCTTCCGAAAAACCGCCTTCCGAAAAACCGCCGAGCCGCATCCAAAAAGCTCGCCCGCCGGACGAGCCGCCCGCAGGGGCGGCCCTATGCGGGGCGGATGGCGCCGGGCGCGCGCACGAACGCCTGCCCCGCCGCCGACACGCCGCACTCCGCCGCGAAAACCCCGTCCGCCGCGGGCAGGCTCTCCCGCGCGCCGTCCGCCGCGGGGGATATTTTTTTGCCGCCCGCGATGCGGGCGCACCCGCGCGGGGCAAGATCGGGCGCGCCGCCCGCCGCGGGCAAAACCCTGTGCGCGCGGGCGACTGCGCACGGAAAAGAGCGTTCCCCCGTGCGGCGGGGCAGACACGCGAGCGCGCCGCCGACGAGGCAGACGGCGAGGCAGACCGCGCCGCACGCGCGCGCCGCTCTTTGCAGACAAACTGACGACATCTTCCAAGACCCTCCGGCAAATTTTCCCTTTACTTTGCGCAGTTTTGCACATTTTATGCGCAAAGGCACAAACTTTTTGCCGCGCGCGGTTGACAAACGCCGCCGCTTTTGATATGATAATGCCAACGCAATACGAAACTTGCGCGTTCCGCCCGCCGGGGCGGGCGCGCTCGGAGTCAATGACCAGCCGCAGGCTTTTATGGTTGGCCGATTGGCTCCTTTTTTTTGGGAAGGGCCGCCCCCGCGCCCATGCCCGCCCTTTGCGCGCGCCGCCGCGCGCCCCCGCCGCCGAACGCGCGGACGACGAACGCGCGGACGACGAAAAAAGGAGGAGAAACGACCATGTTCCGAAAGATCCTGCGCTATTTTACCGCCGGCGAATGGCTGCTGTGGCTGGGCTCGCTCGCGCTCATCGCCGCCGCCTTTGTCCTGTTCGACCGCGAAAACGTCCTCACCCTCGCCGCGTCGCTGGTGGGGGCGACTTCGCTCATCTTCTGCGCCAAGGGCAACCCGCTCGGGCAGGTGCTGATGCTCGCCTTCAGCGTGCTGTACGGCATCATTTCCTACACTTTCGCCTACTACGGAGAGATGATCACCTATCTCGGCATGACCGCGCCGATGGCAGTGTTTGCGCTCGCCGCGTGGCTGCGCCACCCCTACAAGGGACAGCGCGCGCAGGTGGCGGTGGGCAGGCTCAGGCGGGGGGAATGGGTGTGGATGCTGCTCGCCGCGGCGGCGGTGACGGCGGCGTTCTGGTTCATCCTCCGCGCCTTTCATACCGCCAACCTGCTGCCGAGCACGATCTCGGTGACGACCAGCTTTATCGCCGTGTACCTGACCTTCCGCCGCAGCCCCTACTTCGCGCTCGCCTACGCCGCCAACGACGTCGTGCTCATCGTTTTGTGGGTGCTGGCGACGCTCGAGGACGCCGCCTATCTGTCCGTCGCGGTGTGCTTCGCGCTGTTCCTCGTCAACGACCTGTACGGCTTTTGGAATTGGATGCGGATGCGCCGCGCCCAGCAGCCGGCGCCCGCCGACCGCGCCCCCGCGGCGGACCCGACGGAACAGTGAGGATCCCGCGCGCCCCCGCGGCGGGCCAGGCGCAAAAAAGTGAACACCGCGACCGCGCCGAAGAGGGTGACGACCGCGCAGAAGGGCGGCGGCTCCGCAAGGAGCCGCCGCCCTTCTTATCGAAAAAACTCATCTGTTTTTATTGCCCGCCGTGCCTCTGTTTTTATTGCCCGCCGACCCTTTTTACGGCCTGCCCCTTTTTTACAGCCTGCCGTCGCCGCGGATGTTGCGGCGGATGTCCTGCCAGGAGACGAAGAAGGCGGCGACGAGGTAAACGGCGAACACCGCGAACACGAGGGCGGAGATGGCCGCCAGCTGCCCGTATAATTGCAGCGACGTGAGCGGGACGACGCTTTCCTCGCCCATCAGCTGCAGGGCGGCCGTCAGCGGCAGATTGATCAGCAGCGCCACCGCGAAGGGGGCGAGGAAGAAGAACGCCAGCTGCGCGAAGAGGGAGCGCTGCATCCGCCCTTCCGACGCGCCCAGCCGCCACAGGACGCGGTAGCGGGGCTTATCTTCTGCGATGAGGGAGAGGGATTTGAGGGCGAGGACGGCGACGGCGAGCAGGATGAACACGCCCGTCACGAACAGATCGCCCAATAAGATCAGGCCGATCTCGCCGATCTCGTCCAACCGCTCGTATTCGCGCACGGTATAGCGGATGCCGTGCTCCGCGAGCTCCTCGACCATGCCGCGCGCGTCGTATTTTTCGTCCTTCAGCTTCACGGCGAACCACGGCGCGTTGAGGTCCTTATCCTCCGGGTCGAGCTGCGCGATCTGCGCGTCGGGCAGGACCGTCCACTCGCCGATCACGAGCTGGTTGGACAGCATATTTTGGGGGCAGGTCAGCTCGCCGACGACGCCCTCCTCCCCGCCCGCGGCGGGGGTAAAGATAAATTCGCCCGTATCCGAATCGTCCGTACAGAAGAGCCTGCCGCCGTTGAGGGCGGGCGGCTCGTAGCCGAGCATGGCGCACAGGTGCGCGAAATCGCTCTCCGCGATGATGTATTTGGTGGCGGTCACCCATCCGTCCTCCGCCTCGTCGGGGACGTTGTACAGGTCGTACAGGCAATAGTCCTCGATCGCGGCATATTTTTCAATGACCTGCAATCCCTCCTCGTACGACGACTCCTCGCCGCCGTTGTCAGAGATGTCGTAGCGGTAGAACCACGCCATCTGCGCGTCGATGTCCGAAGCCATCGTCAAAAAGACGTTGGGCCCGACGATGGCGACGGCGAGCAGGATGGCGAGCAGGCCGATCATGACCGAGCTCGTGCTCAGCCGCGCGGAGATGTGGCGCAGCGTGACGCGGCCCAGCCCCTTCGAGCGGCAGCAGCTGCGCCGCAGCAGAAGCCACGTCCCGCCGTGGATGGCGCCGAGGGGCATCACGAAGACGGAGACGAGCATCACGGAGACGGAGACGATCATCTCGTCGAAGTGAAAGAAAAAGTCCCCGCGCTGCATCCAGGTGAGGAAGGTGCCGCCAGCCCAGAAGAAGGCGGCGACGGAGACGACTAAAAGCACCGCCCACAGCAGGGGCAGGCGCGCCTTCTTTTCCACCTTGCTCTCCCCCGCGAGCAGCGCGGAGATCTTGGCAAAGCGCAGGTAGCCGAGGGAGGCCGCCGAGGAGAGCAGGAACACGCCCGCGATCATGAGGAGCGTCAGGCCCGACCCCGCCCAGGTGCAGCCGCCGGGGTCGTACGACCACTCGATAAAGCCCGCAAAGGCCTCGATCAGCCCGTAGTACAGCCCGATCCCGAGCAGCGAGCCCGCGGCGAGGGAGACGAGGAAGGTGATCGCCGTTTCCCCCGCGAACAGGGAAAGGATATTCCCGCGCGAGAGGCCGAGGGTGAGGTACAGCCCGAACTCCTTTTTGCGGCGGCGGAGCAGGAAGGTCGTCGCATAGGCGAGCACGAAGGCGATGACGGCGGCGAGCACGGCGCTGAGCGCGACGAGCAGCGGGCGGACGAAGTCGGCATACTGCTCCTGCAGGACGGAGACGACGTCGCTGAAGATCATGTTGTTGAGCGCGAATAAAAAGGCGACGGTCAGCGTGACGGTGATGAAATAGATCAGGTAACTGCTTGCCTGCCGCCGCACGTTGCGCACCGCGAGCTTAAAGAGCATCGCCTTCACCCCCTAAAGACGCGACCGTCGTGAGGATCTCCCCCGCGAAGGCGGCGCGGTCCCGCTCGCCGCGGCAAAGCTCGGTGTAGATCTGCCCGTCCTGCAAGAAGAGGACGCGGTCGGCGTACGAGCCGACGGCGGCGTCGTGCGTGACCATGAGGATGGTCGAGCCGAGCCTCTCGTTCATCATGCGGAAGATCTGCATCAGGCTGCGCGAATTTTTGGAGTCGAGCGCGCCCGTCGGCTCGTCGGCGAGGATGAGGGCGGGGGAGGCGATGACCGCCCGCGCGCAGGCGGCGCGCTGCCGCTGCCCGCCCGAGAGCTCGTAGGGGAATTTATCCAGCTGATCCGCAACGCCCAGCGCCTCGCTCACCCGCTCCAGCTCGCGGCGGGTCTTTTCCGCGGGCGTGCGGCGCAGGTTGAGCGGGAGCACGATGTTCTCGCGCACGGTGAGGGTGTCGAGCAGGTTGTATTCCTGAAAGACGAAGCCCAGCTTGTCGCGGCGGAAGATCCCCTTCTCCCACTCGCGCATCCCGGACAGGGGCAGCCCCTCGACGGCGATCTCGCCCCCGCTGAGCGGCTCGATGGTGGCGATGACGTTGAGCAGCGTGCTCTTGCCCGAGCCGGACGCGCCCATCACCGCGAGAAATTCCCCCTTCTGCACCGAAAAGGATACCCCCGCCAGCGCGCGCGTCACCGCGCTGCCGCTGCCGAAGTATTTGACCGCGTTGGTCACCTTCAAAATTTCCTGCATATGAATTTCCTCCTTTTATGCCTCCATTATAGCACAAACGGGCGCAAGATCGTCTAACACAACCTTACGCCCGCCTTACAGTTTTGTAAGAAAAGCCGCTTTTTTATGGAACGCCGCCGCCCGCTATCGGGGGAAGGTGAAGGTGAAGCGGGTGAACGCGCCCTCGCGCGAGGAGACTTCGACGCGGATGCCCAGGCCCGCGCACGTTTCGCGGATGAGGTACAGCCCCATGCCCGTGCCGCCGCCCGCGGCGCGCCCGACGCTGCCGACGAAACCGCGGCCGAACAGGCGGGGCAGCTCGTGCGCGGGGACGCCGGGGCCGTCGTCCTCGACGGTGAGCACGCCCGCGCCCGCCTCGATGCGCACCCGGCCGCCCTTGCAGTACTTGGCGCAGTTGACGAGCAGCTGTTTGACGGCGAACACGACCGAGCCGCGGTCGGTGGACACTTCCGCGTCCCCTTCCACCTCCACGCGCACGCCCGCGGCGAGCAGCAGCTCCATCTCCCCCTTGACCGCCTCGTCCGCGGCCTCGCGCAGGCGGACGCGGGAGATCTGCCGCGCCGAACCCGCCTCGCGCAGGCGGGCGTAACAGAGGACGCTCTCGGCGAGGTTGTCCGCCCGCCGTATCTGCACGCGCAGCTTTTGCGCGTCGCCGCCGCCCGCGAGGATGAGAGAGGCGGCCGTGAGCGGCGTCTTCAACTCGTGCACCCACTTTTCCATATAATCGCCGTACTCGTCGCGGGCGCGGATGGCGGTCTCCGCGGCATTGACGGCGGAACGGGAGACGCCCTTCATGATCTCGTAGTACTCCTCTTCCAGCGCGTCCGCGGGGCGTTCGAGCACTTCGCCGAGCAGATAGGCCTTCTCCCCCATCCGATCGGCGGCGCACCGCAGCTTTTGCAGGCGGCGGCGGGCGCGCAGGTACTGCCACAGCCACACGAGCGCCGCGCCGAGCAGGAGAAGGGCGTCCGAAAGGGCGATGAAGGCGGGCGGGATGGCGGCGAGCGCCGCGAGATAGCTCCACGCGGCGGCGAGCAGGAGGAGGATGCAGGCGGGGACGAGCTTGGAGCGCAGGAAGCGGAGGATATTCATAGCCGGTACCCCACGCCGCGCACCGTCGAAATGGCGCCCTCCGCGCCGATCGAGCGCAGCTTCTCGCGCAGGCGGTTGATGTTGACGTACAGCGCGTTCTCGTCCACATAGCAGCTGTCCGCCCAGAGTTCCTCGATCAGCATCTGTTTGCTGCACATCCGCTTCTGCATCAGGCAGTGCAGGATGCGCTGCTCCGTCTTGGTCAGGGGAACGGACCTTTCGCCGCAGTGCAGGGTGAAGGCGTCCTCGTCCAGCGTCAGCCCCGCCGCCGAGAGCACCCGCTTTTCGGGGCGGAGGAGGCGGGCGATGCGCGCGAGCAGCACCGAGGGGTTGTACGGTTTTTTGATGTAGTCGTCGCCGCCCGCGGCAAACCCCGCCAGCTCGTCGGCGGCGGCGGTGCGCGCGGTCAGGAAAATGACGGGCGCGGCGGACGTTTCCTTGCAGCGGCGGCACAGCTCGTAGCCGCTCTCGCCGGGGAGATTGACGTCGATCAGGGCGAGCTCGCAGGGCGGCTCCGCCACGGGCTGATAGCCGTTGCCGCGCAAAAGCGCGGCGAGCTCCGCGCGGATGTCCGCGTCATCCTCTACGATCCAGATACGCTGCATGATCCTTTCCCTCCTCTGCCGCAACCGGGCTCCTCTCGGCGATACCGCCACAGGGCCCCTTTCTGCGACACCGCCACAGCCGGGCGGTCCGCGGCGATATCACCTAATCCGGATCCTTCTCTGCGATACCGCCGCCCGATGGCAAACCGCCGCCGGGCTCTTTCCTACGATATCACCAAAGCCGGACGCCGCGGCGATACCGCCGCCCGATGATTTCCCCTCCACTATACCACACCCCGCAGCAAAAGTAAACCCTTCCGCCCGCTTTTTTCGCCCCCCTCCCCTGCGCAAATAAATTTGCGAAAAAAATTTTTTTACTTGCAAAACGAACAAACAGATTGTATAATAAATGCAAGATTCTCATTGCAGAGGAAAAAAGATGGCAATTAGAATATATGATACTTTTATCAGTTACCGCAGAAACACCGGGTCACAGCCGGCAAGCCGCATTTACGATTATTTGCTTTCCAAAAACAGAGCCCCTTTCCTAGACGTTGCAGAGATCAACGGCGGGCGGTTTGACGATCAGCTACGCAACCGCGTACGACAAGCATTTAATTTTGTGCTTGTGCTCTCCGCCAACGCACTGGACCGCTGCAACGAGGAAAACGACTGGCTGACGGAAGAAATCTACACCGCTCTAAAGTACAACAAGAACATCGTTCTGGCGATGGAAGATAATTTTATCTTTCCGCCGGCGGACAGCCTGCCCGAAAAAATCAGACCGATCGTCAATTTTCAGGCCGTTTTATTCAACCAAAAAAACTTTAACGAGCGAATCGGCGCGCTGGAGCGCATGATGCACTTTCCCATGAGATCCCCTGTAAGCCTTAGCGACAGCGATTACGGAAAAAATTACCGCTCCATCACGGGTTCGTTTATGAGCGTTTACGAGGACTACGAAAACGGAGAACTCGTCCTGCGGACGGCACCTGCCGAACTGACACAGCATCTTTCGCGGATTAAGGGAACCACCACTTTTGACAGAAAAAGGACGTGGCTGCTGGATGCAAAAATCTATAACCGCACAAAAATTGCGGGAATTTATACCGCGACCGACAAGTACGACGAAGGAGTAGGAACTTTTTTCCTGGAAATTGAAAGTTTTAACCGCATGAGTGGTTACTGGGCTGGTTACGACAACATGAATAAGAAGCTTACATACGGTGCCTATACCTTTACGCGGCTTTTCAGCAATTATAAAATTGAGGAAGCCTCCCAAAAAGACTACCCCGCCGTCTGCTCGATCGCGGACAAACAACTGGGACAAGATTATGTCTCTGCCAAAACACTGCGGCAGATCCAGAACAGCAGCTGCAACGACAACTGTCTAATCGCGCGGCACGAAACAACGGGAAAAGTTTTGGGCTTTTGCATTTACAAGACGCTGCTTCCGCAGGAGGCGGAAGCACTTTGCCGCGGGCTTAAAAAGACATTTGGTGAATTCGGCGATGAAATCGGCTATCTCGCCACCCTGGCAGTGAGCGAAAAATTCCACAACAACGGCATCGCCTCCGCGCTGACGGCGGAAGCGCACAAACGATTTGAAAAACTGGGCATCGGGTATATTATTTCCACGGCGTGGAAACGCGCAGGAAAGATAAATATCGGCAACATTCTCCTGCGCAATGGGTACAACGTGATGACAGAAATCCCCGACTACTGGTACGAAGACAGTGTGGAAAAGGGATACCTATGCCCGCAGTGCGGTAATCCGTGCCACTGTTCCTGCGTAATCTTTGAGAAATTTTTATAAAATGTATCTCAGGCAGCCGCATTTTTATGCGGCTCATCTTCTTTTCCCCGCAGTCCCTGTACAAATAAAAAGGCGGCGGCCATGTCGCCGCGGCTTGCGCCGACACCAAACAGGCGCGCCAGCACAATAAATGTGAAGCGGGGGCGGCAAACAGCCGCTCCCGCCGTTGTAGTACAAAAATACCATTTCTTTGTATTATATTGTAACATATCCAAAATTATTTTGCAATACCCTGCACCAAAAAAAGCGAAAGCTCCGTAACCCACATAAATTATCTCCTCGGCGTGTGCCCGACATAAACAAGCGCCCTCTCTATGCCCAACTTGGCAAACACACGCCGCAACAAACCATTTAACCAATCTTTCTTACTTTCTATCGCCTCATATTTTTATTATCTGCCGATCGCCACTTATAGCGGACAAAGATTTTAAGTATTAACTTTTATTTATTTTGATTTTATCGGCAATTAAAAATCTCTCCGGATTTGCTTTATAACTTTCAATAAACTTCAAGTCCTCCCGCCACTTTGCCCGAGCAAAGACATTTTTATCCTGAGAATGCGTGGACATACAGAAATTCAAGTGGCTCACGATCCTGGAAACAGTCAAAAGCTGAATATCGACGACCTCTGCAAGAATTGCCTGGCGATCGTTCGAGGACAGATTATCCTTCTGAGCCACGGAATACCCATAAATCTTTAAAAGCGACTCTTCATTTAATTTTTCAAAGGAACAGCATCCTTGCATTAGCTGAACAGGGGGTTTGCCATGATCCGTCAAGAATCTCCTATAAATCCCGATGTCAATGAAATAATAACCTTCCAGCTTATCGTGAGTTGCTTTTACAATCTCATATCGCTGCGAAAAAGGAGAATAAAATAGCAAATCGGTCAACTCGAAAAAACGGTTTTTAACAGACGATGGATAGCCCCCATCGTCCTTGATCGTAATATATTCCGGTTTCATAGCATGCAATCTCTTTCGAGACAATTTGTTCTTAAACCAATATCCCTTAACCATATATTCTTTCCCTTGCCAACACCCCTTTTTACTTCTGTCTTCTGCGAATGCAGCGCTCAGAAATTCCAACCCGTCATTCATTCCATAGCCGAAAATTTTCTCCTTTGGGTTATTTAAGCATTTTTCTTTTGATATATAGATCCAATATAGCTTTTTAGTTCCCAAAAAATAAATGCAAATCATTACTACTGCGGATGGGATTTCTTTCATTTTTTGGATGGCCTGCGTTCTTGCCTCTTCTATCATTTTAATTTTTTTCATGGTGAAATACTTCCACTGCTCGACGCCATCAAATGTAAACCCTCTCGCATACCCCAACTTTTTCGTTTTTGAAACAACTGCATCCAAATCATTAACATAAAGACATTTGCAATTTATACAGGCTTTTCCGCGTACTTTAAGGACCATTTTCTCTTTCACCGGGATCAATGTAATGTCATCTTTCAATTGAAGTCGGCAAATTGGACATATCGCGCCATCCCCCACAATGCTTTTCAAATGATAATATTGTATTATTTGAAGAGGGTTCCGATCTATTATCTCAATATCCTTTCTTTCCCAACCTTGGTATTTCTTCTTTTTTGCCATATGTATCAATCTCCCCGTCCGTCTGCCCGTTTTCTTAAACGGATATGAATAAGTAAATCTTTACTTTTGAATTCTCCAATGTGTTTTGGTTTTACCTTCTGTTAATGTAGCTCAACAAAATAAGTTTTAAAGGCGAATCCGTCTCCGAATGGAAACGAGTTCGCCTTTAACTTGTTTGGTGACCCCACCGGGACTCGAACCCGGGTTACCGCCGTGAAAGGGCGATGTCTTAGACCGCTTGACCATGGGGCCGTATTTTCTTTT
>DXFD01000062.1 GCA_019114625.1 Candidatus Borkfalkia faecigallinarum | reverse complement strand
TGCCGTTTCGGGGCGCAGATAAATTTTGTTCTGGCTCTCGTCGGTCACTCCGCGGGAAGTTTCGAACATGAGGTTGAAAGTGCGGATGGGCGTCCAGTTGTGTTTTCCGCAGTTGGGGCAGGCGACCTTATGTTCGGCGATGTACGCTTCCATTTCCTCGTTGGTCATGGTATCGGGATTGACTTTCCCTTTGGAATGCGCCTCGATCAGGTTGTCCGCGCGGAAGCGCGCCTTGCATTCTTTGCAGTCCATCTTCGGGTCTGTGAAGGAGGCGGTGTGGCCGCTCGCTTCCCAGACGCGCGAGTTCATCAGGATGGCGGCGTCCACGCCGTAGGAGTTGTCGCTCTCCTGCACGAACTTTCTCCACCAGGCGCGCTTGATGTTGTTTTTGATCTCCACGCCGACGGGGCCGTAGTCCCAGGTGTTCCCCATGCCGCCGTAGATCTCGCTGCCGGGGAAGATGATGCCGCGCGTCTTGCAAAGGTTGACGATCTTGTCCATCGTCACCGCATGTTTGTCTGCCATAGCGTAACTCTCCGAAAAATACAAAATTATCCTATTTATTTTACTTTTTTGCGGCGGTAAAGTCAAATCTTTTGGCCGTATGCCGCTATATTTTCAGCTTTTTGAACAGCCAGGGCGCCGCCGTCAGCGCCGCGAACAGTGCCGCAAAGAGGGTGAGGAAGGTGTACCAGTTCCCTTCCGGCAGCAAAAAGTGCAGAGGGAGGAAGGGGACGGCCGCGACGGCGACGGTGAGCGCGGGGCGCAGCAGGCGGTGCAGCCACTTTTTCGCGTCCTCGAAGCGGATGAACTTGTCCTCGACGAGCAGCCCCGCCGCCGTCGCCAGCGTCAGGGCGGAGATCTCGAACATCGACTCGGTGCCCGTCCGTTCAAAGAAGAGGAAGGGCAGCGTGCAGAGCGCGACGCCGAGGTAGATATACAGCCGCGCGCCGTACCACCTCGCATAGATCCATTGCCAGAGGGCGGCGCAGCCCGCCCCGATCAGGAGCCCCGTCAGCACGTCCGTCGGGTAATGCACGCCGAAGTACAGCCGCGAGAGCATCACCAGCAGCACGAACGCGGCGCACAGGAGGGAGGGGAGCAGCCGCCGCGCGCGCAGCGCGACCGTGCCGAAAAAGCCGCTCGTCGCCGTCGCGTGGCCGCTGGGGAAGCTCATGTCCGCGTCGAGGTCGACGGTGGAGACGAAGGGGTTGTCGATGTCCACCCGCGTCACGTAGCCCGCGGCGTAGGGGCGGGTGCGGCGCACGGCGCTCTTGACGGCGGCCGTGATGCAGGAGGCGGACAGCACCGTCACCAGCGCCTGTTCGCCCAGCCGCTTGGAAAAGCTGACGTAGATGAGGGCGATGACCGCCGCGATGATCATTTCCTCGCCGAGGGCGGTGAAGACGGAAAAGAAAAAATCGAAAAAGGGGCAGCGGATGTATTCCAGCGCCCGCAAAATGGCTGCGTCCATGTCGGCTCCTTGTCTCGCCCCGCAAAGCGCGGGGGCGGTCCTTTGTCTATCCCCGCAAAGCGCGGGGGCAGTCCTTTGCCTATCCCCGCAAAGCCCGAGGCGGTCGGTTCCGAAAAATTATAACATAAAATGCGCCGCCGAGCCAGCGTTTTTTTGCCATCGGCCGCGTTTTGTGCTATAATGTGCGTATGTTATCGGTAGTATTGCGCCAAGCGCCCGGGTTTCGGTTTTATTTTGTCCTGTCGGACGGGAAGGGCGATTACGGCGGCGGGTTGCGCGAGGACGGCTCGCTGTTCTGCGACCCCGCCTGCCCGTACAAAGAACTGATGCTGCGCACGTTGATCAACAAGTGCATGAACGACTTCGTCCCCTCCGTCACGGCGGGCGGGGACTGGGGCGCCGACCTGACCCGCTTCGGCTTCGTGCGGGAGGAGGGATCGTTTCGCGCCGCGTGGGAGCAGCTGCGCCTGCCGCACGACTGCGAAGGCCGGTAAACGGCGCGGGGCGAGCGATCCGCCGCGGGCGGGCGAGCAAAGTCCCGCGCGCGCTTGCAATGCGCGCCGATTTGTGGTACAATAGATAAAATCAACTTCGCGAGGGAACAGGGATGCTGAGTGACATCGAGATCGCAAAGAGCTGTAAAATGAAGGATATCGGCGAGATCGCCGCCAAGCTGGGGCTTGCGGAGGCGGATATCGAGCGGTACGGCAAGTACAAGGCCAAGCTGTCCGCTACGGGCGGAGCGCGCCGCGGCAGGCTCGTGCTCGTGACCGCCATCAACCCCACCGCCTCGGGCGAGGGCAAGACGACCGTCTCCATCGGCCTCGCCGACGGCATGGCGCGGCTCGGCAAACAGGTCTGCCTCGCCCTGCGCGAGCCTTCGCTCGGGCCGGTGTTCGGCATCAAGGGGGGCGCCGCGGGCGGCGGCTATGCGCAGGTGGTCCCTATGGAGGACATCAACCTGCACTTCACGGGCGACCTGCACGCCATCACGGCGGCGAACAACCTGCTCGCGGCCGTGCTCGACAATCACATCTTCCGCGGCAACGCGCTCGACATCGATCCCGAAAAGATCTATTTCCGCCGCTGCCTGGACATGAACGACCGCGCGCTGCGCAACATCACGATCGGGCAGAAGGGGCAGGGCGTCGAGCGGGAGGAGCATTTTGAGATCACCGCCGCCTCCGAGGTCATGGCGATCCTCTGCCTCGCGACCTCCCTTGCCGACCTCAAGCGCCGGCTCGGGAACATCATCGTCGGCGAGAACCGCAGGGGCGAGTACGTCTACGCGCGCGATCTGCACGTCGAAGGGGCGATGTGTTCGCTCCTGAAGGACGCGATCAAGCCCAACCTCGTCCAGACGCTGGAAGGCACGCCCGCCATCGTCCACGGCGGGCCGTTCGCGAACATCGCGCACGGCTGCAACAGTATCCTCGCGACCTATGCCGCCCTCTCCCTCGCCGACTGGGTGGTCACCGAGGCGGGCTTCGGCGCCGACCTGGGCGCGGAAAAGTTCCTCGACACCAAGTGCCGCGTCGCCGGCATCGAGCCCGACTGCGTCGTCGTCGTGGCGACGGTCAAGGCGCTCAAACTGCACGGCGGGGCGGACAAGGCGCGCCTTTCCGAGGAGGACGTCGCCGCGCTCGAGCGCGGGCTGCCCAACCTGTATAAACATATCGAAAACATCCGCGGCGTCTACAACAAGCCGGTCGTCGTCGCGATGAACCGCTTCGCGAGCGACACCCCCGCCGAGATCGACGCCGTCATGCGCGGCGTGGAGCGCGCGGGCGCAAAAGCCGTGTTCACGGACGTCTTTTTGAAGGGCGGCGAAGGGGGCAAAGAGCTCGCCGAGGCCGTCTGCGCGGCGGCGGAGCATACGAGCCCGCTGCACTATTCGTACGATCTGAACGACCCCATCGAAAAGAAGATCGCGGACGTCGTCCGCAACGTCTATGGCGGGGCGGGGGTCGCGTTTTCGGACATCGCCCGCGCGAAGATCGCCGAGGCGGAGGCGCGCGGCTACGGTAAGCTGCCCGTCATCATCGCCAAGACGCAGTATTCCCTGTCCGACGACGCCGGCCTGCTCGCCCGCCCCGCAGGCTTCACCGTGCGCGTGCGCGACATCATCGTCAAGGGCGGCGCGGAGTTCGTCGTCGCGGTCGCGGGCAGCATCATGCTCATGCCCGGCCTGGGCGCGCACCCCGCCGCCGAACACATCGACGTCGACGAAAAGGGCGAGATCGTCGGGCTGTCCTGATCGGCGCGGGGCGCATCCAAACGGCAATATTTTCCAAAATATCGGAGTGAATATATGGCAGGATCCATCCGGCTGCCCGAGGCAGCCAACTTCATCGAACAGATCATCAACGAGGACATCGCGGCGGGGAAGCTGCGCCCCGAACAGGTGCAGACGCGCTTCCCGCCCGAACCCAATGGCTATCTGCACATCGGCCACGCCAAGAGCATGTTCGTCAACTTCGGCACCGCCCTCAAATACGGCGGCAAGTGCAACCTCTTCTTTGACGACACCAACCCGTCCAAGGAAAAGACGGAGTTCGTCGACGCCATCCGCGCCGACATCCATTGGCTGGGCTACGAATGGGCGCGCGAGTGCTACGCGTCCGACTTCTTTGACGACATCTACGCGTACGCCGTCCGCCTCATCAAGGAGGGCAAGGCGTTCGTGTGCGACCTTTCCCCCGAGGAGATCAAAAACACCCGCGGCACGCTGACCGAGCCGGGCGTCGAAAGCCCGTATCGAAACAGGACCCCCGAGGAGAATCTCCGCCTGTTCGAGGAGATGCGGGCGGGCAAGTACAGGGACGGGGAGAAGTGCCTGCGCGCGAAGATCGACATGGCTTCCCCCAACGTCAATCTGCGCGACCCCGTCATCTACCGCATCCTGCACGCGACCCATCACCGCACGGGCGACAAGTGGTGCATCTATCCGATGTACGACTACGCGCACCCCATCTGCGACTATTTGCAGGGCGTCACCCATTCCCTCTGCACGCTCGAATTTGAGGATCATCGCCCGCTGTACGATTGGGTGGGCGTCTCCCTCGGCTTCGACCCCAAGCCCCGCCAGATCGAGTTCGCGCGGCTGAACATCACCAACACCGTGATGAGCAAGCGCTATCTGAAAAAGCTGGTGGAGGAGGGCAAGGTGCGCGGCTGGGACGACCCGCGTATGCCGACCCTCTCCGGGCTGCGCAACCGCGGTATCCCCGCGGCGGCCGTGCGCGACTTCTGCTCCCGCATCGGCGTCGCCAAGGCGCAGTCGGAATGCGAGTATTCCTACTTCGAGGCGTGCGTGCGCGAGTACCTCAACGCCCACGCCGCGCGCGCGATGGCGGTGCTCGACCCCGTCAAAGTCACCCTCACCGACTGGGAAGGGGAGGAGGAGCTGGACTTCGACGTCAACCCGACGGACGAAGGCGCGGGCAAGCGCAAGGTGAAGTTCGGCAAACATCTCTATATCGACGGGTCCGACTTCTCGCTCGACCCGCCCCCCAAATACTTCCGCCTCAAACCGGACGGCTACGTCCGCCTCAAAAACGCGTACATCATCCGCTGCGACGAGGTGGTCTTGGATGCGGACGGCAAGGTCGCCGAGGTGCGCTGCTCGCACGTCCCGTCCAGCCACAGCGGCAGCGACACGAGCGGCATCAAGGTCAAGGGCGTCATCCAGTGGGTGAACGCGGACGACTGTTCGGACGCCGAGGTGCGCCGCTACGAGAGCCTGCTGCGCGACGCGGAGTACTCCGGGCAGGACTTTTCCGAGCGCATGAACCCGGACAGCGAAAAGATCTTCCCCGCGAAGGCGGAGCCCTATCTCGCGCAGGCGGCGGACGGGGAAGGATTCCAGCTGCTGCGCACCGGTTATTTCAAAAAATGCACGGAGGGGGACAAGCTCGTCCTCTCCGAGATCGTTTCCCTGAAGGACAACTTCAACAAGCCGCGCGCCTGAACCCGCCGCATCCGGAGCCGGGGCGCCGGGCCCGCGCGGCGGGCGGAGCAGCCTGCCTGTATGGCGGAGCCGTCTGCCCGTACGGCGGGCGGAGGGGAAAGGAAGGGAAGGAGACAACGCGGGAGGTGATGGCTTATCGCATCCAAGATCTGTAAACACTGCGGCATCGCCGTGGACGAAAGCGCGCTGCGCTGCCCGCACTGCGGAGAACTGGCGGACGGCGACACGGACGAACTGCTCGCGCGGATGCGCGCGTCGGTCACCCGCTGCCGCGACGAATTGTCCTCCCCGCAGGCGGTGATCGCCGCCGACGAGGAGCGCGAGCGGGCGACCATGCTCTCCGAGTTGGAGCAGCTGCGCGGCGAAGTGCATATGCTGCGGGGCGAGCTGGAGCAGCTGCGCTCCGCGCAGCGCGCGCTGGTCCTGCAGGCGGCGCAGGCGAGCCCGGTCGTCTATACGCAGCCGTACGAGGCGGAGAGCCGCGCCCGCTTCCGCCCCTTCTATAAGCGCATCGCGCCGCCCCGCAAAAAGGGGCGCAGCCGCAACCGCATGGTCATCGCGTCCCTGTCGCTGGTGCTGCTCGCGTTGAGCATCGTCTGCTTCTTCCTCCCCTGGGTCAACGGGGAGACGTCCTTCACGGGGTTCGGGGCGCTGACCTATCTGTTCGGCTTTTCCGACGGGGCGGGCGCGGCGTACTCCGTCTATCTGAGCGAGGTGGTGGGCGTACACGTCTTTTCCGCGAACGAGACGGTGTCCAACCTCTGCCGCGCGATCTGTTCCAACCTGCTGCTGTACGGCACGCCGCTGTACGCCGCCTCCCTTCTGCTCGGCCTGCCGCTGGCGGCGAGCGTCCCGGGGCGGGTGCGCATCGCGTCGTGGCACCGCTTCTTCGCGTGGCTGGCGTTCGCGTCGTCGGCGCTCCTGTTCGCCATGATCAGCTGGGCGAGCGGCTTTGCGGGCGTCTCCGTCTGGTTCCTCGCGGGCGGCATCGCCGACTTCCTGCGCGGCGTGTTGCTCATCTTTTACCGCGGCAAGTGGGAGTATTGGGGCGGCCTGCACAACTGACCGCAAAGGCGCCCGCTTGCGGGCGCTGCCCGCACCGTCCGTCGGGGCGGCTTGCGGGGCGGGAAGTTTGTTTCGGATATCGGTTTCTTTGCCGGCGCGCGACGCAAGGTCGCGCGCCGGTCTTTTGCCTGCCCCGCAAACGGGCGGCGTTCCTCCGATATAAAAAAGAAAGCGCACTCCTTCGCGGGGAGGGGACGCCCCTTCGCAAAGACGAGGCGCTCTTTTGCAAAAAAGCGGGGCGGGGCGCATAATCGCCGCGCGGGCGGGCATACTACGGGGCGTAAGGAGGATCTTGCGATGCAGTTTCATCAGACGAGGACGTTTACAAACCTTGCCCGCTCGTTTGCGGGGGAGAGCCAGGCGGGGATGCGCTATCAGCTGATCGCCCGTCTCGCGACGGCGGAGGAGTATCCCGTGCTTGCCGACGTCGTCCGCACCATCGCGAAAAACGAGACAAACCACGCGAAGAGCTTTTTCGATATGCTCATCCAAAAGGCGGGCAGCTGCGGCAACGTCGCGCTCGACGCGGGCTATCCCTTCCGCTTCGGCACGCTGGCGGAGAATTTCGCCTTTGCTGCGGAGGACGAGCGCGCCGAGCACGCGGACGTCTATCCCGCCTTCGCCCGCGAGGCGCGGGAAGAGGGGTTCGAGGACGCCGCCGCCCTGTTCGAGCGGGTCGCATCCGTGGAGCGGGAACACGAGATCGTCTTTCGGTTCCTGCATCGCTCTCTGCGGGACGGCACGCTGTATCGGCGGGACAAGCCTACGCTCTGGATCTGCGGCGAGTGCGGTTACCGCGCGACGACGCGCGAGGCGTGGAAGGTCTGCCCGCTGTGCAAGGCCAAGCAGGGGTTTACCGAGATCCCTTTACCCTTCGATCAATCATAAGGAGAAAGAAAAATGAGAAACAGCAAAGAACAGAACGCGCAGAGCAAGTCCGCGCAGTCGGCGCAGAGCAAGTCCGCGCAGTCGGCGCAGAGCAAAGCGGCGCAGAACAAATCGGCGCAGTCCGCGCAGAGCAAATCGGCGCAGTCGGCGCAGAGCAAATCGGCGCAGTCGGCGCAGAACAAATCGGCGCAGTCGGCGCAGGGCAAATCGGCGCAGGGCAAGGCCTCTGCGTCCGCCCGCAGCCGCGCGCAGGGGACCAAGTCGTGCAAGTGAGGGGGAAGAAGCGGCCGCTGCGGCCCATGCGTTCCCCGTTTGACGAGGACGGCAGCTACACGGGCACGCCGCAGGACGGCGGGAAGCCCGTGCAGGACGCCGACGATCTGTAAGCGCGCGCCCGCACGGGCGCGCGGCAAAAAACGGCGCGGCGCCTGTAAGGGCGCCGCGCCGCCCTCTTTCCTCGTTTTTCCGCGCGCGGGCGGGCGCCGCAAGGGAGGCGTGCGGACGGCGGCGCGCGTGCGGAGGGGCCGGCGCGCCGTCGTCGGCGCGCCGCGGGACGGGATTTTTCGGTTTTTGCAGGAAAAAATCGGAAATCGTATTGACGCGGGCGCAGATCGGTGATAAAATAGAAAAAGGAGGGTTTCTATGAAGATCGGAATTTTGACCAGCGGCGGAGATTGCGCCGGCCTCAACGCCGTCATGCGCGCGATCGGCCTGTATATCTACCGCAACATCAAAAACGCGGAGATCGTCGGGTTTCAGAACGGCTATGTCGGGCTGATCAAGGGCGAGTGCAAGCCGCTCCGCAAGGAGGATTTTGAGGGGCTGCTCGACGCGGGCGGCACCATGCTCGGCACCAACCGCACCCCGTTCAAGCAGATGACCGTGCCCGAAGAGGACGGGATCACCCGCCTGGACAAGATGTGCGCGAATTATAAGAAGCTGGGGCTGGACTGCCTGTTCACGCTGGGCGGCGCGGGCACCCACCGCACGGCGGCGCTGCTGTGCGCGGAGGGCTGCAACGTCATCGGCCTGCCCAAGACCATCGACAACGACATTTACGGGACGGATTTCACCTTCGGGTTCCATACGGCGGTGGACGTCGCCGCGGAGGCGATCGAGCGCGTCCGCACCACGGCGGACAGCCACGGCCGCACCATCCTCGTCGAGGTGATGGGCAACAAGGCGGGCTGGCTGACGCTGTACGCGGGCATCGCGGGCGGCGCGGACGCCATCCTGCTGCCCGAGATCCCGTTCAACATCGACAAAGTGTGCGAGTGCGTCCGCAACACCTACCGCGCGGGCAAGCGCAGCTGCATCATCGCCGTCGCCGAGGGAGCCATCGTGGACGCGGAAGCGCCCTATAAAAAGAAGGAGCGCGCCTTCGTGCGCGTGGACCGCGGCGAGACGACCGTCACCGCCCACCTCGCGGAGGTGATCGGCGAGCAGACGGGCTTCGAGACCCGCTCCACCGTGCTCGGCTACATCCAGCGCGGCGGCAGCCCCTCCGCGTACGACAAGGTGTTCTGCACCCGCCTGGGCAGCTATGCGGGCAGGCTCGCGGCGGAAGGGCGGTTCGGCGTGACCGTCGCCGTGTGCGGCAACAAGATCACCTTCAACGCACTGGCGGACATCGCCGGGCGCTATAAGCTGGTCGACCCCGCTGCGGAGATCGTCGCCGCGGCAGAGGGCATCGGCATCTGCCTGGGGCGCTGAACCGTTCCCCCGGGAACAGGCGGGCTCTTCCCGCACGAGGACATCGTATGAAATATTCTGTGATCGATATCAGTTCCAGCAGCATTTCGATGATGGTGGCGGACACCAACGACCGCATCACCGAGATCATTTTCCGCGACCGTGCCAGCCTGACGCTGCTGCACTATCTGGACGGGCGCGACCTGTCGCAGCGGGGCATCGACAAGCTGGTCGAGGCGGTCTCGCTGATGAAGGACAAGTGCCTCAGCCTCGGGGTGGACGTCGTCTACCTCATCTCGACGGCGGCGCTGCGCGCGGTCGGCAACTTTGAAGAGATCGGCGCCGCCATCCTCAACCGCACGGGTCTGCCCGTCAACGCGGTGGACGGGCAGACGGAGGCCTACTGCGACTACATCGCCAACCGCTTTTACAGCGCCTACGAGAGCGCCGTGCTGCTCGACATCGGCGGCGCGAGCGTGGAGATCTGCGATCTCTCGGCGGACGACCGCGCGCAGATGCACAGCCTGAACTTCGGCATCCTCACCCTGCACAACAAGTTTGTGGAGAAGATCCAGCCGGACGAGGGCGAGGCCAAGCGCATCAAAAAATATGTGGCGCGCAAGCTGGACAAGGCGGACGTGCCGGGCGAAGGCCGCTATGCCACCGTCGTCGTGGTGGGTACGGCGGCGCTCGCGCTGTACGATATCTATGCGGAGTTCACGGACGCCGCCGAGCCGGGCGAGCGCAGGATGGACTATAAAAAGTTCAAAAAGCTGGTCGGGCATCTTTTGACCGGCCGCGACCGCTCCAAACTCATCCTGGACGTCGCGCCCGAAAAGCTGTATTCGGTCGGCATCGCGGCGGTCATCGCCAAGACGGTGTTCCGCCGCTTCGGCGCGAAGCAGCTGCTCGTGAGCGACCGCGGCGTCAAGGAAGGCTATCTGCAGCTGGTCGCCGAGGGCAAGGTGCGCGCCTCCTTCTATGATTTCGCGAAGGAAGAGGCGGTCATCCTCCCCGTCGGGCAGCCGGAGGACGGGCAGGAGGATGCGGAAGGAAAGGCGGGCGAAGGGGATGCCCTTCCCGAACGAGCCGTTCCCGAAAGCGCAGCGCCCGCGGGCGCGGCGGCAAAGGAAGCGGCGGGGGACGCCCCGAAGCGCCGCGGCAGGCCGGCGAAGGCAAAGGCGGAGACCGCCAAGCGGGGCAGGCCGCCGAAAGCAAAGGCGGGGGCTGCCAAACGGGGCAGGCCGCCGAAGGCAAAGGCGGGGAGCGCCAAGCGGGGCAGGCCGGCAAAGGAAAAAGTTGTTGAGAGTGCGGAAAATGCGGCGAAGAGCAAGGAGAGTACGCAAGAGTGAAACAGCAAACATCTTTGGAGAAGGCAAAAAAGCGCTTCATGCGCGGGATCTACGTCAACCGGGAGTATTCCTGGCTGCTCTTTAACAAGCGGGTGCTCGACCAGGCGTCCGACCTGACCAACCCGCTGCTCGAGCGGTGCAAATTCCTGTCCATCTTTGCGTCCAATCTGGACGAGTTCTTCATGGTGCGGGTGGGCAGCCTCTGCAACGAGAGCCTGACCGACCCCAACGTCAAGGAGAACAAGACGGGCCTGACGCCCGCCAAGCAGCTGGAGGGGATCCGCGCGGTCGTGCGGCGGCACTACCAGAACCGTATCTCCGCGTACATAAAGCTGCGCGGCGAGCTGAACAAGGCGGGCGTGCGCATCTTGAAGGCGTCCGAACTGACCCCCCGCCAGAGCGAGGAGTGCAAGAGCTATTTCCTCGCGCACGTCTTGCCGCTGCTCTCGATGATGGTGCTGGACGCAAAGCACCCGATGATGCAGTTTGAAAACCGCCGCCATTACATGATCTACGACCTCGAGCGCGAGGGGCGGCGGATGATCGGCGTGACCTTCCTCAACCCCGCCGCCGACCGCCTGTACCGCATCGGCTACGGCAAGAAGGTCAAACTGGTGCCGGTGGAAGAGCTCCTCAAAGCCTTCGGGCACCTCGGTTTTATGGGCTACACGGTGCGCGGGCGGATGCTCATGCGCGTCACCCGCAACGCCGACGTCGATACCCGCGTGGACGACAACGACGTCGAGCACGACTTTTCCGAATTCATGAAGAAGAAGATCGAGTCGCGCGCGCGGATGGGGGTGGTGCGCCTGGAAGTGGACGACGAGAGCTCGCCGCTCAAGGACTTCGTGCTGCGCCTGCTCAAGCTCGACCCCGATTACTGCTTCGAGGATCCCAACTTCTTCGATTACAAGTTCCTCTTTTCGCTGGGCAATTATTTCCCGCCGGAGGAGGCGGCGCAGCTGCGCTACCCGCCCTTCAAGGGCGCGATCGACGCCGAGATCGCCGAGGCGCCCTCGCTCATCGACTATATCTACGGCAAGAACATCTTCCTGTCCTATCCGTACGACAGCATGACGCCCGTCGTCGACCTGCTCGACGAGTGCGCCAAGGACAAGCGGGTGCTCTCCATCAAGATCACCATCTACCGCCTCGCCAACCATTCGCGCATCGTCGACGCCCTCTGCCGCGCCTGCGAGCGGGGCAAGCAGGTCACCGTCGTCATCTAGCTGATGGCGCGCTTCGACGAAGAGAACAACATGCACTTCGCGAGCAAGCTGCAGGAGGCGGGATGCACCATCATCTACGGCATGGAGAACTATAAGGTGCATTCCAAGATCATCTCCATCGTCCTCAAAGAGGGGGAAGAGATCCGCTACATCACCCACCTCGGCACGGGCAACTACAACGAGTCCACCTCCAAGCAGTACACCGACCTCAACTACATCACGGCGGACACCGAGATCGGCGAGGACGCGGTCGCATTCTTCCGCAATATCGCGATCTGCAATACCGATTTCCACTATAAGAAGCTGCTCGTCGCGCCCGAAACGCTCAAACCGGGCATCGTCGCCCTCATCGACCGCGAGATCGAGAAGGCGAAAAAGGGCGGCGAGGGGCAGATCCTCGCCAAGATGAACAGCCTCACCGACAAGCCGATCATCGACAAGCTGGTCGAGGCGAGCTGCGCGGGCGTACAGATCCGCCTGATCGTGCGCGGCATCTGCTGCCTGCTGCCCGGCGTCCCCGGCAAGACGGAGAACATCCGCGTCATCTCCGTCGTCGGGCGCTTCCTCGAACACTCCCGCGTGTATTGCTTCGGCGGGGAGGAGGACCGCATCCTGTACATTTCCAGCGCCGACCTGATGACCCGCAATACCGACAAGCGCGTCGAGATCGCCGCGCCCGTCCTCGACAAGGAGATCGAGCGCAAGATCTACGACTTCTTGCAGACCATGCTCGCCGACAACGTCAAGGCGCGCAAGCTCTGCCCGGACGGCAAGTATCGCCCCGTCGAGACGCTCGGCCCCGCGCTGGACGCGCAGGAGTCCTTTATCAAAAATTGAAAAAGGGGGACGCCCGCGCTGCGGGCGTCCCCGAAATAATTTGTGAAATTTTGCCGATGCGTTGACAAACGGCGCGCGGCGGAGTATAATAGAGATAATTTCAAGCGGTCAAACCGCCGAAAAAAGGAGGTTTCAAAGTATGGCAAAGAGCGGTAAGGGGTATTTGAACCTCGGGCTTGTTTGGATCATCAACGTCATCCTCGCGATCATTCCCGTCACCAGCTGGCTGCTGGGCGGCATCACCCGCATCATGCGCGGCCACTGGATCATGGGCATTTTGCAGCTGCTGCTGATCGGCGAGGTCGTTTTCTGGATCGTCGATATGGTCACGGTCATCCTTTCGGGCGATTTGCGCGTGTTCGCGTAAAGGCGGCGCAAGGGGCGGCGGCGCAAAGTTTGCCGAAAATATTTGACAAATTTCCGCCGAACGCATATAATTGAATGGTCAGATCCGAACGGGCGCCGTGGGTAAGACAAGTTACTCGCGGCGCTTCTTGTCTATATGGCGGCGCGCCCCGGCTGTCCGGACGCGCCCGGCGCAAAAGGAGAAAGCTACGATGAAAGTCCCCGAAATGTTTGGCGAAAACGTTTTCAGCATCAAGGTCATGCAGGAGCGGCTGCCGAAGGAAGTGTTCAAGTCGCTCAAAAAGACCATCGACGAGGACCGCCCGCTGGACGCGGGCGTGGCGGCGGTCGTCGCCAACGCGATGAAGGATTGGGCGGTCGAAAAGGGCGCCACGCATTTTACCCACTGGTTCCAGCCCATGACGGGCGTCACCGCGGAAAAGCACGACAGCTTCATCACCCCCGTCGGCGACGGGAAGGTCATCATGGAGTTTTCGGGCAAGGAGCTCGTCGTCGGCGAGACGGACGCCTCCTCCTTCCCCAGCGGCGGCGTGCGCGCCATCTTTGAAGCGCGCGGTTACACCGCGTGGGATCCGACCTCGTTCGCCTTCATCAAGGACGGGACGCTTTGCATCCCGACCGTATTCCTCTCGTACAGCGGCGAGGTGCTGGACAAAAAGACGCCGCTGCTCAAAAGTATGCGCGCCCTCAACCGCGAGGCGCTGCGCATCCTCCGCCTGTTCGGGAATATGTCCGTCAAGCGCGTGTATCCCACCGTCGGCGCGGAGCAGGAGTACTTCCTCATCGACCGCAAGATGTACGACGCGCGCAAGGACCTCGTCTTTTCCGGCCGCACCCTCTTTGGGGCAAAGCCGCCGAAGGGACAGGAGCTGGAGGATCATTACTTCGGGTCCATCAAGTCGCGCGTGGTCGCATTTATGCAGGATCTCGATCAGGAATTGTGGAAACTCGGCATCCTCGCCAAGACCCGTCACAACGAGGTCGCGCCCGGCCAGCATGAATTGGCGCCCATCTTCACCATCACCAATGTCGCTTCCGACCAGAATCAGCTGATG
>DXFD01000061.1 GCA_019114625.1 Candidatus Borkfalkia faecigallinarum | reverse complement strand
TTCTGCGGTTCGAACGGCTCTCCCCCCAAAAGGGAGAGCCCCGCGATATAGTCCTTGCCGACCGCCGCGAGGACGTCGCGCTGCGCCGCCTCCGTGAACGGCTGCCCGTAGGCAAAATCCCACGCCTCGGCGTTGAAGCAGCCCTTGCAGCGATGGGTGCAGCCGCTGACGAACAGCGACACGCGCACGCCGACGCCGTTGGCGATATCGTGCTTTTTGATGGCGGCAAAATTCATATCGCGCGCGCCCCTCTTCTATTATTGTAACACACTTTTTTCCTCTTTTCAAGTCCTGCCCGCAAATTTTTGCGGGAAAGAGACGAAAACGGCGAAGCGGGCGCCCGGCCTCCTGCTCATCCCCGGGCGGATCCGCCCGTTCCCGCCGTTTACAGGTGCAGGACGCGCGCCTTGATCTCCTTGGTCTTGCCCAGGTTCCAGAAATTTTCGCCCAGGTAGCCGCAGGTGCGGCGGGTGACGTTCATCTTGCGGTGATCCTTGTTGTGGCAGTTGGGGCACTCCCACTCGTTGTCGTCGTTGATGACGATCTCGCCGTCCCAGCCGCAGACGTGGCAGTAGTCGCTCTTGGTGTTGAACTCGGCGTACTGGATGTTGTCGTAGATGAACTTGACGACTTCCTGCATCGCCTCGAGGTTGTTCTGCATATTCGGGATCTCGACGTAGGAGATGCAGCCGCCCGAAGAGATCTTCTGGAACTGCGCCTCGAAGGCGAACTTGGAGAAGGCGTCGATGTCCTCGCGCACGTCCACATGATAGGAATTGGTATAATAGCCCTTGTCCGTCACGTCCTCAATGGTGCCGAAGCGCTCCTTGTCGATGCGCGCGAAGCGGTAGCAGAGCGACTCGGCGGGCGTCCCGTACAGGGCGAAGCCGAGGCCGCTCTCCTTCTTCCAGCGGTCGGTCGCGTCGCGCATGTGCTGCATGACGCGCACGGCGAACGCCTCCCCTTTCGGGTCGGTCTGGGAGACGCCCGTCATCAGCTTGGTCACTTCATACAGGCCGATGTAGCCGAGCGAGAGGGTGGAATAGCCGTCTTTGAGCAGCGGGTCGATGACCTCGCCCTTGTCGAGGCGGGCGATCGCGCCGTACTGCCAGTGGATGGGAGAGACGTCGCTCTTGGTGCCGAGCAGCGCGCGGTGGCGGCACAGCAGCGCCTCGCGGCACAGCTCCAGCCGCTCGTCGAACAGCCGCCAGAACTTCTCCTCGTCCCCCCCGGCGACGATGCCGATCTGCGGCAGATTGATGGAGACGACGCCCTGGTTGAAGCGGCCCTCGAATTTGTAGTTCCCGTTTTCGTCCTTCCACGGGGAGAGGAAGGAGCGGCAGCCCATCGGGCTGAACACGTTGCCCTCGTAGATCTCGCGCATCTTTTTGGCGGAGATGTAGTCGGGGTACAGGCGCTTGGACGAGCATTGGACCGCGAGCTCGGTCACATAGTCATACGCGCCGCCTTGGAGGCAGTTGATCTCGTCCAAAACATAGACGAGCTTGGGGAAGGCGGTGGTGATGTACACGCCCTTCTCGTTCTTGATGCCCTCGTAGCGCTGACGCAGGATCTCGGTGACGATCATGGCGTTCTCTTCGAGGTACTCGTCGTCCTTGTCGAGATAGAGGAAGAGGGTCACGAACGGGGACTGGCCGTTGGTAGTCATCAGCGTGTTGATCTGGTACTGGATGGTCTGCACGCCGCTTTTGAGCTCGTCGCGGATGCGGTCGGCGACCAGCTTGTCCACCTCCTCGTCCGTCAGCTCGGGGCAGGTCTCGCGGAAGTGCTTTTCAAATTTTACGCGGCTCTTGCGCAGGTATTTGCCGAGGTGGCGCATATCCACCGACTGGCCGCCGTACTGCGAGCAGGCGACCGCCGCGATGATCTGCGTGACCACCGTGCAGGCGACCTGGAAGCTCTTCGGGCTTTCGATCAGCTTGCCGTTCATCACGGTGCCGTTGTCCAGCATGTCCGCGATGTTGATGAGGCAGCAGTTGAAGATGGGCTGCACGAAATAGTCGGCGTCGTGGAAGTGCAGGACGCCCTCGTCGTGCGCCTTGGAGATCTTTTCGGGCAGCAGGATGCGGCGGGTCAGGTCTTTGGATACCTCCCCCGCGATGAGGTCGCGCTGCGTCGCCGCGGCGAGCGCGTTCTTGTTGGAGTTCTCCTCCATGACGTCCTTGTTGGAGTTGCTGATGAGGCTGAGGATGGCCTCGTCCGTCGTGTTCGCCTTGCGCACCAGCGCGCGGTTGTAGCGGTAGATGATGTACGTCTTGGCGAGCGCGTAGTGGCCCTGCTCCATCAGCTTCTCTTCGATGATGTCCTGGATGTCCTCCACGAGCATCCGCTTCTTCTTTTTCCCTTCGATATAGGCGAGGATGGCCTCGATCTCCTGACCGGAAGCGCGCTCCTTTGCCTCCATCTCGGCGTTTGCCTTGCCGATCGCGATGGCGATCTTCGCGCGGTCGTAATCGACGACCGTCCCGTCTCTCTTGATGACCTGCATCGTGTTTCCCTCGTCGTAAATTCGTATGTATCTATTATAGCACGTTTGCGGAAAATTTCTGTGGCTTTTGCAACAGTCCTCGCAAAAACACAATATCTTGTGTTCAGAAAAATAAAAATGCCGCACTTTGACACAATCCATGCGTCATTTTGCTGCAAAAAAGCATTATTTTACCACCCCGAAGGGGCGGGGCCGCGCCGCCTCGGCGCGGACGGTGACCACATAGCTGCCCTCCCGCGCGATCTGCACCCGCACGGGCGCGGCGAGGTCGAAATACCCCGCGAGCACCCGTTCGAGGTCGCGCGCGAGCATCTGCTCGCAGTCGGGCGGGAGGGGCGCTCCCTCCCGCTCCAGGATGTGTTTGGCGCGCACGGCGTTGTCGGTCAGTCTGCGCATGGTCTCCTCCTTTTCCTTCCCGGCGGTCACAAACTCTTTTTCAGGCTGCGGCGGATGCTGCCGAAAAACCCGTCGTATTTGTTGGTGACGTTGTACAGCTTGCGCGTGCCGTTGACGATGTTGCCCGCGAGCATCCGGAAGGCCTTCTGCGCGTCGCCGCCGCCCCGCTCCCCCAAAAAGACGCCGTCCTCCTGCGGGATGATGCCGAGCAGGGGCAAATTGAGCGCCTCGGAGATCTCGTTCGGGGAGAGGATCTCCCCGTCCACGACCAGGTCGCCGCGCACCATGTTGATGACCAGGTCGACGCCGCGCATCCGGTAGCTCTGCAGGACGGAGATGACCTTGTCCGCGTCGCGCAGGGAAGAGATGTGCGGCGTCGTGACGACGATCGCCTCCTCTGCCGCCGCGGCGGCGCGGTGAAAGCCGCTGTCGATCCCGGCGGGGGAATCGATGAGGATATAATCGAAGCGGGGCGCGAGGTTGTCCAGGATCAGGCGGACGGTCTGCGGCGATATGTACTTGTTCGGGTCGGTGTGGTTGGATGCGAGCACGAACAGGTTGGGGTACTCCGGGTGCTGCACGAGCGCCTGCTTGGGTCGGCAGCGCCCCTCGATCGCGTCCACGATGTCGTAGACGATCCTGTTTTCCACGCCGCAGACGACGTCGATGTTGTTCAGCCCGAAATCGGTATCCGCCAGCACGACCCGCTCCCCCATCATGGAGAGCCGCATGCCGAGGTTGGCGGCGACGGTCGTCTTGCCCACGCCGCCCTTGCCCGATGTGATCACAATTTTGCGCGCCACGTCCATGCCCTCGAATGGTTTTTATTACTCTACCATTGTAATGCCTGCGCGCGCGCATTTCCTGTCTGTTTACGGCGAAGAAGGGGGAAGTTTGCAAAAAACCCCTCGCCTGCGGACCGCCGCATATGCGCATAGGAGAGAGGCGGGCGCCCTGCCGGGCGCCCGCCTCCGTATGTTCCGCCCCGCTCAGCCGCGTGCGGCGTCCGGGCGGTATGTTTTTCTTCCTCAGACGGTATATTTTTCTTCTTCGGCGGGGGCGTTGTCCAGCTCTGCCTTCTTCGCCTCGTAGCCCTTCTTGCCCAGCAGCGCATAGGTCGCCTGCTTGCCCGCCTCGACGCCCGGCTGGTTGTAGGTGTCGATGTTGAACATCGCGCCCGCATACGCCGTCTGCAATTCAAACAGGAACATCAGCTGACCGAGGGTGAACTCGTTGACCATCGGCAGGCAGATCGTATAATTCATGCGGCCCGCCTTCGCGAGCGCGTACGCCGTCGCCTTGTTCTCCGCGGCGATCAGCTCGTTCATCGTGTGGCCACCGAGGAAGGCGACGTCGGGGATGTCCTCGCAGCCGTGCGGGATGGGGAACTCGTGGCGGTAATTGCCGACGGAGAGGAAGGTGACCACTTTATCGAAGGGGCCTTCCGTGTACAGCTGCACCTGCGAGTGCTGGTCGGTCACGCCGAGGGCCTTGACGGGCGTCTGGCCGACGTTGCAGGGCTCGCCGTCCAGCGTGACGTTCTTGCCCAGGCTCTCCGCCCAAAGCTGGCAGTACCAGTCCGCCATCAGCTTGAGGCTGTCGGCGTAGGGCATCATGACGCCGACGTTCTTGCCGCGGCGCATCGCCGCCACCTGCAGCACCGCGCAGGCGAGGGCGGGGTTCTTCGCGATGGACGGGCGGCTGCAGATGCCGTCCATATAGGCGGCGCCCGCGAGCATCAGCTTGATGTCGAGGCCGAGCACGGCCGCGGGCAGCAGGCCGACGGGGCAGAGCTCGGAAAAGCGGCCGCCGACGCCGTCGGGGATATAGAAGGTCTTATACCCGTGCTGTTTGGACAGTTTGATGAGGTTGCCCTTGGCGTGGTCGGTGGTGGCGATGATGTGCTCGCTCGCCTTGTCGCCCAGCGCTTTATTAAGGATGTCGCTGATGATGAGGTACTGCGCCATCGTCTCGCTGGTCGCGCCCGACTTGGTGATGACGTTGAAGCAGGTCTTTTCCGGCTCGATGACGTCGAGCAGATCCTTCATGCGCTCGGGGTCGACGTTGTCCTCCACATAGAACTTGGGGCCGCGGCGCTTGGAGGGCGCGAGCTCGTTGTAGTGCAGGTGGCACAGCGCGTTGAACACGGCGATGGGGCCGAGCGCGCTGCCGCCGATGCCGAGCACGACGAAATACTTGAACTTGCGGCGCACCTCTTTGGCGGTCGCGAGGATGTCCTCCACGATCTCCTTCTGGTCGTACGGGAGCTGCGTCCAGCCCATCATGCCCTTGCCGCGGTTTTCCTTGACATAGGCGAAGGCGTTGGCGGCCTCCTCCTTCATCGCGGTCAGGTCTGCGTCCCGCAGGCCGTCCTCGCCGATGAATTTTTTCATCATGTAGTTGTAGTTGACGGTCAGGCGCATACTGTTGCGCCACTCCTTGCTCCTTGTGTTCATAAAAACCTCCGTTTCCTTGACCGAAGCGCGGGCTTTCGCCGCACCGTATTCTTCCAAAATTTACCGCCTTTTATTGTAATGCAAAAGGGCGGCTCTGTCAAACAAATCGAGCGAGCCTTTTGTAAAAAAATTGTATTTCGGGCGGCCGGACCGCCCGAAAACGCCCGCAAAACCCCTTATTTGCCGATTTTATCGATGATCTCGTCCAGATAGTCGCACGCGCGCCGCAGACGGGCGTAGTCGCCGTAGTTGTCCGGGTACACCTCGATGATAGCGGCGCCGTCGAAGCCAGCGTCTTTGAGGCGGCGCAGGCACTCCTCGAAATCGAAGTTCCCCTCCCCCGGCAGGCAGATGCGCCCGCGCTCGTCCACGTCCGAGAGATGGACGTGCGAGATATGCCCTTCCATATCCTTGATATACATGGGATAGGGATAGCCGGAGAGGCGGGCCTGCTTGACGTCGAGCACGCCCAAAAGGTCGGGACAGGCGGCGGCGAGGGGGCGGAACAGCCCCGGCTCGTTGTACAGCGCCCAGTGCACCGTTTCGAGGCAGAGGCGCACGCCGTGCTCCGCGCAGGCGTCGAGGACGGCGCGGAAGGAGGGCGCGAGGCGCGCCGGGTCGGGCGGGACGCTGTTCTTTTTCAGGCGGGTGATGCCGTGAAAGGTGTAGCGCTCCGCGCCGAGGATGCGGGCGGCGGACATCGCCTCGTGCAGCAGGCGGAAGGCGTCCGCGCGGGCGCGCGGATGGCCGCCGAACAGCTGCGGCTCGAACTGGGTGTTGAGCACATGGACGGAATGGACGCGCAGGTCCCCCCGCCGCGACAGGAGCAGGCGGGCAAATTCTTCCGTGTACTCGGAAAAGGTCGTGAGAAAGACCTCCGTCGCGCGCACACCCAGCCCGTTGAGGACGGTGAGCGCGTCCTCATTCATCTCCCGCATAAAGAGGCAGGATGTGGAAACGCCGCTGAACATACTCTCTCCCCGCGCGGCGCGCCGCCGTCGGCCCGCGCGCCGCCGATTTTTTTCTTCCTGAAATTGTACCACAAACAGGGCGCGCCGTCAACATCTCGCGCGCCGCCGCCCCGGCAAACTTTGCGCCGCCCCGCGATCGGCGCCGCCTGCGGCAAACTTTGCGCGGCGGAGCGTGCCGCCGCGGACGGAACGGGCTGCCGCGGACGGGTATGATTTTCCGCGGCGGGCATGCTGCTCGTCGCGGCGGGGCTCCTCTCGCGCCGAAAAACTCCTTTCCCGCGGCGGGGTTGACTTCGCGCGGCGGGCGTGCTATAATGTTCCCGAACAGGAGGCGACGCATGGAATTTACACCCTACCGCCACAAGGCGCAGTACTACGAAACGGACACGATGAAGATCGTCCACCACTCCAACTACATCCGCTGGATGGAGGAGGCGCGCGTGGATCTGCTCGAGCAGATGGGGCTCGGCTACGACGCGATGGAGCGGGAAGGGGTGCTCAGCCCCGTGCTCTCCGTCGAGTGCGAGTTCAAGGGCATGACCCGCTTTGCCGAGACGGTGGAGATCCGGATGCGGCTCGAATCGTACACGGGCGTGCGCTTCGCCCTCTCCTACGAGATGATCGGGCCGGACGGCACGCTGCGGGCGCGCGGGAAGAGCGCGCACTGCTTCATCGACGGGAGCGGTTCCCCCATCTCGCTGCGGCGGCGCTTCCCCGCGTGGGACGAACTCTTCCGCCGCTGCGCCGACCGCTGAGCCGGGCGCCGATGACGCGCGGGGCGGGCGGCATTGCATACGCAATGCCGCCCGCCCCGCGTTTTGGCTTTTTTGCACCCTTCTTCCCTTCCCGCGGCCGCTAAAAGAGCTGCAGCACGTCGACCAGGATCGCGAACCCGACGAGCAGGATCAGCCCGACGGCGTGGATCGCGCCCTCGACCTTGCGCGGCACGGGCTTGCCGCGCACCCATTCGAGGAGGGTAAAGAGGATGCGCGAGCCGTCCAGCGCGGGGATGGGGAGCAGGTTGAACACGGCGAGGTTGACGCCGATGAACGCCGCGATCTCGAGGAAGGGCTGCACGCCCCGCGACGCGATCTGCGAGGTCAGGCGGATGGTGGTGACCGGCCCGCCGAACGCGGAGAGGCCGATGTCCCCCGTCAGGAGCTGCCCGAGGGTGCGGAAAAGGGTGCCGCCGATGCGGAAGGAATAGACGAAGGAACCGCCGACCGTCTCCCAAAACCCGAAGCCGCGGTAGGATACGGACGCGACGCGGTAGGCCTCCCGCTCCGCCGAATACCGCACGCCCAGCGCCTGCCAGAGGGCGTCCGTGTCGGCGAGGTTGGCAAAGTCCGCGTCCGAACGCAGCACGATCGGCACGTCGACGACCGAGCGAACATCCCCTTCCCGGCGGGAGAGGGTGAACCGCGCGCGGTCGCCCTCCTTCTTCCCTTCCAAAGCGTCCATCAGATCGGAGACGAGGTACACGCTCTTTCCCTCGCAGGCGAGGAGGATGTCCCCCTCCCGCAGCGAGCAGGCGGCCGCGGCGGGGTCGGCGGCGGGCTGCACTTCCTGCACCATCGGCTGCAGGCGGCCGCAGAAGGCGAAGGAGCATAGGATGAGCAGCAGGGCGAGCAAATAATTCATCAGCGCCCCCGCCGCCAGCACGACGATCCGCTTCCACGGCGCCTTGTTGGGGAAGGCGTCCGGGCCCGCATCCTCCGCGTCCTCCCCCGCAAAGGCGCAGTACCCGCCCAGCGGGAGCAGGCGGACGGAGAACACTTCCCCGTTCTTTTTGGCGCGCGAAAAGAGCTTGGGCCCGAATCCGACGGAAAATTCTTCGATGCGAAAATGCAGGAGCTTCCCCGCGGCGTAGTGGCCGAACTCGTGGACGGTGACCATGGCGAGCAGGATGAGCAGCGCCAGCAGCACCGAGCCGACCGTTCGCGCCACGTCTGCCGCGGCGAGGAGAGAAAATATCATGCAAACCTCATTGTGACGGGAGCAGGGAGCGGGCGCGCGCGCGCACGGCGGCGTCCAGCGCGGCAAGCTCGCCGTAGCTGCGCGCGTCCGGCCAGGGGGCGTCCAGCGACGCCTCGATGACGGGCGCGATCTGCGTATAGCGGATACGGCCGCCGAGGAAGGCCTCCGCGGCGACCTCGCCCGCCGCGTTGAGCGCGCACGGATAGCCGCCGCCCCGCTTCGCGCTCTCCAGGGCGAGGCGGAAGCAGGGATAGCGCGCCTCGTCCACCGCCGCGAAGGTGAGCGCGCCCAGCGCGGCAAAATCCACCCGCGGCAGCGCGCAGTCCAGCCGCTCGGGATAGGTCAGCGCGAGCTGGATGGGCAGCTCCATCGAAGGCATCCCCATCTGCGCGAGCACCGCCCCGTCCGCGAACTCGACCATCGAATGGACGATGCTCTCGCGGTGGACGAGCACCTCGATCTGCGAGAGGGAGGCGCCGAACAGGTGCATCGCCTCGATGACCTCGAAGCCCTTGTTGAGCATGGTGGCGCAGTCGAGGGTGATCTTGGGCCCCATCTTCCAGTTGGGGTGGGCGAGCGCCTCCCGCGCGGTGACGGACGGGAGCGCTTCGAGCGGGAGATCGCGCAGGGCGCCGCCGCTGGCGGTGAGCAGGATGCGGCGGAAGGGCGCCGTGCGGTCAAAGTGCAGGCACTGCCAGATCGCCGAATGCTCGCTGTCGACGGGGAGGATGCGCACCCCCCGTTCCCGCGCGCGGCGCAGCACGAGCGTTCCGCCGACGACCAGGCTCTCCTTGTTGGCGAGGGCGACGTCCTTCCCCGCCCCGACGGCGAGCAGCGTCGCCTTCAATCCCGCGAACCCGGACACGGCGACGAGCACGATGTCCGCGTCCGCGAAGGCGCACGCCTCCTCGAACGCCCCCTCGCCGCGGGCAAAGCGGACGCCCGCGGGCATGGCGACGGCCTCCCCCTCCGCGCGCAGCGCCGCAAAGGCGGGGCGCACGGCGGCGGCCTGCTCGGCCAAGAGCCTTTCGTTCGCATGGGCGGCCAGCGCCGTGACGCAAAACCGCTCGGGATAGCGGGCGGCGACGGCCAGCGCCTGGCGCCCGATCGAACCTGTACTGCCGATGACGGCGATCTTCTTCATACGCTGCTCTCCTGCAATAGTGTACGCGCGGCGGGGCGGGGATATGCGCGCCCCTTCCCTCCCGAATGCGGGGTCCGGCGCGCTCTCTCGCCCTGCGGCCCGCCGATCTGCGATCGGCGCGGGGTCCGGCGCGCCCCTTCTTTCCCGGACACGGGGATAAGCCCGCCCCTTCGCCGGGGCGGAAAAAAGAAAAAAGCAAGGCGGAGGAACCGCCTTGCAGAGCTTTGGCTTCGCCCTTACGCGATGGGCGGCACGACGAACAGCGCGAACACGATGTAGACGAACATGCTCGCAAACAGCGTGCCGTCGATGCGGTCGAGGATGCCGCCGTGCGTCGGCATGATCTTGCCCATATCCTTGACGCCGAGGCGGCGCTTGATGACGCTTTCGACCAGGTCGCCGAACACGGTCATCAGCGAGGTGATCAGGCCGAGCACGGCGAACACCACCCACGGCGCGCCCGCCCACGCGCTGCCGATGCCGGTATAGACGTAATCGGACGTGAGCGTGTACAGCCAGTACAGCAGGACGCTGGCGCCCGTGCCCGCGACGACGCCGCCGATCACACCCGAGATCGTCTTGTTGGGGCTGATGGAAGGGCACAGCTTGGGGCCGCGCAGCACGCTGCCGACCGCGAAGGCAAAGGTGTCCGCCGCGGGGGAGATGACATGGATGAGCAGCAGCGCGAGGGTGGAACCGACGGGCAGCTCGTTGGTCAAAAGCATGGTCGCCAGTATGGCGGTCGGGTACACCGCCGCGAACATGGACGCGCCCGTCCCCGCGAACGTCGTGTTGCGGTGGTCAAAGACCAGCAGGCAGAGCAGGACGATCGCCAGCAGGAAAGAGAGCACGAGCAGTCCGCGGTAGCCCTGCCCCGGCGCCAGGCCTTCCACGATATAGAACACGGGCGTGAACAGGAGGGCGTACGCGTAGATGCAGAACACCTGCGAGCCGCTCATGCGCAGCGCGCCGACCTGCTCCTCCGCCGTTTCGTTGTGCGGGCCGTTGATGGCGTGGATCATCTCGTAGGTGCCGATCAGCGAAAAGGCGTAGATGAGGATGCCGAACAGGCGGTGATCGATGTTGCGCAGGAAAAAGAAGCCGACGAGCACCCCGACATAGGCGAGGCCGACGCCGATGCGCTTGGCCATATACTGCACCATACTCAGCCCTCCTCCTCGACATTGCCGAACCGCCTGTCGCGGGCGGAATAGTTTTCGATCGCCTTTTCGAGGTCGCGCTTGGAGAACTCCGGCCACATTTTATTGGAAAAATACAGCTCGGAATAGGCGGCCTGATAGAGCAGGAAGTTGGAGAGGCGCACCTCCCCGCCCGTGCGGATGATGAGGTCTGGATCGGGCAGCCCGCCCGTCTGCAGCAGCGCGGAAAAGCTGGCCTCGTCCACGAACCGGCCCTGCGCGACCGCCGCGTTGACCGCGCGCACGATCTCCTGCCGCGAACCGTAGTCGAGGCAGATGTTGAAGAGCCCGTCCGTACAGCCGTTCGTCTCGTCCATCACGCGCAGGATGTTCTCGCGGATGTCCGCGGGAAAGACGGTCAGATCGCCGATGACGTTGATCTTGACGCCCATTTCGAGCAGTTTGTCCTTCTTTTTGGAAAAATACGTGCGGATCAGCTCGAACAGCCCGTCCAGCTCCTCGCGGGGGCGGTATAAATTTTCGGTGGACAGCGCATAGACCGTCACGATGCGCACGCCTAAACGGAAGGCGTGCGAACAGATGCGTACCATGTTCTGTACGCCCATGCGGTGCCCGTACGAACGGGGGCGGAAGCGGCGCTTGGCCCAGCGCCCGTTGCCGTCCATGATCAGGGCGATATGCGCGGGAAGTTTGATTCGTCTCATCAGCCTGCCTTATACGGACATGATCTCTTTTTCTTTCTCGGCGGTGAGCTTTTCAATGCGTTCGATCGCTTTGGAGACGAGCTTTTCCACATCCTTTTCGGCGGAGGCGCACTCGTCCTCGGAGATCTCTTTCCCGTTCTTGAGCTTTTTCAGCCCGTCCATCGTGTCGCGGCGGACGTTGCGCACGGCGACCTTCGCGTCCTCGGCAAGGCCCTTGATCTGCTTGGCGATGTCGCGGCGGCGCTCCTCGGTCATGTCGGGGAAGATCAGGCGGATGACCTTGCCGTCGTTGGTGGGGTTGAGCCCGATGTTCGACTGCAGGATCGCCTTTTCGATGTTTTTCAAAAGGCTCGCGTCCCACGGGCTGATGACGAGGCACTTCGCGTCGGCGACGGAGATGTTGCCCACCTGGTTGAGGGGAGAGGGCGTGCCGTAATAGTCGACCGTGATCTTGTCGAGGACGTGCGGATTGGCACGGCCCGCGCGGATGTTGGCGTATTCCTCCTGCAGGACGCTCGCGGTCTTTTCCAGTTTTTCTTCCAGGACGAGCTGCAATTCCTGCACTTTTTCGTTGTCGATCATTGTTTGTTCCTCCTTACGGAATGGTTGTGCGGCGCGTCAGCCGTTGGTGATGAGCGTACCCGTCCGCTCGCCGCAAATGGCGCGGACGATCGCGTCCTTTTCGGACAGGGCGAAGGCGAGCACGGGGACGTCGTTGTCCATGCACATGGTGATCGCCGTCGTGTCCATCGCCTTGAGGCCGCGGTTGATGACCTCCATATGGGTGATGGTGTCGATCTTTTTGGCGTTCGGGTTGGTCTTGGGATCGCTGTCGTAGATGCCGTCCACGTTTTTGGCGAGAAGAAGGATGTCTGCGTTCGTCTCGCAGGCGCGCAGCGCCGCGCCCGTATCCGTCGAGCAGTACGGGTTGCCCGTGCCGCAGGCGAAGATGACGATGCGCCCAAGTTCAAAGTGGCGCAGCGCCTTGCGCAGGATGAACGGCTCGGCGACGCTGACCATGTTCAGTGCCGTCTGCACGCGGGTGGGGACGCCCTTCTTCTCGATGGCGTCCTGCATGGCGAGCGAATTGATGACGGTGGCGAGCATCCCCATGTGATCCGCCGTGGTGCGGTCCATGTTGGTGCCCTGCCGCCCCCGCCAGAAATTGCCGCCGCCCAGCACGATGCCGATCTCCACGCCCATGTCGTGCACGCGGATGAGCTGGTCGACGACCCGCTCGATGATCGTCTCGTCCAGGCCGAAGCCGTTATCGCCGGCGAGCGCCTCGCCGGAGAGCTTGAGGATGATCCTCTTGTAAATGGGTCTCGGTTCCATGCAGCTTCTCCTCATAAGATAGCGATAAGATAACGCGCCCGCGCGCATGGCGCCCCCGCGGGCGCCATGCGCGGGCTTTTTTTGCAAAAAGGGCACACAACGCTCGATTGTGTGCCCGCTTCCGCTGTTTTTAATTTCAGCCCTTCATCTTAGAAACTTGTTTTTCGACTTCCTCGGCGAGGTCGTCCTTTTTCTTTTCCAGGCCTTCGCCCATTTCAAAGCGCGCGAAACGGCGGACGGTGATCTTCTCGCCGATGGACGCGATCGCTTCGGTGATGAGCTGGTTGATGGTCTTGGAGGAATCCTTCACGAACGGCTGTTCGAGCAGGCAGAACTCCTCGTAGTACTTCTTGATGCGGCCCTGCACCATCTTCTCGGCGATGGCTTCCGGCTTGCCCTCGTTCATTGCCTGGACTTTGAGGATCTTCTGCTCCTCTTCCAGCACCTCGGCGGGGACCTCCTCTTTGGTCACATAGAGGGGCTTCGCGGCAGCGATCTGCAGCGCGATGTCGTGCACGAGTTCTTTGAACTGGTCGCCGCGCGCGACGAAGTCCGTCTCGCAGTTGACTTCGACCAGGACGCCGACCTTGCCGCCCATGTGGATGTAGCTGTCCACGATGCCTTCGGCGGCGATGCGGCCCGCCTTCTTCGCGGCGGTCGCCATGCCCTTT
>DXFD01000060.1 GCA_019114625.1 Candidatus Borkfalkia faecigallinarum | reverse complement strand
GCTTCGCGACCGAGGCGACGATGCTGTAGATCGCGCCCGTGAACGGGCTCTCGCTCATCAGTTTGGAGCAGTAACCGTAAGCGGACACGGTCGCGACGTCCGTCTCGCCGCCGCAGATCTTCGCCGCCATGGCGATGGCGGGCGTCAACTGCGTCTTGCCGCCGAAGGGCATAAAGACGGTGCGCGCGCCGATGGTCGAGTCGAACATCTCCGAGAGCCCCTTCTTGGAGCAGACGTTCAGATCGGACAGCGCACGGATGAGACCGCCGCGGAAATCCTGCGCGGACGCGTCAAAATAGCGAACCGTATTGTCGTCGATCTCGGCGGTGACCGTCTGCTTGACGCCGTTCGTGTCCAGGAAATCGCGGGAAATGTTGACGATCTCGCGCCCCTTGAAGAGCATCTTCATGCGGCGGTCGTCCGTCACGACGGCGACGGGCGTCGCCGCGAGGTTCTCCTGTGCGGCGAGGGCGATGAACTTGTCGCAATCCGCCGCGTTCACGACCACCGCCATGCGCTCCTGCGATTCGGAAATGGCGAGCTCGGTGCCCGAAAGCCCTTCATATTTGAGGGGGACTTTGTCGAGGTCGATCACCAGCCCGTCCGACAATTCGCCGATCGCGACGGAGACGCCGCCCGCGCCGAAGTCGTTGCACTTTTTGATCATGCGGGTCGCGTCGCGGTGCAGGAACAGGCGCTGCAATTTGCGCTCGGTCAGAGGATTGCCCTTCTGTACCTCGGCGCCGCACGTCTCAACGGAATGCGCGTCGTGCGCCTTCGACGAACCGGTCGCGCCGCCGCAGCTGTCCCGCCCCGTCTCTCCGCCGAGCAGGATGATGACGTCCCCCTTCTGCGGCTTTTCGCGGTAGACCATGTCGCGGCGGGCGCCGCCGACGACGAAGCCCGTCTCCAGGCGCTTCGCCTTGTAACCGGAATGATAGACCTCGTCGACGATGCCCGTCGCGAGCCCGATCTGGTTGCCGTACGAGGAAAAGCCGGCCGCCGCCGTCTTGGTGATGACGCGCTGCGGCAGTTTGCCGGGCATCGTGTCCGCGATCTTTTCGCGGGGGTCGGCGCTGCCCGTGATGCGCATCGCCTGGTAGACGTAGGTGCGGCCGGACAGCGGGTCGCGGATGGCGCCGCCGAGGCAGGTCGCCGCGCCGCCGAACGGCTCGATCTCCGTCGGGTGGTTGTGCGTCTCGTTCTTGAACATCACGAGATATTTTTCGACCTTGCCGTCGATCTCCGCGTCGATGCAGATGGAGCAGGCGTTGATCTCGTCGGAGACGTCGAGGTTGTCGAGCCTGCCCTCCTTTTTCAGTTTCTTGACGGCGATGGTCGCGATGTCCATCAGGCAGGGATATTTGTCCGCGCGCTGCCCGTTCAATTCCGCAAACAGCTCGCGGTAGAGCCGGTACGCCTTCGCGATGTGCGGGTTGTCCGAACGGATGTCCACGTCGCGGATCTCCGTGGCGAACGTCGTGTGGCGGCAATGATCCGACCAATAGGTGTCGATCACCTTGATCTCCGTTTCGGTCGGGTCGCGGCCCTCTTCCTTAAAATAGTCGCGGACGAAGGCGAGGTCCTCCACGCTCATCGCAAAGCCGTTCTTGCGGTGGTACGCGGCGATCTCCTCCCCGCTCATGCCGATAAAGCCCTCCACGTTCGCGACGTCGTGCGTCTCCATCTTCGCGCGGGCGAGCGTCTGCGGCTTTTCGAGGGAGACCTCGGCGCTCTCGACGGGGTTGATGAGGTGCTTTTTGATGCGCTCGAGCTGCTCGTCCGTCACGCCCTTGACCGCGATGACGCGGGCGCACTTGATGAGCGGGCGCGTCTTTTGGGTCAGAAGCTGGATGCACTGGGCGGCGCTGTCCGCGCGCTGGTCGTACTGCCCGTCCAAAAAGGCGATGGCAAAGACCTTGTATCCCTCGCCGACGGGCAGCTCTTCCCGCCAGACGTTATCGACGGGCGGCTCGGAAAAGACGTTGACGATCGCCCCTTCCAGCTCTTCCGCCGTCAGGCCTTCCGCGTCGTAGCGAATGACTTCGCGCAGATCTTCCACGGCGATGCCGAGCTGCGCCGCGAGGTCGCCGCGGATCTTCTTGGCCTGTAAATTCTCTTTCTTTTCGACAAAAACTCTGTAGATCATGTCAGTTCTCCCGATTGATTTGCGATCCTGCGCGGCTCAGCGCTCCGCACGGACGTATTTGATGCCGATATCCTTGCGGTACTGCATCCCTTCGAAGCGGATCTTTTCGACGTTGCGGTACGCCTTTTCGCGCGCCTCCGCCACCGTCGCGCCCTTTGCGCAGACGCCGATGACGCGGCCGCCGCTCGTTTGGAGGACGCCGCCCTCGCGCTTGGTCCCCGCATGATACAGGAACACGCCCTCGTCGAGGTCGCCGATCTCGATCGGCTTGCCTTTCTCGTAGTGCTGCGGGTAGCCGCCGCTCGCGAGGACGACGCATACGCAGGCGCCCTCCTCCCACTCGATCTTCACGTCCGCGAGCCGCTCCTCGGTCACGGCGAGGAAGATCTCCATCAGGTCGGTCTTTAACAGGGGCAGCACGACCTGCGTTTCGGGGTCGCCGAAGCGCGCGTTGTATTCGATCACCTTCATGCCGTCCGGCGTGCGCATGAGCCCGAAATACAGCACGCCCTTGAACGGGCGGCCCTCGGCGTTCATCGCGCGGACGGTCGGCAGCAGGATCTTCTCGCGGACCTCCTCCGCGACCGCCTCGTCGTAAAACGGGCAGGGCGTGAACGTGCCCATGCCGCCCGTGTTCGGGCCTTTGTCCCCGTCAAAGACGCGCTTATGGTCGCAGCTGGCGATCATCGGGACGATCGTCTTGCCGTCCGTGAACGTGAGCACGGACACCTCCTCGCCGGGGGTAAATTCCTTGCCCGTGAGGTATTCCTCGACGACCACATGGTCGCCCGCCGCGCCGAACGCTTTGTCGAGCATGATGCGGCGCAGCCCCTCCTTCGCCTCCTGCTCCGTCTCGCAGATGAGCACGCCCTTGCCGAGCGCCAGCCCGTCCGCCTTCAGGACCACGGGGAATTTGCCTTTTTCGATGTACGCGAGCGCGGCATCGTAATCGTCGAACGTCTCGTAAGCGGCGGTCGGGATGCCGTACTTTTTCATCAATTCTTTCGCGAACGCCTTGCTCGATTCGATCTGGGCGGCGCGCTTGTTCGGGCCGAATACCTTGTGCCCGCGCTTTTCCAGCTCGTCCGCGAGCCCCAGCGCGAGCGGGTCGTCGGGAGCGATGACCGTATATCCGACGTCGGGATGGGCGTCCACCCAATCGCCGACCGCCCGCAGGTCGCAATAGTCGACGTCGACGCACTCCGCAAGCTCTGCGATGCCCGCATTCCCTTTCATGCAATAGATTTTACCGACCAGCGGGCTTTTGGCGAGCGCCGCCACGATGGCGTGCTCGCGGCCGCCGTTGCCGATCACCAAAACGTTCAGCAAACCGCTTTCCTCCGTGATTAGAATTGAATTATGTCTGATAGAGTACTCTGCATATACAAGAAAAAGCGAGAGTACGCCTGAAAACAGCGTCCTCTCGGGGCTTTTTCGATCAGTGATGGAACAGGCGCATACCGGTGAACGCCATGACCATGCCGTACTTGTCGCACGCCTCGATGACGAGGTCGTCGCGCACGGAACCGCCCGGCTGCGCGATATAGCTGACGCCGCTCTTGCGCGCGCGCTCGATGTTGTCCGAGAACGGGAAGAAGGCGTCGCTGCCCAGCGAGACGCCGCCGATCTTGGAAAGATAGGCGCGCTGCTCCTCTTTCGTGAACGGCTCGGGGCGGACGGCGAAGTACTGCTTCCACACGTCGTCGCCGAGGACGTCCTCGCACTCGTCGGACAGATAGATGTCGATGATGTTGTTTTTATCGGGACGGCTGACGTTTTCGGCAAACTGCAGGCCGAGCACTTTGTCGCTCTGGCGCAGGTGCCACAGATCCGCCTTGCTGCCGGCGAGCCGCGTGCAATGGATGCGCGACTGCTGCCCTGCCCCGACGCCGATCGCCTGCCCGTCCGCCGCAAAACAGACGGAGTTGGACTGGGTGTATTTGAGCGTGATGAGGGAGATGATCAGATCGGTCTTGGCAGCGTCGGGAAGCTCCTTGTTGCGGGTGACGATGTTTTGCAGGAGCGCTTCGTCGATCTTGAACTCGTTGCGGCCCTGCTCGAACGTGATGCCGAACACCTGCTTGTGCTCGATCGGGTCCGGACGGTAATCCGCATCGATCCTGACGACGTTGTAGCCGCCCTTCTTTTTGCCTTTGAGGATCTCGAGCGCCTTCGGCGTATAACCGGGCGCGATGATGCCGTCGGAGACCTCGCGCTTGATGATGTTCGCCGTGACTTCGTCGCACACATCGGAGAGGGCGATCCAGTCGCCGAAGGAGGACATGCGGTCCGTCCCGCGCGCACGCGCGTAGGCGCAGGCGAGCGGCGAGTCGTCCAGCCCCTCGATATCATCCACAAAACATGCCTTTTTCAGGCGGTCGGACAGCTTTTTGCCGACGGCCGCCGACGTGGGGCTGACATGCTTGAAGGACGTGGCGCAGGGCATACCCGTGCTCTTTTTGAGTTCCTTGACGAGCTGCCAGCTGTTGAACGCGTCCAGGAAATTGATGTACCCCGGGCGCCCGTTCAGGATCTCGATGGGAAGATCGGACCCGTCCGCCATATAGATGCGCGAAGGCTTCTGGTTGGGGTTGCAGCCGTATTTGAGCTGGAATTCTTTCATTCTCTCCTTCTCCTTACTGATTTTTGTTGATCAAGACGCCCTCGCTGCTGCCGGATGCGAGATCGGTGTAGCGCACATACAGAGAGATCTTGTTGCTTTCGTTCAGGTTCGCCCAGAGGGTGTCCGCAAATTCGTGCAGGTCGTTCGGGATGCGCACCCGCTCCGGCTCGCCCGTAAACGTCGGGATCGGGTTCCCGTCGCAATTATAGGTGTGGATGAAATGCCCGACGCCGCAAAGCGGGGCGTATGCGAACGTATAGCGGTTGCAGGCAGAACCTGCCGCGTCCGCGCTCTTGAGGATGCTCATCTTATAGGTGAAATCCCCGTCCGCAAATTGCAGGATCCCGCTGATGCGCGGCGTAAAATTGGGGGCGTCCGGCTCGAAGCAGCGCGTCTCCAGCGCCTGCTCGAAGGTCTTGCCCTCCCGCAGGAAATCGCAGACGGTATCCGTCTGGTCGCCGTTCGTGACGACCACGTCGCTGCCGACGCGGCGGACGGGCGAATAGATGATGAGGGACGGGTCCTCGACCTTGCTCGCGTCAAACGGGTAGATCGTGACGTTCTCGCCCTCTTCACGAAAGACGCGGTTGCGGCTGTTCTCGCTCCGCCCCATGATGAAATAGGCGAATACGGCCTTCTTCCCGTCCTCGCTCTTGCCGATGACGATGCCGCGGCCGACATAGCTGTTGTCGCGGATCAGTTCCCCGATATCGGAAACGGTATAAACGCTCATGGGTATGACCTCCGATCGTAAAATATTTGCCGCAGACAGAGCGGCGCCGGTTGTTTTTGGATTTAATGTACGACGGTGACTTTGCGCCCCTGCTTTTGCAGCTTGCCGGTCGTAAGCAGCCGCACCGCCTCCGGCAGCGCCTTATGCTCCTCTTCGAGGATGCGCGCCTGCAGCGTTTCGGGCGTGTCGTCCGCCAGGACGGGAACGGTGCGCTGCAAAATGATCGCGCCGTTGTCGTAGCGCTCGTCCACGAAATGGACGGTCAGCCCCGACACCTTGACGCCGTATTCGATCGCCGCGCGGTGCACGTTGATGCCGTAATAGCCCTTGCCGCAGAAGCTCGGGATCAGGGACGGGTGGATATTGACGATGCGGTCGGGAAAGGCGCGGATCAGATTCTCCGGCAGCATGGACAGATACCCCGCCAGCACGACGTAGTCGACGCCGTGCGCGCGCAGCAGCGCGATCAGCTCTTCGCCGAACTGTTCGGGATCCGCATAGTCGCGCGCGCGGCAGACGGCGGCGGGGATGTTGTGGCGCGCCGCGCGGCCGAGCGCGCCGATCCCCTCCTTCGAGGCGACGAGCAGCGCGATCTCGCAGAACGGGTCGCGCTCGTTCGCGTCGATCACCGACTGAAAATCGCTCCCCGAACCGCTCGCAAATACCGCTATCTTTTTCACAGGATGGTAACTCCTTTGCCCTGCACCGTTTCGCCGATCTCATAGGCGCGTTCGCCCGTCGACTCGAGCGCGGCGATCGTCGCGGCGACATCCTTTTTGTCCACGCAGACGACCATGCCGATGCCCATGTTGAAGGTGTTGTAGATCTGTTCGTCCTTCAGCTCGGAACGCTCCTGCATGATGCGGAAGATCTCGGGCACCGGGTAGGAACCCTTGCGGATCTCGCAGCCGACGCCCGCGGGGAAAATGCGGGGAATGTTCTCGATAAAGCCGCCGCCCGTGATGTGCGCGATCCCCTTGACCTTGACCTTTTGGATGAGGGAAAGGATACTGCGCACATAGATGCGCGTGGGCGTGAGCAGCACGTTGAGGACCTTGTCTTTCAGGCGGTCGTCGTAGCGGTCGAGGTCGTGCGAATTGCCGCTGTCGCCGAACAGGCGGCGCACCAGCGAATAGCCGTTGGAATGGATGCCGCTCGAAGCGATGCCGACCAGCGCGTCGCCCGGACGGATGGAGCTGCCGTTGATGATGTCCTTCTTGTCGGCGATGCCCACGGCAAAGCCGGCGATGTCATACTCGCCGTCCGCATAGAAGCCGGGCATCTCCGCCGTTTCGCCGCCGATCAGGGCGCAGCCCGCCTGGCGGCACCCTTCCGCCACGCCGGACACGACCGACGCGACCACTTCGGGCGAAAGCCTGCCCGTCGCAAAATAGTCGAGGAAGAAAAGCGGCTTTGCGCCCTGGCAGACGATGTCGTTCACGCACATGGCGACCGCATCGATGCCGATCGTATCGTGCTTGTTCGCGAGGAACGCGTATTTGAGCTTGGTACCTACGCCGTCCGTACCCGCGACGAGCACGGGCTCGGCCATCTTTTCTCCGGCGATCGAATAAAATCCGCCGAAAGACCCGATATCACCCAGCACGTTCGCGTTGAACGTGCTCTGTACGTGCTTTTTCATCAACTCGACCGCTTTGTAGCCGCGTTCGACGTCGACACCACTGTCCTGATAGGAAATTGCCATTGGTCGTTTCTCCCTTGCCGTGACCGAGATCACTCGAGTTTGTATTTATCTTCCCGGTACCCTTCGAGCGGGTACGGATAGTTCCCGTCGAAGCAGCCGGTGCAAAAATTCAGTTTACAGCTGCCGCACGCCTCTTTCAGGCGGTCGGCCGTGAGATAATGCAGGGAATCCGCCTCGATATACGCGCAGATCTCGTCGACCGAGCGGCCCGCGCCGATCAGCTGCGAGCGCGACTGCATATCGATGCCGAGGAAACACGGGTTCTGCACGATCGGCGAGCAGACCATCATGTGCACCTCTTTCGCGCCGGCGGCGCGCAGCATCCGCACGATGCGGCGGCTGGTCGTCCCGCGGACGATGGAGTCGTCGACGAGGATGATCCGCTTGCCGCAGACGTTGGAGCGCAGCGCGTTCATTTTCAGGCTGACGCTGTTCTCGCGCATCGCCTGGTCGGGCTGGATGAAGGTCCGTCCGACGTAGCGGTTCTTTTCCAGCGCCTCCGCATACGGGATGCCGGAGACTTCGGAATACCCGCGCGCCGCGACGACCGCGGAGTCGGGTACGCCGCTGACGATGTCCGCGTCGATCTTGCAGGTACGGGCGAGGATGCGCCCCGCCTCCTTGCGCGCTTCATAGACGCAGCAGCCGTCGATGACGCTGTCCGGGCGGGCAAAGTAAACGTACTCGAAGATGCACGCGGCCGTGCGGTCCTTGCGTTCGAGGAAATAGGACTTTTCCCCCGACGAGTCGATGACGACGACTTCGCCGGGCTTTACGTCGCGCACGAACGTCGCGCCCATCGCGTCGATCGCGCACGATTCGCTCGCGACGATCGTATCGTCCAGGAGCTTGCCCAGCACGAGCGGGCGGATCCCGTACGGGTCGCGCACGGCGATCAGCTTATCCGCCGTCATGACGACGAGGGCGAAGGAGCCGCAGAAGCGGCCGCACGCCTCGATGACGCCCTTGACGATGTCGCCGTCGCTGTAGCGGTTGATGAGCAGCGCCATGACCTCCGAGTCGATGCTCGTCTGGAAAACGGCGTTGTCGCGGATGAGCTCTTCGCGCAGGCTGCCGGCGTTCGTGAGGTTGCCGTTGTGCGCGAGCGCCATCTTGCCGCATTTGCCCGTGAACACGACGGGCTGCGCGTTCAGAAGCGAACTCGAACCGGTCGTGGAATAGCGCACATGTCCGATCGCGATGTCCCCTTCCGGGAGGGAATCAAGGTTGCCGCCGGCAAAGACTTCCGGCACCAGCCCCATCCCCTTATGATATTGTATCTGATTGGCATAGGCCACGGCGATGCCGCAGCTCTCCTGCCCGCGGTGCTGCAGGGCGTACAGCCCGTAATAGACGGTGTGCGCGACGTCGCGCGTTTCGGTGCTGTAGACGCCGAAAACGCCGCACTCCTCGTGCATCCCGTCCGACGGGAGTTTACCGTCTCGCAAATACATGGACGCCGCCCCCGCTCACTTGGAAGTGAGGCGCGCAAACACTTCTTTATAGGCGTCCTCCACGCCGCCCATGTCGCGGCGGAAGCGGTCCTTATCCAGCTTTTCGCCCGTCGTCATATCCCAGAAACGGCAGGTGTCCGGCGAGATCTCGTCCGCGAGGATGATCTGCCCCTTGAAGCGGCCGAACTCGAGCTTGAAGTCGATCAGGTCGATGTTGAGCGTCTTGAAGAATTCCTTCATGATGTCGTTGACCTTGAACGCCATCTTTTTGATGGTCTCGATCTCTTCGGGCGTGGCGAGCTCCATCGCGAGCGCGTGATAGTCGTTGATCAGCGGGTCGCCGAGGTCGTCGTTCTTATAGCTGAACTCGAGGACGGTGACGGGCAGCTTTTTGCCTTCGGGCACGCCGTAGCGCTTGGAGAAGCTGCCGGCCGCCGTGTTGCGGATGATGACTTCCAGCGGGACGATCTGCACCTTCTTCACGGCCGTCTCGCGGTCGGAAAGCTCCTCGACGTAATGGGTCGGGATGCCGTGCTGCTCCATGATGCGGAACATCATGTTGCTCATCTTGTTGTTGATGACGCCCTTGCCGGCGATCGTGCCCTTTTTCAGGCCGTTGAACGCCGTCGCGTCGTCCTTATAGTCGACGATCACGATGTCCGGATCGTCCGTCGCAAAGACCTTTTTCGCCTTGCCTTCATACAGCTGACCGAGTTGTTTCATGGATGTATTCCTCCGAAATTGATAACTTTTTCAAAGCGCGCGCAGCTCTTCCTGCAGCGCGGCGTCGTCGGCGGCGATCTTCTCCGCCATCTGTTTTTTGAACGCCTTCAGCTTTTCGCCGATCTCCGGATACCGGAGCGCGAGGATCTGCGCGGCCAAAAGAGCCGCGTTCTCGCCGCCGTTCACCCCGACCGTCGCGACCGGGATACCCGAGGGCATCTGCACGATGGAGAGAAGACTGTCCAGCCCGCCCATCATATCCGTCTTGACGGGAAGCCCGATGACGGGAAGGGTCGTGTACGCGGCGATCACGCCGCCCAGGTGCGCCGCTTTGCCCGCCGCGCAGATGATCGCTTCGACGCCGTCCGCCTCCGCATTCGCCGCAAATTCGTGCGCCGCGTCCGGCGTGCGGTGCGCGGAGATGACCCGCACCTGCGCCTCGATGCCGAATTTTTCGAGCGCCGCGACGGCGGGCTTTACGACCGGAAAGTCGGATTTGCTGCCCATTAAGATCGCTACTTTTGCCATACGTTCCTCCCTGCGGCGATGCCGCGTTTTTTGCTGTATTTTTCGTGTTTTTCGCTTCCCGGCGGCAGCCGGGAACGGTCCGCCCCTTTGCGCCGCGCCCGCGCGGGCGCGCCGAAGGATGCCCGCACAAGAAAAAAGGCCCGCAAAGGTACACCCGTACCGTTACGAACCTGTTCTGCTTTCCCGAGACAAATGGTTTGTTCCGTTCGCGGCGGAAGGGTAAACTGCGGCGGACAAAGCGCCCTTCGCACATATACCCTGCGGAACATGGTTCGAAACAAGCATCATCTGCCACCCATTCATCCTATCGTTTTCTCGTTTGTGAAAGCCGGAAAAGGGCGCGCCGTCATCCCGCCGCAGGCCTTTCCCCTCTCCCTAACAAGTATAGCACAAACGTAAATTTTATAAAACTGTTTCGGGGCCGTTTTGCAAAAATTTTCAGCCGATTTTTCCGTCCGCGCACGAAAAAACGCTTGACACAATGCAAGCGTTTTTGTCGCGGTGCTTTTATTCGGCTTTCTCTTCCGGCGCGGCGGGCTCCGCCTTTGCGTTCTGCGCGCGCAGAAGGTCGCGGATCTCCGCGAGCAGCTCTTCCGTCGTAGGCTTCGGCGGTTCGGGAGCGGGCGCCGCTTCCTGCGCGGGCTCCGCGGCGGGCTCTTCCGCCTCCCCCTTCTTTGCGAACTTCTCTTTGAGCTTTTCGCCGCTCTCCTTCATGCGCCGCTGCGCGTTGCGCACGATCCGCAGGATGGTGAAGATGACGAACGCGTCGATCAGGAAGGTCAGGATCGCCATGATCAGGTTGCCGTAATTGAGAGTGATCGCCTCGACGATGACCTCGCCCGCTTCGTTGACCTCCTCGGGACGCAGCACGGCGACCAGCTCGCTGAAATTGCCGCCGACCAAAAGCGCGATGAACGGCTTGATGATATCGTTGACGAGGCTGTTGACGATGGCGGTGAACGCAGCGCCGACGACCAGGCCGACGGCGAGGTCGATGATGTTGCCGCGCGAGATAAACGCCTTGAAGTCCTGCCAGAATGTGCTCTTCTTCCTCTCTTTTTTCATGACAAGTCTCTCCTTTGTCATTGGTATTTGAGGCTCATCCCGTGTAGCGGCCGAGGTTCTCCCGGATAAATTTGGCGACGGCGTCCTCCTCCGAATAGCCGATCACGGAGGTGGCGATCGCTTTGAGCGCGTCGTCCGCGTTCCTGACCGCATAGCACTCGTCCGCCGCGCGGAACAGCTCGCAGTCGTTCTTCGCGTCGCCGAAGGCGACGATCTTGTCCGGCGCGAGGATCTCGCGCAGGACCTTCGCCGCGCGCCCCTTCGAAGTGTCCGCGGGCATGATCTCGCACCAATAATCGGTGTGATAGGTCTCCTGCTCGTAGATGCACTTGATGTCGAGGCTGGCCTCCACCTCTTCGTGCAGGGCGTCGAGGTCCTCCTTCTTTCCGATACAGTTGAAATAGAAGATCTCGTCGCCGAGCACCTCGTCGCGGTCGCGCACGGGGTTGAGACGCCTGTCCCCCTTGCGGCGCTCCAGATAGCGGCGCACGCCCGAGGTCTCCTTCCCCTCGATCCACGAAACGCGCTCGGTCTCGCCGCGGAAGGAATAGACGAGCGGCCAGACGTCGTACTTTTCAAAGAGGTCGCGCAAAAAGGCGCGCTGCCCCTCGTTGAAGTGATTGTTGTAGAGCATCCTGCGGTTCCACGGCTCCATGATCAGGGCGCCGTTGTACAGGATGACGGGCAGATTCTGCCGCAGCCCCCAGCAGGCCTTCGCCGCGGAGTTCAAGGAACGGGCGGTCGCGTATGTAAAGAGCAGCCCGTGCCCGTCGATCATCTCGTTGAGCTCTTCCAGGCTGTACGCGGACACGTTCTCCTTCGACGTCAGGAGCGTGCCGTCCAGATCGGAAATAAACAAAGTTTTCAAATCGCGGCCCCTCCTTGCTGTTTTTTACAGTATAACACACTTACGGCGATTTTTCAATCGATCGGCCGAAAAACTGTGCGAATCGCGCGAATATTTTCCCGTACGGCGCGGTTTTTCCATACGGCGCAGCTTTTCCATACGGCGCGGCTTTTCCATACGGCGCGGCTTTTCCATACGGCGCCGCCCGCAAAAAAATGCGGACGAAGCCGCCCGCACGTCTTTGCTTTCAGTATATGCGCCCGGCGGCGCCATCATTCCCGTACCCGCCGCCGACTTTCGCACCCGGCGGCGCCCCGAGACACGCCGCAGGCTCCGCGCGCGGCCGCTTTTCTCCCGCGTCATTCCCCCTCGCCCGCAAACAATGCGGCCAGGAGCGCGTCCTTGACGGCGGAGCCCTCCCCGTAGCGGCGCGGGAGATCGCCGCCGCCGCAGTCAATGTCCGCCGCGATCTTTCCGCCGCGCAGGACGAGCGCGCGGTGCGCGAGCATATACGCCTCCTCCACGTCGTGCGTGACGAAGAGGACGGTGCGGCGCTCCTCCCGCCAGATCTCCGCAAAAAGGCGCATCAGGCGGATCTTCAGCGCGGTGTCGAGGGAGGAGAACGGCTCGTCCATCAGGAGGAGGGAGGACGGGTGCAGAAACGCGCGCGCGATCGAGACGCGCTGCGCCTGCCCGCCCGAGAGTTCGACCGGATACGCCTTCGCCTTGTCGGCAAGCCCGACGCGCCCGAGCATGTCCCGGATGCGCGCCGCGTCCCGACAGACGAGGCGCAGATTCCCCTCCACCGTGAGGTTGGGGACGAGGCGGGGCTGCTGGAAAATGTACGAACACGGCTGCATCGGCACGATCGCGCCCGAAAAGGGCACCAGCCCCGCGAGCATATTCAGCAGCGTCGTCTTGCCGCAGCCGCTCGTGCCGAGGATGCAGGCGATCTTCCCCTCCTCCAGCGAGAGAGAAAAGTTTTCATAGACGGTGAGCGCGCCGTATTTTTGGGTGACGTTGCGAAGTTCGATCATGCGCCCTCCTTCCCGCGCCCGCGCGTCCAGCGGTCGGTGATGCGGAGCAGGCTGCCGAGCGCGAACTCCAAGACGCCGCCGGTGATCAGCATGAGGATGGTGACGGCAAACAGCTGCGGCATATCGGTATAGACGGACGCCTGCTGCAGGATGCCGCCCACGGACTGAAAGGTAAACGAGAGCACCTCTGCCGATACGGCGACTTTGACGGAAAGGGATAAATTCGGACCCGCCTGCGAAAAAAGCGACGGGAGCATCTGCGGGATATAGATGCGCAGGATACGCTCCCGCGCGCGCACGCGATAGACCTGCGCCATTTCGATGAGCTTCGGGTCGACGGAGCGGTAAGCGGCGGTCAGCTGCGCATAGGAGATCGGGAAAAGCATCAGGAACGTGACGATGACGGGAGCGACGCGCGGCGAGGTCCATATGAGAAGCATGAGCGTGATCGCCATCGTGGGGACGGTGCGGAACACGCTGACGAACGGATCGAAAAAGCGGCGGCAGGCATCGCTGACGGCCGCCAGCGCCGAAAAGAGAACGGCGCAGACAAACGCGATCGCCCACCCCTCCACGGCGCGGAGCATCGTGTACCCGTACGACGTCCAGAAATAAGCATCCGACAGGACCTCTCGCATCGATCGCAGCGTATCCGCAAACGACGGGATGATATATTCGTTTTGCACGACCGCATGCGCGATCAGCCATACGCCCCACATGACGAGGACGGCGGCGACGGAAAAAAGGATATTCAGTTTTCTGCCGGCCGCTCTCTTCCCGTTCATAGACGATCCCTATTCTGCGATATATTATTCTGCGATATAGTAGAAAGCATCCGCCGCCGAAAACGTCTTGCCGAGCAGATCGGAAAGTTCGGCGAGGAAGGTGTTGACGCGCTCTTTACAGCTCGCGGCGGCGTCAAAACGCACCGCGCAATTTGCGATGACTTCTTTGGTGAGATTGTCCGCCGTAAACGAGGGCGTCGCGCCGTCGGGCAGGTGATCCGCGACGGCCTGCATCACCACCGAGGCTTGCGTGGTATCCGCCAGGAGCCATTCGGCATTTTCCGCGACCGCCTGCGTGAAATCGGCGATGAACTTCCCGTTCTCCGCAATGAAGTCCGCCTTCGCGACGAGGACCGCCTGGGGATAGCCGTTTTCCCCGTACAGTTCCTGCAGATCGCCCTTCACCTGCAGCTTGCCCTCCGTCTTGGCGACCTTTGTGGAAACGGCGGGTTCCGCCGCGATCATGTAATCGTAGGACGCGGCGGGCGTGATCTCGGTTGCCGTGACTTCGTAGATATACGCCTTGTCCGAGGTATTTTCTTCCTCTTTGTTTTCGCGGATCTCATAGTCGACGCCGTATCGATCGAGGACGATGCGCAGCGCGTAGCCGACGAAATTGTTCAGCTGCAGGCACCCGATCTTCGAGCCCTTCAGAAGTTCCGCGATGTTGGAGGCGGTCAGGCTCTCCTGCGCGGCAGACGCGAGCACATACAAGTTGCCGTGCGTGACGGTGCCGAGCATCCGATAGACGTCGCCCTTGCCGAGCAGCTGTGCCGCCGCGTTGACGGGCAGGATACAGAGTTCCGCCTGCGGCTCCTCGCCCGTGACATACGTCTGGATGGTGGTCGCGGGCACGACGTGATAGGTGACCTTGCCGCCGAACTGCGCATCCTCGGCCATCAGCTGCGCGAGCGCGAGCGCGGGCGCGCCGTCCGGCGCATAGACGTCGGCGACGACCTGCTCGCCCGGCGTGCCGGACGGACCTTTGCCGTCGTCACCCGGATCCGACGGTTCGCACGCGGCAAAAAACGCGGCGCCGAATACAAAAAGCAGCGCGGAAAGCGCGATCGCAAAAAACTTTTTCATAACCTATTGCTCCTTATGATTTTTCGCCAGGCCGATCAGAATTTGGAAAAGAGCGTCTTGGCGCTGACGCCCTCGATCATGCCCAACTTGCCGGTCAGCGCATTGATCGCTTCCTGCGGGGCGTCCATTACGACGGAAAGCACGGAGATGTCCTTCGCGCGGTACGGGATCCCCATACGGCCGATGATATACCGCCCGTATTCGTGCAGGACCTCGTTCAGCCGATCCGTGTGTTCCGTGTTCTCGACGATCACGCTGACGACAGCTACTCTGTTTTCCGACATAAAAAAACCTCCCGATGCCCACGGCAAAAGGAGGCAAAGGCCGCGCGGCGGCCGTATGTCGTCCTTTACCGTCGGGCGGACCCTCCGATTCAGGTCTGTTGAATTTCTGCCATCGATTATAATCTTTTTTTCGGCAAAAAGCAAGCGAACGCGCGCAGAAAAATCGCGCGCCGAAGCGAGATACGGAGCGAGTTGCGGCGCGGTTTCCATATCCCCGTTTATCGACGGATTATGTCACGCATAGTTCTATGCAAACGCGGCAAAATATGGGTATGTTCCGCAAGATCGTACTGTTTGCCGCCATTGCCGTCTGTCTGTGCGCGGCCGTGCTCATCGCCGAAAGTTATGAGCGGGAGGCCTTTTCGCCCGCCCGTCCGCCCGCCGTCGCGGCGGGAGCCTTTCCGCACCGCCCGCCCGTGCGCGTCCTTCCGAACCTGCCGCGGCTGCGCCCCGCCCTGCGGCGGGGCCGTCAGGTGTTCGTCAGCACGTCGCGGTAGATCGCGAGATCTCTGTCCAGATATACGTCGAACACCACCCGCATATCGCAGCCGCCCGCCTCGAGCAGCCAGCCCTTGACGGCGCCGACGGCGATCGCCGCGGCTTCGTCCCCGGGAAAACCGAAGATGCCCGTCGAGATGCAGCAGAAGGCGACGGTGTGCAGCCCCATCTCCCGCGCGAGGTTGAGGCAGGAAATGTAGCAGTTGCGCAGCACGCGGCGGTCCTCGTCCGTCACGCGCACCCCCACCATCGGCCCGACCGTGTGCAGAATGTATTTGGAGGGCAGGTTATAGGCGAGGGTGATCTTCGCGCAGCCGGAGGGTTCCGCCTCCCCCTGCGCGCCCATGATCTTCGAGCAGTCCAGCCGCACCTGCACGCCGGCGCGGGAATGGATGACGTTGTCGATGCACTTGTGGTGCGGGATGAAGCAGCCGAGCAGCGAGTTGTTGGCCGCGTTGACGATCGCGTCCGCGTTCAGGCGGGTGATGTCGCCCTGCCAGAGCGCGATGCCCTCCCTGTAATCGAGGGAAGAGACGTCCACGACGCCCCGCTCGACGCTCTCGGCGCGGAACAGCTTGTCCTGGATCTCCAAAAAACGGGAGGAGACCGGGTTCGGCATCCGCTCGTTCAGATACCCCCAGATCAGGTCGCGCTTGACCCGGTAGGGATAGCTGAAGGCGGCGATCTCGTTGCGCTCTTCCAAAAGGACGCCGAGCATCTCGTCGCAGATGACGCTCTTCTCCTCCTCGGTCAGTTCCGCGGCGGGGCGCGGCCGATAGTTCAGGTCGATGATCTCTTTATACTCTTTCAGCGAGAGCATGGTCCCCTCCTCCTTTCGTTGCAGACCGTATATGAAAAGAAACGCCCGAAGAGGCGTTCTTTTCTTTCCGTGCCGTTATTTCGCGGCGTTGAAATTGATGAGGCAGCCCTTGAGGATGATGCTGCGCTCGCCCGGCGTCAGCGAACCGAGTTGGAGCGTGATCTCCTTGACGCTCTTGCCGCTGAGCAGCTTGGCGGGGACGCTCTCCGCGCCCTCCGCGACGTATTTCGCGATGTCCTCGACGTAGATGTAGTCGCCGAGGGAGAGGCGCAGCTTCTTCGCCGTGAAGGGCAGCATGCCCCAGTTGATCAGGTTGCTGCGATAGCGCTTGGTCGCGTATTCCTCCGCGATGTTGGCGATGCCGCCCAACACGCGCTGGCAGGACGCCGCCTGCTCGCGCGCGGAACCGTCGCCCGGCTTGACCGCCACGACGCAGCTGCCGTAGATCGTGCCCTCCCGGCGGATATGCAGCGGCTCGACTTCGCGCAGGACGCTTTCCGGGAGTTCGCCCGTCGCGCGGCGCGCGTCCTCATCCGCCTTGACCGCTTTCGCCCTGCCGACGTAGCCGGGATCCTTGCGCGAGAGCGCAAATTCCGCCAGCTTCATCGGGTTGGAGCGATAGGACGAAGTCTCGCCCGAGGGGATGAGCTCGTCCGTGGTCGTGACGGGATCGGTGATGACGCTGACCGCCTTGATCAGCACGTTCTGCCCGAGCGGGATCATCTCCGGCCAGTCCGCGATGTTCGGGCCGTATTTGAGCTCCGCGTCGGGGTGCGCGTCGCCCGCACCGTGATAGACGCGCTTGCGGTAGATCTCCCCGTCGAAGAAGTATTTTTTGATCTTTTTGGTGTATTCGACTTCGGTCGCGGGCGTCAGCCTGCCGCCGTTGGCGGCCGTCGCCGCGATCGAGCGCGCGTCCATCAGGGCGACCGACGCGAGCTGGCCCTGCGCGGGCTTGCTGCCCTCGCGGCTCTCGAAGTTGCGGGTGGTGTGGCGGATGGACAGGCCGTTGTTGGCGGGGACGTCGCCCGCGCCGAAGCAAGGGCCGCAGAACGCCGTCTTGACGACGACGCCCGCATCCATGAGGCCGCCGATATAGCCGTTGTCGACGAGCGCCTTGTAGACGGGCTGGCTGGACGGATAGACGTTGAGAGAGAACTCGCCCGCGCCCGTGGAACCGCCCTTCAGGATCTCATACGCCTCGGCGATATTCTCGTACATACCGCCCGCGCAGCCCGCGATCACGCCCTGGTCGACGTACAGCGCGCCGTCGCGGATCTTGTCCGTCAGCGTGAACTTGTCGTCGCCGCGCAGCTTGCGGCCCGCCGCCTCGACTTCGGCGAGGATCTCCTGCGGGTGCGCCAGCAGTTCGCGGATCGTGAACGCGTTGCTCGGGTGGAAGGGAAGCGCGATCATCGGCTCGATGGAACTGAGGTTGACCGTGATGCCGCAGTCGTAGTAGGCGGGCTCGTCGGGATGCAGTTCCCGATAATCCTGCTCGCGGCCGTGGGTCTTGTAATATTCGCGCGTCTTTTCGTCCGTCTCCCAGATGGAGGAAAGGCAGGCGGTCTCCGTGGTCATCACGTCGATGCCGTTGCGGTAGTCCATGGAGAGGTTCTTGATGCCGGGCCCGACAAATTCGAGGATCTTGTTCTTGACAAAGCCGTTCTTGAACACGGCGCCGCACAGGGCGATGGCGACGTCCTGCGGGCCGACGCCCTTTTTCAGGTTGCCGCGCAGGTAGACGGCGACCGTCTCCGGGCGCTTGATGTCGTACGTCTTATTGAGGATCTGCTTGACCAGCTCCGGGCCGCCCTCGCCGACCGCCAGCGTGCCGAGCGCGCCGTAGCGGGTATGCGAGTCGCTGCCGAGGATCATGCGGCCGACGCGCGCCTCGACCTCGCGCATGTATTGATGGATGACCGCGATGTGCGGCGGAACGAAGTTGGCTCCGTATTTTTTGGCGGCGGAAAGGCCGAACACATGGTCGTCCTCGTTGATGGTGCCGCCGACCGCGCAAAGCGAATTGTGGCAGTTTGTGAGCGTGTACGAGAGCGGGAACTCCTTCAGCCCGCTCGCCTTCGCCGTCTGGATGATACCGACGTAGGTGATGTCGTGCGAGGCGATCGCGTCAAATTTGAGTTTGAGGTCCTCTTCCGTCCCGCGGTTGTGCGCGTGCAGGATGCGGTAGGCCATCGTCCCCTTGCGGGCCGCAGCCTTCTGGTCAGCCGTCAGGAACGACTGGCTTTCTTTGACGAGCGCGCCGCCCATGTAATAGCAGCCGCCGCGGATGAGTTTGATCATTGCCGAATCTCCTTTATATACGCTAAAAATGAAAATGGGTATGATACTATTATAAAGCGGAACGGGCGTTTTGTCAAATCATTCGCCCGCAAATCCGCCGCCCTGCGGCTATTCCGCGCGGAAGCGGCGAAAGCGGCATTCCCGCGCGGGCGGTCCGCACGGGCGCGGCACCGCCCTGCGCGAAGTTGCATCCAAGCCGAATCGAAGGGCGGAGCCCTATCAAAACACGAATCTCTGTCAAAAGCACGGAGCCAAAGCGAAAGGCGGAGCCGAACGGCCCCGCCTTTGCGTCAGTTCCCGGACATATAGTTGTGATGCTTGACCTTCAGGCGGGCAAACGCGCGCGCGAGCGCGACGCGGTTGAGGCGGTACTCCGCGGCGCTGCGGTTGCGGCGCAGCTGCTCCTCCGCCCGTTCCTTCGCGTCGACGGCGCGGCGCTCGTTGATGTCCTCCGGCCACTCGACCGCCTGCGAAAAGGCAATCGTCTCGTCGGGGCGGACCTCGATAAAGCCCTCGCTCATGAACGCTTCGCGCGTCTTACCGTCCGCCGTGATGCGGATCGTCCCCGGCTCGACGGCGAACACCATGGGCTGGTGGCCCGCCATGACGGTACAGCTGCCGCCGACCGACGGGATATGGATGCTCTCCACTTCGCAGCGGAAAAAGGTCTTTTCCGGGGTGATGATCTCGAGAAAGAATGTACGCACGGCGCCCTCCTGCCCGAACGGGTCACTCGCCCGCCTTCATCGTGCGGGCCTTCGCCTTGACGTCGTCGATGTCGCCGACGTTGAAGAAGGCGTTTTCGGGGAGGTCGTCCACCTCGCCCGAGAGGATGGTCTTGAAGCTCTCGATCGTCGCCTGGAGCGGGACGTATCTCCCCTCCAGCCCCGTGTAGATCTTGGACACGGAGAAGGGCTGCGACATGAATCGCTGGATCTTGCGGGCGCGGAACACGGTGTTCTTGTCCTCGTCGGACAGCTCGTCCATGCCGAGGATCGCGATGATGTCCTGCAATTCCTTATAGCGCTGCAGCGTCGCGATGACCTGGTTGGCGACGTCGTAATGCTCCCGCCCGACGATCTGCGGGTCGAGGATGCGCGAGGAGGATTCGAGCGGATCCACGGCGGGATAGATGCCCATTTCGACGACTTTGCGGGAGAGCACGGTCGTCGCGTCGAGGTGGGAAAAGAGCGCCGCCGGGGCGGGGTCGGTGATGTCGTCCGCGGGGACGTACACCGCCTGGATGGAGGTGATGGAGCCGCGGCGGGTGGACGCGATGCGCTCCTGCAAGACGCCCATCTCCGTCGCGAGGGTGGGCTGGTAGCCGACCGCGGAGGGCATACGCCCGAGCAGAGCGGAGACTTCGCTGCCCGCCTGGATGTAGCGGTAAATGTTGTCGATGAACAGGAGCACGTCCTGATGGTTGACGTCGCGGAAATATTCGGCGATCGTGAGGCCGGTGAACGCCGTGCGCATACGGCTCCCCGGCGGCTCGTTCATCTGGCCGTAGACCAGCGCCGTGTTGGAGATGACGCCCGACTCTTCCATGTCGGAGATCATGTCGTTCCCCTCGCGGGAGCGCTCGCCGACGCCGGTGAAGATGGAATAGCCGCCGTGCTCTTTGGAGATGTTGTGCATCAGCTCCATGATGAGCACCGTCTTGCCGACGCCCGCGCCGCCGAAGAGGCCGATCTTGCCGCCCTTGCTGTACGGGGCGATCAGGTCGATGACCTTGATGCCCGTCTCGAACACCTCCGTCGAGGGGCTCTGGTCGTAGAAGGCGGGCGGCTTGCGGTGGATGTTCCAGCGCTCCTTCGCCTTGACTTCGCCCTTGTTGTCGATGGGCTCGCCGAGGACGTTGAGCACGCGGCCGAGCACCCCTTCCCCGACCGGAGTCGTGAGCTGCCCGCCCGTATCGGTCACGCGCATCCCGCGGGACAGCCCTTCCGTCGCCGTCATGGAGATGCAGCGGACCGTACCCTGCTCTTCGTGCGAGAATACTTCGAGGACGGCGTCCGTGCCGTCGATGACGAGTTTTTCGTTCATGGGAGGCATATCGCCGTCGAACTCGACGTCGATGACCGGGCCGATGATCTGACTGATCCTGCCTTGCTTAGCCATGTCTTTGCCCTACCTTTTGCTGTGCGTTGTTTTCCGTGAAAAATCTCCCGGAGGACAGGTCCAACAGCTCCGTCGTGATGGAACTCTGGCGCAGACGGTTGTACTCGAGGCCGAGCGTGTCGAGCATCTTGTCCGCGTTCTTGTTGGCGTTGGACATCGCCATCATGCGCGCCGCGTGCTCGCTCGCCGACGAATGGATAAGCGCCGAATAGATGACGCCGATCAGATACTGCGGGACGAGCACGTTGAGCACTTCCTTCGGCGAAGGGTCGTAGCTCAGCTGCGCGGAATATTCGTTTTTCAGGTCGACCTCGATGTCCTTCGCCTCGATGGGAAGGAGTTTGACCAAAGTCGGCTCGTGCAGCGCGGTCGTGTGCATCCGCGTAAAGATGACGTACACCTCGTCCATGAGGTTCCGGTCGTACAGATCGAGGATGTCCCAGGTGATGCCGCGCGCGTCGTGCATGGTCGGGCTGGCGACCGCGTGCGTGAACTCGAGGTCGACCGTCTGATGGCGCGCCTCGAAAAAGGCGCGCGCCATCTGCCCGATGGTGATCACATAGTGCACCGGATGCTCCTGCATATGCTTCCACGCGAGGTTGAGCACGTTCCCGTTGAACGCGCCCGCAAGGCCCTTGTCGCCCGCGACGACGATGTACGCCGCCCGGCCGCCCGGTCTGCGCTTCAGATATTTGTGCCGGATATCCGTGCTGTGCAGCATGATGTCTTTGAGCGTATAGCGCACGGAATCGAGATAGACCGAGCTGAACGACTGCTTCTGGATCGCCTTGCGCATCTTGGCGACGGAGATCAGTTCCATCGCCTTCGTGATCTGATGGGTGTCACGGATGCTCTTGATCCGATGTTTGATCTCCGTGATGTCCGCCATATCAGCCCGCCTCCGTCTGTGCGGCGGGCTCGGACGCCGCGCTCTCCGCCGCGCCGACCGAACAGTCGACGTACTCGGCGGCCGCCGCGAGGATCTTCCCGCGCATCTCGTCCGTCAGCTTGCTGTCCGGGTCCAGCTCTTCGAGCAGCTGCGCGTGGTTGACGCGGATATAGTCGGGCAGCCCCTCGATAAAGGCGGTCATGCGCCGCTCGGGGACTTTGTCGACGAGCTCGCTCTGCGAGACGGTGAGGAGGATGACCATGTCCCGCACCGAATAGTTGCGGTACTGCCGCTGTTTGAGGGCGTCCGTCATCTTCGCGCCGCGGCTGAGCGTCTTGGCCGTCGCGGCGTCGAGGTCGGAACCGAACTGCATGAAGATCGCGAGCTCGCGGTACTGGGCGAGGTTGACGCGCAGCTGGCCGGAGATCTGGCGGATGGCCGCGCGCTGCGCGCTGCCGCCCACGCGGGACACGGACAGGCCGACGTTGACCGCCGGGCGCACGCCGCTGTTGAACAGCTCGCTTTCGAGATAGATCTGCCCGTCCGTGATGGAGATGACGTTCGTCGGGATATAGGCGGAAATATCCCCCGCCAGCGTCTCGACGATCGGGAGCGCCGTGATCGAGCCGCCGCCCTTTTCGGGGCTGAGCTTCGCCGCGCGCTCGAGCAGACGGGAATGCAGATAGAATACGTCGCCGGGGTACGCCTCGCGGCCGGCGGGGCGCTTGAGCAGCAGGCTCATCGTGCGGTAGGCGACGGCGTGCTTGGACAGGTCGTCATAGACGATGAGCACGTCCTTCCCTTGGTACATGAAGTACTCGGCGAGGGCGCAGCCGCTGTACGGCGCCAAATATTGCAGCGGGACGGGGTCGTCCGCCGTGGAGGAGACGACGCAGGTATATTCCATCGCCCCTTCGTTGCGGAGGGTGTTGACCGTCTTGGCGAGCGAGGACGCCTTCTGGCCGATGGCGACATAGATGCAGACGACATCCTGCCCCCGCTGGTTGAGGATGGTGTCGACGGCGATGGCGGTCTTGCCCGTCTGCCGGTCGCCGATGATCAGTTCGCGCTGGCCGCGGCCGATCGGGATCATGCTGTCGATGGCGAGGATGCCCGTCTGCAGCGGTTTGTTGACTTTGGCGCGGTCCATGATGGAGGGAGCCGGGAATTCGACCGGGCGAAATTCGTTCCCGGTCAGCACCGCGAGCCCGTCGAGCGGGTCGCCGAGCGGGTCGACGACGCGGCCGAGCAGCTCTTCCCCCACCCGCATCTGCACCGTCGCACCCGTCGAATAGACGAGGTCGCCGCAGCCGACTTTTTCCTCCCCCGAGAGGAGGACGGCGCCGACGCACGTCTTTTCGAGGTTGAGCGCGAGCGCGTGATAGCCGCCGCGGATCTCCAGAAGTTCGTTGTATTTTACATCGCTCAGGCCCGCGATGCGGACGATGCCGTCGCCCGCATAGACGATCCTGCCGCAAGAGCGCTCGTCGCGGACGCTGCGCACCGAATCCAGCTTTTCGAGCAGGTCTTTTCCGATTGCATTGACGTCGATCATACTTCTCCTGTACGCGGAACATCAAAGCGACTGCTTGATGTTCTCCAGCCGGCTCCGCACGGAGCCGTCAAAAATCTTGTCGCCGATATAGATGACGATGCCGCCGAGGATGTCCGGGTCGATCGTGTACCGCGCGCCCGCGCAGCCGTGGGCGCTCAAAAACGCGGAGATCTTTTCCGAAAGCTCCGTGTCCGGCTCTCTGGCGAGGACGACCCTCGCCTCCGCTCTTTGCTTATCCATAGATTCAGTCCTTGCTCCATTGCGCGAGGCAGTCTTCGATCAGCTTTTTGTCGTCCTCGGGCGTGATCTCGCGGGCGAGCACCTTCTGCGCCACCGCCAACGAAACGTCGGCGATCTGCCCCTCGATGTCCTCCTGCAGCTTGCGGTACTCTTCCTCCATCGCCTGTTCCGTGCGCTCGACCAGATTTTTGGCCTGACGGCGCGCGGAGGAAACGATGTCGTCCGCCTTTTGATTGGCGACCTTGACCGCGTTCTCCTGGATCGCGGCCGCCTCCTTCTTCGCATCGGTGAGGACGCGCTCGATGCCGGACTTCATCTCTTTGACTTCTTCGTTGAGGTCCGCATTCTCCTTTTCGATCTTGCGGATCTTCTCCTGCCGCTGCTTGATCATCCGCTTGACCGGGCGGAAGAGCAGCAGGTATAAGCCCACCGTCAGGATGACGAGCGCGATCAGATGGAATATGATGCTGGACGGCTCAAAGATCTCGCTGAGCGAGACTGCCAGCAGGCGGCTTTCTGCCATTGTCATCAACATGATAGTACCTTTCCCTGTGGATTTCAGCGCGTGCCGCGCAAAGAGATCAGGCGACGAAGATCAGCAGCAGGCTGACCAGCAGGCCGTAGATCGCCGTCGTTTCGGCGAACGCGAGGCCGAGCAGCAGCATCGTGCGGATCTGCCCCACCGCTTCCGGCTGGCGCGCAGTCGCCTCGACCGCCTTGCCCGTGGCGATGCCCATGCCCACGCCGGCGCCCAGGCCGGTCAACGCCGCGATGCCCGCGCCGATGAAGGCGCCCAGCGACGCCATATCGACCGCTTCGGCGGCCTCCGCGAGAAAATTCGCGATCATCGTGACCAAAAGTTCCATAATCAAACGTACCTCCGCAAATTCGAGTAGTATTTATAAAAAGTGACTGTATCATTTTGCCGGCGCAGCTTCGGCTATACAACCCCGCCGGCATAACCTTGTCCGCCGCGGCGCACTTCAAGCAGCCGTGCTCTGCGCGCGCGCACCTTTTTTGGCTTTGACGCGCTTGGGCTTTTTGGGCGGCGTCTCGATCGCCTCCTGCACGAACGTGAGCGTCAGCGAAGCAAAGACGTAGGATTGGATAAACGCGTGGAAGAGCGTGAACAGCGGCGTCAGGACCGCCGCCAGAACGACGGTGACGCCGAGCACGGGCAGCATCTCAAACAAGGTGATAATGAGGATGTAGACCATCTCCATGATGACCATGCCGCTCAATATACTGCCGAACAGACGGAAGGTCATGGAGACGGGGACCGCGAGATCGGTGATGATGTTGATGGGGTTGACGTAATGCAGCAGCCGCCGCCCCTTGTTCTTGACAAAGCCGAGCGCGTGGATGAAAAAGAAGGTGCACAGCGCGAGCGCCAGGCAGGCGCCGAGGTCGGCGATCGCCGGGCGCAGGCCGAACAGCTCGATGAGCACCCCGCAGCAGATGTACGCCGCCGCCCCGAAGGTGTACGGCCCCATCAGCCCGCTGTAATTTTCCGTCAGCTCGTCCGCGCTCTTGTCGAAAAAGGTGACCAGCCACTCGAGGAACATCTGCCCGCCCGTCGGCGTCGTCTTCCATTTGCGGATGATGGTCAGCCGCAGGATGAGCGCCGCCAGCAGGATGAGCGCCACGACGATAAAGCCGGAGATGACGCTCTCGTTGATCGTCAGCCAGCCCAGGTCGACGACCTTGCGCGGAAAAACTTTTTCATTCAGTTCGGCAAAAATATTTTCATTTTCTCCAGCCATCCGACAACCCTCTCTCCGAACAAAATCAAAAACATTTTACTACTTTCCCGGAAAATTTTCAAGCAAATGATCGCGGGCGAAAGATAAATATTTTGCCGCCGCGCGCCAATTTTTTCGCCGCGGGTCGGCAGACGGCGACCCCTTCCCCCAAAAAACGCGCGCGCCGCCCCACAAAAACGGCGGCAAAATTTTGTGATACCCTTGCTTTTTATGTGCAGATATGCTACAATTCTTGCAAAGGGAGGACGCCATGAAATCTTATCGCTTCAAACTTTCGGCCGCCGCCACGGTCGGCTGCATCGCCGGCATCCTGCTCGGATTGGCCGGGATCGGCGTGACCGCCTTCCGCATCTGGAAATACGGGTTTTCCTCGGCGCAGCTGATCATCCAGCACGTCGTCGTGCTGCTCGTCTCCGCGCTCGCGATCGCGCTGTTCGCCTCCATCCTCATCCGCTCCGTCTATAAACTGACGGATACCGAACTGATCCTCTGGTTCGGGTTCATCAAGTCGGTCTATAAGCTGTCGGATATCGAATCGATCCGCCTCTTCTCCAAGACGAACAAGCTCGTCCTCTATTTGAAGGAGGACAAGTATGCGGTGATCGTCGTCAAACCGGAGTGGTACCGCGAACTGACCAAAGAGATGATCGCGCGGAACAAGAACATCCGCTACGACGTTTCCACCAGCGACCGCGACGAGGAGGACGACCGCTGAACGCCGCGCCCGGCGAAGGACAAGGCCGAGCCGCCGCGCGGGGCGAAAGGCCCACGGCAGACCGAGCCCGCGCGTACGGCGCGCGAAGCGCTCGCAAAGCCGCCGCGCGGGGCGAAAGCCAAAACCGAGCCGCCGCGCCGCAAAGAGGACGGCCGGCCGCGCCGCCGCGCGGGGCGCAAAGACAACGCAAAACACAGCCGCAAGGCATGAGAAGGCGCCGCTTTTGGAAAAAAGCGGCGCCTTCCCGATCCTTCCGTCCCGTAAAGAATACGGGACTTTTTTACGTCAGTTCTTGAAATATCTCTTGAGCAGGCCGTTGAAGCCGGCGCCGTGGCGCGCCTCGTCCTTCGCCATCTCGTGGACGGTGTCGTGGATGGCGTCGTAGCCCAGCTCCTTCGCGCGCTTGGCGATCGCCAGCTTGCCCGCGCAGGCGCCCGTTTCCGCCGCGACGCGCAGTTCGAGGTTCTTCTTGGTCGAATCGGTGATGCACTCGCCCAGCAGTTCCGCGAACTTGGATGCGTGCTCCGCCTCTTCAAACGCATAGCGCTTGTACGCCTCGGCGACCTCGGGATACCCCTCGCGCTCGGCGACGCGCGCCATAGCCAGATACATGCCGACTTCGGTGCACTCGCCCTCGAAGTTCGCGCGCAGACCGTTCACGACCTCCTCGTCCAGCCCCTGCGCGACGCCGACTTCGTGCTCGCAGGCAAACTTGATCTCCGCCGCATCGTCGATGGGGACGAACTTCGTCGCCTTGCAGACGGGGCAGACCTCGACATCGTCGGCGACAACTTCGCCGCAGAACGCACATCTCTTCATGATAATACCTCACTCGATTTTTATTTTTGAAAGCGCGCAGCGCCCGGCGCGGCCGCTTCCCGAAATCTCGATAATATTGTACCATCGAACGCGCAACATTTCTGTTGCTAATGCAACAAAAAAGCGCTATTCTTCGTCTTTAACCGCGAGTTTTTGCTCCAAAACCGCCTCTTGGACTGCCTCGCGGACGGCTTCGGCGGTCGACGCGGCGCCCGACTCCCCTTCCGCGGCGAGGGAGCGCGCGGCGAGGGCGGCATCCCGCTCGTCCTGCGCGATCTCCGCCTCCACGTCGGACATTTCCGCCGCCACGGCCGCGCGCTCGCGAATGCGGGCGCGGGCACAGGGGTACTCCTCTTCTCTGCGGCAAAACGCGCACCAAGGCATTTCGCCGCACAAATCGCGCCGGGCGGCGGCACTCGCCAGCCACTTGCGTTCATCGAGGCGGCCCTGTAATTTTTGCAGCAATGCGCGCGAAGGCGCTGTTTCTTTTATCATTATCTCTGTCCTCCCGCGCCGCCGTCCTCGCGCTCCATCTCCAGCTTTTCGATGCGCTTGCGGATGCCCAGCATCCGCGCGTCCGTCGCGGCGATGGTCTCGGCGCAGCTGCGCAGCTCCGCCGAGATCTCGGGGCGGTCGGCGCTGTCCTTTTTGTATTTCATCTGATGCTCGAGGCTCGCCCAAAAATCCATGGCGACCGTGCGGAGCTGGATCTCGACGCGCATGGGGCGCTTCCCGTCCGAAAAAAAGACGGGGATTTGCACGATCATGTGATAGCTGCGGTAGCCGTTCTGCTTGGGTTTGCGGATGTAGTCCTTGACCTCAAGCACGGTGACGTCGTCCTGGCGGGCGAACATCTCGGCGACCGCGTAGATGTCGTCGATAAACGAGCAGATGACGCGCACGCCCGCCACGTCGTCCAGGTTTTGTTCGATCGCCTCGACGGTCAGCGGCAGGCCGCGGCGGCGCAGCTTGCCGACGATGCTCAGCGGGCGCTTGACGCGCGAGGAGATGCTCTCGATCGGGTTGCGGCTGTTGCGGAAGGAAAACTCCTCGTTGAGCACTTCGAATTTGGTGCGCACCTCGCGGATCGCCGCGCTGTAGCGCATCAAAAGCTCCGCAAAAGAGTTGAGCCGCCCGTAGACGTCCTCCGCTCCGTCCTCCCCCTCCCGGACCAGGACGCGCAGAAGTTCTTCGCGGTCGACGGGATCGCCGCTTTGCGCGCCGGGCGCGACCGCCGGCAGAACCGCGCCGACCTTGCCGGCGCGCTCGAGATCGTTCATCTGTTCCCTTCCTTCGGGCCGTGCGGCCCGCATTGCTTTAACTTATTATAGCACACGCCGCCCCGTTTGTAAAGCGGGAAACGAAAAAGCCCCCGTTTTTACGGAAGCTTTCACAATATCGCCACGTTTTCGGCATATTCTGCCTGACATAGTACTCCGCAAACTTAAAAATTCCTTGCCGAATACAGGCGCAGGGCGATTCGATACGAGGGAACGCAGCCGACGGCGCCGAGCGCGAGCAGGATATATGATGCCGCCGCCGCGCCGACGGGCAGCAGCTGCGTCAGAGCGGCGACCCCGCCGCCCAGCGCCAGGACGCCGAGCACCATGAGCGTGAAGGCGGCGCGCGCCTTTTCCGTCCCGACCTTGAGCACGAACGGGAGCAGGAGGTCGGCGACCAGAAGGGTGATCCCGCCGTACGCGAGAAAGACGGAGAGCGTCTCCGCCGTGCGCAGCTCCTCTACCGCAAAGAAGGCGGCGGACGGGAGCAGGAGGCACAGCGCCACGGACAGGCAGAGCAGGTAGCGGCCGAGCACGAGGTCGCGGCGGCGCATCCCCGCGGCGAGCGCGAAGGCGTCCCACTCGTCCTTTTCGTCATAGGCGATCGCCGAGACGGGCACGGTGACGCTGAAAAAGACGACCGCGCCCGCGTAGAAATAGACGTTCTTCGTCCAAAAGGCGACGGCATAGAGAACGGCGAGGATCACGCCGTAGTAGACGGCCTGCCCGCGCACGTTTTTGAGATCCTTGCAGATCAGCCCGAACATACGATCTTCCTCCTTACAGATCTTTCCTTTGCAGGATACGGATACCGGCGAGAAGCGAGACGGCCGCGGCGAGCACTCCCGCCGCGAGGACCGCGCACGGCAGCGCGAAGTGCGGCGCGCCTTCCGCCCCGCCCCTTCCCTCGCCGAAGAACAGGATGCCGTTGGTCGTCGCCGCCGCAAAGAGCAGGATCGCGACGACGATGAGAAGGACGCGCGCTTTTTCGACGCCGAAGCGCAAACAGAGCGGCAGCATGACGGAGGCCGCGATCATCCCCGCCCCCGCAAAGAACAGGACGACGGCGAGCGCCTGCAGCCTGTCCTGCGCGCAAAACACGAGTGCGGCGGACACCGCCCAGGCGGGCGCGACGCAGCAGAGCGCGAACAGATAGCGGGAGAGGGCGAGCCGTGCGCGCGAGACGCCCGCCGCCACGGCAAAGGCGTCCCAGCCGTCCGCCTCGTCCCGCGACAGCGAGGCGAGCGACGGCGCGACCGCCAACAGGACGCCGACCACCGAAAAATACAGCGGGTCGCGGCCGACGGCGGAGACGACGAAAAAGAGGAGACAGAAAAAGAGGTAGTACCCGATCACCGGGCGGACGTTTTTCCAGCTCTTTTGCAGCAAGCCGATCATAATTTTTCTCCCCGCGCAAAATAGAGCATGATGTCCTCGATGCCCGCGCGCTCGGCGGGAATGCCGGCGGGCAGTTTGGCGCGCAGCACGAGCGCTCCGGCGCCGAACTCGCCGCGATGGACGGCGACGACGGCGTCCGCGCAGGAACGCAGCGTCTCGAGCGGGGCGCGCAGCACGGCGTACTTTTCATAGAGGGCGTCCTTCTCTTCAAAAAAGACGAGCCTGCCCCGGTGGATGAAGGCGATGTAGTCGCACAGCTTTTCGAGGTCGGAGACGATGTGCGAGGAGATGAGCACCGAGCGGCGCTCGTCCTGCATGAAGTCGTAGAGGATGTCCAGGATCTCGTCGCGGGCGACGGGGTCCAGCCCCGCCGTCGGTTCGTCCAGCACGAGCACGTCCGCCCCGTGCGAGAGAGCGACGGCGAGCGCGAACTTCTGGCGCATCCCGCGGGAAAAATCCTTGATCTTTTTGCCGCGCGGCAGCGCGAAGCGGTCGAGATAGGCAAAAAAGGCGGCGGCGTCCCACCGGGCGAAGATGTGGCGGAATACGCCGTCCAGATCTTTGGCGGTTAGGTTTTCGGGCAGCTTTCCGTCGCCGAGCACGGCCCCGATCCTGCCGCGCTCCTCTTTGGTGAGCGAGCCGACGTCCTTCCCGAACACTTCGATGCTGCCGCCGTCCGGACGGATCAGCCCCAAGATGCTCTTGATGGTCGTGCTCTTGCCTGCGCCGTTTTCGCCGATGAAGCCGACGACCGCGCCGCGCGGCACGGCGAACGTCACCCCCTCCAGCGCGAAACCTTCGAACCGTTTTGTGAGGTTTTGGATACGAATATTGTCAGACATACTACTCTCCCTGTAATAATACTTGGAACATTTCCGCCAATTCGGCGTCGGAAATGCCGCCCTGCCGCGCGAGGGCGAGCGCTTCCGTCAGTTTTTGCTCGATCTGTTTGAGCTGCTCTTCGCGCAGCAGTTCCCCGTTCTTTGCGGCGACGAAGCTGCCCTTGCCCTGCACGGTGTAGATGAACCCGTCCCGCTCGAGGTCGTCGAAGGCGCGCTTGGTCGTGATGACGCTGATGCGCAGGTCCTTCGCCAGCGCCCGTATGGACGGGAGCGCATCCCCTTCGCGCAGCTCGCCGCGCAGGATCGCCCCCTTGAGCTGGAGATAGATCTGCTCGTAGATCGGGCGGTCGCTCGCGTTGCTGACGATCACATTCATGGTCCCCTCCCGACGTTTTAACTGTATATATACATTATATACACTATACACAATTTGTCAAGCGTTTGCCCGCATTTTATAAAAAAAGATCCGCCCCTTTTTATAAAAAAGATCCGCCCCAACGGCGGGACGGGATCGTTTTGCTCTCTTGAAGAAGCGGTGCCGCGCGGGCGATCCTTCGCGGGACAGACGGGCGCGGATATCGAGGCGGGCGGGCATGGGAAAACAGACGGGCGCGGATATCGAGGCGGGCGGGCATGGGAAAGCGGAAATGTCGTCGGGGCGCCGCGCACGAAACGGGCGCGGGCATGGGCGAAAATGATATCGGCTCGCCGAACGCGAAACGGGCGCGGGCGAAACACAGAGCCGCGGGCGCGGGCATAAGCGGAAATGCGGAAATGATGTCGGCGCGCCGAACACAAGGCGCGCGGAGACGAAACGCAAAGGCGAACGCACGGGCAAACGGCCGCGCCGGAAGCGGGGAGAAGGCGGGCGGAGGCGCTACTTCCCCTTGTGTACGCGCACGGCCTTGCCTCCCTTTTGCGCGATGAGGCGCTCCGCCGCACGCGAAAATTCTTCCGCCTCCACCGTGAGCACCTTGTCCAGCCTGCCGCGCGCCAGAATTTTACAGGCGGTCGCGCGGCGGCCGATCAGCCCCTTCTCGCGCAGCGTCTCCAGATCGACCCGCGCCCCGTCCGCAAAGCAGGCCGCGATCGTATCCAGGTTGACGAGGGCGCGCGCGGCGGACGAACGGGCGGGCACGGGGCGGGGCGAAGCGCCTTCCCCCAACAAAAAGCGCACGGCGCGGCCGCGCATACGGCGAAGCGCAAAGGCGGACGAGAATTTTTCCAGCGTGGCGCCCGCCTCCAGGAGGGCGCGCAGCTCCTCCTCCGCGACGGGGTCGCCGTTCTCCCGACGGGCGACGACGCGGATCAGGCCGCGCTCCGCCAACAAACGCGGATCGGGCGGCGGAAGTTCGGGCGGGGCGGGCGGGGCGCAGCCCGCAAGCGCGTGCAGCCGCGCCAGCTCGCGCACGAGATCGAGCACCGCGTGCAGGCCGCGGCGCCCCGTGACCTTACAGCGGACGGGGACGGACGCGTAGCGGCCGCGCGCGGACAGATCGGCAAAATGCACGCCCGCGAGATACGCCCCGCGCGGGTCGAGGGCGAGGCAGACGACGAGGCTCTTCGCGTTTGCGGCGATGCGGGCGAGGGTCGTCCGCCCGGCGGCATAGCTCGCCCCGCCCCAGCCGATGCGCTCGCGCACGCCCGCAAAGGACAGGAGCGCGGCGCGCACCTCCCGAAAAAAGTCCTGCACCGCGCCGTCGGCGAGCGCGAGGCGCGCCAGAAAGCTGCGGCGGCGGTATAGAAATATGAGCTCCCCCGCGGCGGTCGTGAGCAGCGCGCGGGTGAAATCGTCCTCCGTCGGCACGGAGCGCGAACGGGATAAAGAACTCGGCGGCGCGGACACATCGGCGACAAGGCCGGACGGCGCGGGCGATCTCGCCGCGGAACCGGAGCCGTTTGCCGTGACCGCGCGATCGGAGACGGAGCCGCTTGCCGCGCCCGCGCGTTCGAGGTCGGAGCCGCTTGCCGCGCCCGCGCGTTCGGGGACGGACGGCACAAGCGGAGCCGCTGCGGGAGCTGACGACACGGACGAAGCCGACGCGGGAACGGACGGCGCGGACAATTCCGCGGCGGAGCCCTCCGCTTTCCGCAGCGGCGAAACCGCGCACGGCGAGCCCTGCGGCAGCTCCGCCTTCCAGCGCGCGTACAGCTCCGCCCCGCGACGGGGAACGCGCAAAACGCCCGCGACCGGTTCCGTACACGCTTCGTCTCGAAACCAGCCGACGAAGCGGTACCCCTCCCGCGGCGGGAGCGGATACAGATCCAGCCGACAATCGCCCGGATGGCGCTCGCTGACGGTCGTTCCGTCGCCCAGATGCAGGATCAGCCGAAACGAACAGGCGCGGATGAGAAAATACGCGGCGATCGCCGCCGCGCCGAGCCCCGCCGCCAGCGCGGCAGTCAGCCGCCACGGGAACGCGATCAGCGCTTCCCGGATGCAAACGAGAATCAGTTTCTGAAACAACGCAAAGCCCTCCCCCCGAGGCATTCTTGCGCTTATTATAGCACGCGGGCGGGCGCATGACAAGGGTATGCGCCCGCCCGCGAAAGGGCTTTCGGGGAAATGCGACGCGCTTCGGGGACAGACGACCCCTTCCCCGCCGACGCGGCAAAAACTCCCCTATTTTGCAATGAAAGGATTCAGTCGCCCAGCGAACGGCGCATCACATCCAAAAGATCCTCCTCCGAGAAGCGGACGGCGCAGTTTTCGACGTTGCGGTTTTTCGCCGCGCGCGCGGCATAATCGCGCAGCTCCGCCTCCGTACACCTCTCCCGCGCGCCGAGCAGAACGTCCACCCGCCGCGCAAATTCGCCGAGGTCCGCGCCGAACGCGCCGCAGATCTCCCGCACGCGCTGCGGGATCCTGCGCGCGCACGCCTCCAAAAAGGCGGGCAGCAGCAGCCCGTTCGCCCTGCCGTGCGGGACGCCGCGGAAATATGTGAGCGAATAGCCCATGCCGTGTACGGGCGTCGTGCCCGTGTTGGCGATGACCATGCCCGCCAAAGCCGCCGCCTGCAGCAGCGTCTGCCGATCCTCCGCCGCATACTCGCCCGCGCACAGCGCCGGAAATTCGCCGCCGAGAAGGCGCAGGCTCTCCCGCGCGAGCGCGTCCGAAAAGGCGCCCGCGCGCACGGAGAGCATCCCCTCGACCGCGTGCGAGAGGGCGTCCAGCGCGGTGTTGACCGTGACCGACTGCGGCAGCGTTGCCATGTACTTCCCGTCCAGGAAGGCGAGCCTGGGGAACAGCTGCGGCGCCGCGATGCTGCGCTTGGTCTGCGCCGCGTCGTCGGTCAGGACGGAATACTGCGTGACTTCGCTCCCCGTCCCCGCCGTCGTCGGGATGTGGATCATGGGGAGGACGTCGCCGCCGATCGGGTGAGTGAAGATGTCGCCGACCTCCTGCCGCGCGCACAAAGCGACGGCCTTAGCCGCGTCCATCGGCGAGCCGCCGCCCGCCGCCACAATGAAATCCGCGCCGAACGAGCGGGCGAGCGCGGCGCATTCCCGGACCGTCGCGACGGACGGGTTGGCCTCGACCCGATCATAGACGGCGAACGCCTGACCGTTCCGCCGCAGCACCGCCGCGACGTCGTCCAGCGCGCCGTTTTTTGCCGAGCTGCGCCCCGTGACGATCAGCGCACGCGCGCCGAACGGGGCAAACAGCGCCCCGTTCTCCCAAACACAATCCGCCCCCGCGATGACGCGGACGGGCATATGATATTGAAAGCTCATTTGTCTTCTCCTCCGCCGCTTATGCGCCGCCCTCGTCCCCGGGCAGGCAGCGCGCGTACCCGCCGTGGCCGCGGTGCAGTTCTTTGGAGACGCGCGAGAGCGTCGCCGAGGAGATGCCCGTCTGCTCGATGATCTCGGCATACGTCTTGCCCTCGGACAGCAGCTTGGCGGCGGCGGCGCGCTGCGCCATCTGCTCGATCTCCTGATAGGTGCAGAGGTCGGCGAGCAGGGCGGCGGCGTCCTCCTTCGTCTTGCAGTTCAGAATGGTCGCATACAGGATATCCAGCATCTTATCGCTCTCTTTCATGCAAAAGCCCCCTCCAAAGAACGGCGCAGAAAGGCGCGCGTCTTTTCGCTCTTCGGGTCGTCGAACACCTCGGCGGGCGTCCCCTGCTCCTCGATGACGCCGTCGGCGATGAAGAGGACGCGGTCGGCGACGCTGCGCGCAAAGCCCATCTCGTGCGTGACGACGATCATGGTGCTGTCCGACGATTTGAGGCCGCGGATGACTTCAAGCACATCGCCGGTGAGCTCGGGGTCGAGCGCGCTGGTCGGCTCGTCGAAGCACAGGATGTCCGGACTGAGCGCGAGGGCGCGGGCGATCGCCACGCGCTGCTGCTGGCCGCCCGACAGCTCGAAGGGATAGGCGGCGCTCTTTTCGGTGAGGCCGACGCGGGCGAGCAGTTCGCGCGTGCGCGCATCGATGCGCTCCTTGCGGTCGGCGCGCAGAGCGTCGAGCGCGGCACGGAGCTCCGCCCGGACGCGGGCGCGCTCGCCGCGCGGCGTCAGGCGAAGCGTGGCGCGGAAGTCCTTCTTTTTCTGCCGCAGCTCCTGCCCCGCGAGCAGCGTCTGCGCCAGCGCGATGTTTTTGAATACGGTGTATTGAGGAAAGAGGTTGAACTGCTGGAACACGAGCCCGAAGTGCAGGCGCTTTTCGCGGATCTGCGCGTCCGAATAGCCGCGGGCGCGCGATGCGTCGAACAGGAGCTCGCCGTTCAGCGTGAGCGTGCCTTCGTCCGGCATCTCCAAAAAATTGAGGCAGCGCAGCAGCGTCGTCTTGCCGCCGCCGGACGAGCCGATGACGGCGAGCACTTCCCCCTTTTCCAAAGAAAAGGATATGCCTTTGAGCACCTCGTTTTCGCCAAAGCGCTTGTGATAGTTGTTGATCTCGAGAAATGCCATCGATTATACCTTAAAGTAGTTGAGCTTCTTTTCCAAAAAGCCGAAGAGAAGGGTCAGGATGCCGACGAAGATGAGATAATAGACGGCCGTGTAAAAGAGCGGCCAGATCAACCCCTTGACGGTGTAATCATACGCGATCTTCAAGATCTCTTCGACGACGATGATGCGCGCGAGCGAGGTGTCCTTGACGAGGGTGATCACCTCGTTGGACATCGGCGGCACGATGCGCTTGACGACCTGCAGCAGGATGACTTTGAAAAAGATCTGCGGGCGGGTCATGCCGAGCACCTGCCCCGCCTCGTACTGCCCCTTCGAGATGCTTTCGATGCCGCCGCGGTAGATCTCGGAAAAATAACAGGCGTAGTTGATGACGAACGCCACGATCACCGCGTTGATCCTCTCCAAAAAGCCCCAGCCGAACAACAGCGCCGGGCCGTAATAGATGACCAAAATCTGCAGCATAAGCGGCGTGCCGCGGACGATCCACACGAAAACTTTTACGACGTATTTCAGCGGGCGGAAGCGCGACATCGACCCGAACGCGAACAGAAGCCCGAGCGGAAGAGCAAAGAGCAGCGTCGCCGCAAAGATCAGGCAAGTGACGCCGAACCCGCCCAAAAGATCGAGAGAGATCTCCCAAAACTCGTTCATGGCCCGACCGTTACACCGCTACGCCGTACTTCTCTGCCAGCGCCTCGATGGTCCCGTCTTCTTTGTATTTGGCGAGGATCTCGTTGATCTGTTCGCACAGCTGCGTATCTTCCTTGCGGAAGCCGACCGCAAAATCTTCGCTGGCAAACCCGATGTCGACATACGTCAGGTCCGCATAGTCGCCCTGCCCCGCGACCTCTTTTGCGAGCGCGATGTCGACGACGGCAACGTCGGAAGAACCTGTCTTGACTTCGAGGAAGGTATCCGCCTGCTTTTCCATCGACAGCAGCTGATCTTCCGTCAGGTTTTCCATTTCGCTGAGGATGGTATCCGCCGCGGAACCGCCTTCAAACGCGATCGTTTCCGCCTGCGAAAGATCGTCCTGCGAGGTATATTTGTCCGCGTCCTCCGTGCGGATCACGAGGACCTGCTGGTTGACCATGTACGGTTCGGAGAGCAGGATGTTTTCCCGCAGCTCGTCCGTCACCGTCATGCCGTTCCAGATGCAGTCAATCTCGCCCGACTGTAAAGACGTGACTTTCGTTTCCCAGACGATCTCCACGAACTCGACTTCATAGCCCAGCTCACCAAACGCCTTTTCCGCCAGTTCCGCGTCAAATCCGACCCACTCGCCCGATTCATCCGGATAGTCCATCGGCGGATAATTGGTGACGCCGATCTTCAGCGCATCGCCGCCGCAGCCGGCAAACGCCACAACGCCCATCGCCAGCAGGGCCAGCGAGCAGATCAATGCCAAAAACTTTTTCATAATTATAACACTCCTTTTTGCGCCCTGTCAAGCGCGGCGCAACGCGCTTTCGGCCCGCGCAGAGGCGCGAACCTGTTTTATTATACTTTATCGCGCTAAATTAGTAAAGTGTTTTGGCGGCATAGACGCAAATTTCTGCAAAAAAACGCCCGCAGGCGCAAAAATCCCAAAAAAAGAACGCCCGCAAGGGCGGGCGAGGGCAAAAAGATCCGCCCGCGGGCGCGGGCGGAAAGAGGCTTGCCGGAAAAAAGCGCGCTCAGCGGCCGATGGTGCGGCTGATGAGCTCCTGCGCGGCGTCGTAGCCCATGCTTTTGAGGCGGAAGTTGCGGGCGGCGACCTCGATGATGATGGAGAGATTGCGGCCCGGCTTGACGGGGACGACGTGCTTCATCACCTGCTTGCCGAGGATGGTCTCGTACAGCGTGTCGTCGCCGATGCGGTCGTACTCCTTGCCCTCGACCCAGTCCTCCAATTCCATAACGAGGTCGATCTCCTTTTCGTTGAGGACGGAGCCGGAGCCGTACATATTCTTGATGTTGAGGATGCCGATGCCGCGCAGCTCCATGAAGTAGCGGATCAGTTCGGGCGAGGTGCCGACCAGCGACTCCGCCACCCGCTTGATGACGACGCTGTCGTCCGCGACGAGGCGGTGGCCGCGCTTGATCAGCTCCATCGCCGTCTCGCTCTTGCCGACGCCGCTGTGCCCGGTGATCAGGATGCCGACGCCGGAGATGTCCATCAGCACGCCGTGCATGGTCAGCGAGGGCGCCAGCTTTTTATTGAGATAGAAGAAGAGGTCGTTCATGACCGCCGTCGTCACCTTCTCCGTGCGCAGCACGGGGCAGCCCGTCCGGCGCACCGCCTCGAGGATCTCCTGCGGGACGGGAAGGTCGCGCGAGAAGATGATGCACGGGATGTCGTGATAGGAGAGCAGCTTGTCCACCCGCTCGCGGCGCACGTCCGGCGCGAGGTCGCGCAGGTACTCGTACTCCGAATTGCCGATGACGAGGATGCGCGAAGAGTCGAAGTATTTGAAATACCCCGCGAATTGCAGGCCCGGGCGCAGGACGCTGTACGAGGAGAGGGTCACCCTTCCCCGCCCCGCGAACACGATCTCTAAACCGAGGCCCCCACAGAAGCTGTCGAGCAGGATCATTTCCGATTCGTTCATATGTTTTCCCCCAATCCGAATTTACGGATGACATAGCCGACGCCGTCCTCGTCGCAGGAGCGGGTCACGAAGTCCGCCTCGCGGCGCAGCGCCTCTTCGCCGTTCGCCACGGCGACGCCCAGCCCCGCCGCGCGGACCATCGGCAGGTCGTTGTAGTTGTCCCCGATCGCGGCGGACTGCTCCGCCGGGATGCGGTAATAGCCGCACAGATATTCGAGCGCGCCCCCCTTGTCGCAGCCCTTGCAGACGATCTCGACGAGGTATTCCATGCTCGTCGTGACATAGAAGCGGGAGCCGAACGCCGCCTCGACGGCGGAGAGCACCGTTTCCCGCTCCTCGGGCGGGCTGACGGCGATGATCTTGTGCGGCGAGATCTGCTTTTCGCGCACCGTTTCCGCGATGTCCTCGGGCGTGAGGATGCCGCGCACCGCGCAGGCCTTTTCATACCAGACGCGGAAGTCGTCGTCGCGGTTGATATACAGGTCGTCCCCGTCGTAGACGTGGATGTGCCGCCCCATCGATTGCAGGAAGCGGCAGATCTCCTGCGCATCGGCGCAGGCAATGCGGCAGTCGCGCACGACCTCGCCGCTGCCGATGTCGCAGATCAGGGCGCCCTGGTAGGCGGAGACGAGCCCGCTCAGATGCAGCTTGCGCGCATACGGGAGGATGGAGGACATCATGCGCCCCGTGCAGAGGGCAAAGACCCCGCCCGCCGCGACGTATTCCTCCACCGCGCGGATATTCCCCTCCGAAATGCCGCCTTCGCTGCGGCGCAGCGTCCCGTCAAAATCGGATACGATCAGTTTGTATTGCAGCATTACAGTTCTTCCTCAAAATATTTTTTGATCGCCGCGGCGAGGTTTTCGCCGATCCCGTCGACCGCCGCCAGCTCGCGCACGTCCGCGCGCATGATGCGGTCGATGGTCCCGAACTTTTCGATCAGCGCGCGGCGCTTGACCTTGCCCACGCCCGGGATCTCGGTCAAAACGGAGGTCAGCGAGCGCTTGCTGTGGATATTGCGGAAAAAGGTGATCGCGAAGCGGTGCGCCTCGTCGCGGATGCGCTGCAGCATCTGCAGGCAGTAATCGCGCTTGTCGAGCAGGACGCTCTCCTTGGAGTGCAGCGTGAAGATCTCCTCCTCCCGCTTGGCGAGGGAGATGAGGTCGATGCCGGTGACGCCGGCGCGCTCGAAGATCTCCTGCACGGCGGACAGCTGCCCCTTGCCGCCGTCGATGATGACGAGGTCGGGCTTGGGGAAGCGCTCCTCTTCCTCCGTGCCGAGCTTGGAAAGGCGGCGGGAGAGCACCTCCTTCAGGCTGGCGAAGTCGTTCGCCCCTTCCACCGTGCGGATCTTGAAGCGGCGGTAGCTGCTGCGGTCCGCCTCGCCGTCGATAAAGACGACCATCGACCCGACCTTGTCCACCCCGCTGATGTTGGAAATGTCGTAGCACTCCATGCGGCGGGGATAGCGGGACAGCCCCAGGATCTCCTGCAGGCGGCGGCAGGCGTTGACGGTCATGTCCTCTTTATGGCGGATCTTGTCGATGGACTTTTCCAGATAATCCGCCGCGTTCTTTTCCGCCATCTCCAAAAGACGCCGCCGCACGCCCTGCTTCGGGGCGACGACGCCGACACACTTGCCGTACGCCGAACGGAAAAATTCTTCCAGCAGAGGCGCCTCGCAGAAGTCCTGCACGATCAGCTCGTCCGGGATCTCCCGCCCCGCATAGTACTGGGTGATGAAGGAGGTGAGCGCCTCGCCGTCGTCGGAGGCGTTCTCCACCGCGTAGGTGCGCGCGCCCTGCATGATGCCGCGGCGGGTGATCAGCACGTTGACCGCCGAATACATCTTGTTGCTGACATAGGCGATGACGTCCGCGTTGATGTCCCGCCGCAGCGCCGTGATCCGCTTCAGCGAGATCTTGGAGAGCATTTCCAGCTTGTTGCGGCAGTCGAGAGCCAGCTCGAACTCCTCCGCCGCGGCATACGCCGCCATCTTCTCGCGCAGCAGCTTTTCCACGTCCCCCTCGCCGCTTTCCAGAAAGCGCATCGCCGCCTTCACGCGCTCGCCGTACTCTTCGGGCGAGATCTTGTGCGCGCATGGCGCGGCGCAGCGGTGGATGTGGTAATGGAGGCAGGGCTTTTTGGGCTTGGCGGTGACGGCCGTCGAACAGGTGCGCACGCCGAACGCCATGTTGACGATCTCGAGCACGTCGCCGACGCGCACGCCGCCCATGTACGGGCCGAAGTACTTGTTCCCCTTTTTGAGCTTGCGCGAGACGGTAAACGACGGGTACGCCTCGGAGACGGAGACCTTGATGTACGGGTAGGTCTTGTCGTCCTTCAAAAGGATGTTGTACTTGGGCTTGTATTTTTTGATGAGGTTGTTTTCGAGGGAGAGGGCGTCGATCTCCGACTTCGTGATGATGTAATAAAAATCATCGACGTTGGAGACCATCGCCTCCACCTTTTCCGCCTTTTGGGTGGAATGAAAATATTGCCGCACCCTGTTTTTCAGGACGCGCGCCTTGCCGACGTAGATGACGTTCCCGTCCTTGTCGAGCATGATATAGACGCCGGGCTGATCCGGCAGCAGTTTCAACTTTTCCTGGATCTCATTCATAGCAGGTGAGGGCGGGGCGCGGCCGCTGCGGGCGCGGCGCCAAAGACCCGTTTTTATTATACACCACGCCCGCCGTTTTTGCAATAAAATGCGCGAAAAAAAGAGCGGCAGCCGCCGCCCTTTGTTTTTTCGTCCGCCGCCCTTTGTTTTTGCCCGCGCGAAGCGCCCCGCTGAACGGCCGCAAGCGGCGGGCGCTCAAAGGCCCAAAAATTCTGCCCCCTTGCACAGGACGTCGTTGACGGTATCGCCGCGCAGACTGTAAAAGATGACCTTGCCGCAGCGGCTGGCGCGCACCATGCCGAGGTTTTTGAGCAGGCGCAGCTGGTGCGAAACTGTCGTCTGGTGGATGCGCAGCAGACGGGCGAGGTCGGTGACGCACAGCTCGGTGACGGCGAGCGCGGAGAGGATGCGCAGGCGCGTTCCGTCTGCAAAGACGGAGAAAAAGCAGACAAGCCCCTCCAGCGTATCCCCCGACGGGATATAGCTCTCCACCATCGCCTGCGTGCGCTTATCCAGCAAAAGCATCTGCTCTTCCATCTCCCCTCTCCCCCTTTGCCCGCGGCCGCGGGGCGCCCTTTCGTGACGCGACACTATTATAGAATACGCCGCACGAAAATGTCAACGAGCGCTTGCGGGGCCTTTTGGCGGATGGGCGGTTTGCGCGTCGAATAGGCGCGAATGGGGCGCTTGTCCTTTTCAGATCAATTCGTATCGTTCAAATAAATTGACCATATGCTCGCTCACGTCGTCGTCAAAGCGATAAAAAATCGTCTGGTCCTTTTGCTCGTCGTAAGACCGATATCTGTACAGGCCGCCGTCGCAGACGGCGAGTTCCATATGGAGGGTCGTAAAGAAACCGTCCTTGCTGACGCGGTATATGGTCACCCTGTCATAGCCCGATACCTCACCGCTGAAAGCGACCGTTTTCTCCATAAAGGGGTCGAAGATGCCGCCGACGCCGAAGGTGCTGTCCAATTCCATGATAAACCCGATCGCCCGCTCGGCATACGCCTCGTCATCGTTGCCGAGCAGGACGCTCGTATCCTCTTCGAGGTATCTGCCGATATAAAAATGATAATTTTCGGGATCGGCATAGTAGGCCTCGACCTCTTCAAACTCGCTCTCCCTGCAATAGATGGCTGGGTTCCAATACAACGCTTCTTTATTCTGAGCGCAATACAGTTCGAAGGGCGCGCCGTCTACCTTCCACCAAATATGATATTCGCTTTCAAATGCCGCAGGCTCGCCTTCACCGACGACGATGCCGTCCGGCCAAAGGTGATCGTAAAAGCCCGTGACAAAGGTCTGCCCGTCTATCTCCATGCGCGCAGGGTCGCTGTATTGCGGCAAAAGCGAGCACCCCGAAAGGCAGGCAACACACAGAAGTGCCGCGACGAGCGATAAGCAGTATCTTTTCATGATCTTCCTTCCCTATTTTGCATATGCATTATTTTGACCGCGGTACCGTCATCAGACCGGCCAAAAGGGAAATTCGTCATCGCCAATTTCTTCCATAGAGAGTAAATGATAAGCAGCGGTATCGTACTTGCACAAGAAGTAATGGTATTCACCTGCACGGTATATACTTGCAGGCACCATAAGTTCGTCGCCGTCCGCAGAAAAGGATGGGTAGCCGTCGATGCTTTCATAGCCGCGCGGCAGCGTTACGCGTCTTGGCGCGCCGAAATTTTGCAGCGAAAAAATATAGAAATGCTTTCCGTTCTCTAACGCAGCAAGCACATTTTCGTCCGGCGAAACGTCGCCCGTATAGAGATAATGAAACCCTCCCTTTTGAAACAGCTGCTCACCCGTGCGACTATCGGAAACAGATACGCTGCCGCCGCTCATCACTATTTTGTAGCGATCCGTCGCAATCGTAAAAAAATCGCGGTTACCAAAATCAAAGTCAAAGATCCGCTGCCATTTTCCTTGTTTTATCGCTCTCTTACTCATCGCATCATTTTACGCCTTTACATATCTGTATCTTATTTTCGTCGGCAGACGACCCGCAACAGCCCGGATGCATATTGATTATAGCAAACGCAGGCAACTTTGTCAACGGCGGCCTTTGAAACCGTTTACATACGACTGCACGATCGGAAAGTGCGGGCGATCCAAACGATCGCCCGCCCCTCTGTTGTCGATACACTTTTTGCGGATGCGCCGCCCGCCGGGCGGCATAGGCTGCGGCCGCGCGCGGCTTACTTGACGGCGGTCACCTTGTAGCCGGCATCCTCGACCGCCTTGATCAGCACGTCGTCGGCGACTTCCGTCTCGACGATAGCGCGCTTCTTTTTGAGTTCGACCGCCGCGCGGACGCCCTCGATCGCATTGAGAGCGCTCTCCACGCGGGCGCTGCAATGCGGACAGCTCATACCTTCGATCATCAGGATCTTTTTCATCTCTTTCTCTCCTTTGCCCGTACGGGGCTCGATATTGATTTTCGGGCGGAAGCGCATCAGCCGCAGCGCGTTGGTCACGACAAAGACCGAGCTGACGCTCATCGCGAGCGCGCCGATCATGGGGCTGAGCACGACGCCGACGGCGTACAGCGCGCCCGCCGCGATCGGGATGCAGAGCACGTTGTAGAGAAACGCCCAGAACAGGTTTTCATGGATGTTGCGCACCGTCGCCCGGCTCAGATCGACGGCCGCGCTCAGCGCGCGCAGATCGCCGCCCACCAGCACGACGTCCGCCGAATCGATGGCGACATCCGTGCCGTCGCCCATCGCGACGCCGATATCCGCCTCCTTCAATGCGGGCGAATCGTTGATGCCGTCGCCGACCATCGCCGTGACCGCCGACTTTTTGCTGTCCGCGACGGCGCGCAGCTTGTCCTGCGGAAGCACTTCGGCGATGACCGTGTCGATGCCCGCCTGCCGCGCGATCGCCTGCGCCGCCTGACGGCTGTCGCCCGTGAGCATGACGGGGGCGATGCCGCGCGCCTTCAACCCCGCGACTGCCTCCGCGCTGCCCGCCTTGATGGTGTCCGCGACCGCGAACAGCGCCGCCGCTTCGCCGCCGACGGAGAAATAGAGCACCGTCTTCCCCTCGTCCGCGAGGCGCGCCGCATCCGCTTCCGCCGCGGCGGCGTCCACGCCCGCCTCTTCGAGCAGGCGCCGGTTGCCGATGCGGCAGACGCTGCCGCCGCACGCCGCCTGCGCGCCCTTGCCGGGGAGATAGGAAAACTGCCCGGCCGCCGCGAAGTCGGCGCCCGCCGCGCGCGCCCGCTCGACGATGCAGGAGGCGAGCGGGTGGTTGGAATTGAGCTCGACCGAAGCCGCCAGCGCGAGCGCGCGCTCCGCCGTATAGCCGCCGTAGGTCACGATATCCGTCACGCGCGGCTTGCCCTCGGTGATGGTCGCCGTCTTGTCCAGCAGCGCCGTGCGGATGCCCTTCGCCTTTTGCAGCGCCTCCGCGTCCTTGAAGAGGATGCCCATCGACGCCGCCCGCCCCGTCGCCGCCATGACCGCGACGGGCGTCGCCAGGCCGAGCGCGCAGGGACAGGATATGACGAGCACGCTGATCGCCATGCTCAAAATTTCGGGGACGGTCACCGCCACGGCGCCCGTGCTCCAAAGGATCATCCAGATGACGAAGGTGAGGAGGGCGACGGCGAGCACGGCCGGCACAAAGATGCCGGCGATCTTGTCTACCGCCTTTTCGATGGGAGCCTTGGAAGCGCCCGCCTCGCGCACCATGCGCACGATCTTGGAGAGCACGGTGTCCTCGCCGACCTTTTCGGCGCGGATGCGCAGCACGTTCCCCGTGTTGACGGAGGCGCTGGTCACGAGATCCCCCTCTCCCACCTCGACAGGCAGGCTCTCGCCGGTGATCGCCGATTTGTCGACGAAGGAGTTCCCGGACAGGATGACGCCGTCTACGGGGATGCTGTCCCCCTGGCGCACCACGACGACGTCGCCGCGGACGACTTCGGAAAGGCGGACGGTGCGCAGGCTGCCGCCGCGCTCGACGGTGACCTGATCGGGCGCGAGGCGCAGGAGCTTTTCCACTTCCTCGCCCGTGCGGCTCTTGGAGCGCGCCTCCAGCCACTTGCCGAGCGTGACGAGCGTGAGCACCATCGCCGCCGATTCAAAGAACAGATCCTCCATCGCGAGGGCGTGCGCGTCCTGCGCGAAGGGCATGACGAACAGCACGACGACGCTGTACAGATAGGAGACCGCCGAGCCGAGGCTGACGAGCGTGTCCATGTTCGGCACCCGCTTGCACAGCGCGCGCACCCCGCTCGTGAAAAAGGCGAAGTTGATGAACAGGACGGGCGTCGTCAGAAGCAGCTGCATGAGCGCGAAGTTCTGCGCGCTCTCGTGCGGGTCCCAGAAAAAGGGAAGGGGTGCGCCGAACATGTGCGCCATCGTAAAATACATGAGCGGCAGGAGAAAACACAGGGACGCGAAAAAGCGCGCGCGCAGCCGCTTCGCCTCCTCACCGAAGGAATTCGCCTTCTTTTCGGCGCGCGGCGAGGCGGGCGAACCGTCGTCGACGCTCGCGCCGTAGCCGAGCGCGGCGACCGCTTGGACGATCTCGTCCGCGCCGACGGCGGACTCGTCGTAATCCACCTCCATGCACTCGCCCATCAGGCTGACGTCCGCGCGGCGGACGCCCTGCATCTTCCCGACCCGCTTTTGGATCCCCGCCGAACACGCCGCGCAGGTCATGCCCGTCACTTTGAATTTCTGCTGCATATCCTCGACCTCTCCCTGTATCCGCCGCTCCGCGCGCGGCGCAAAGCCGGCGCGCGAAGCAAAACCGGCGCGCAAATTCCTACCGTAAAAGTCGTGATTATTATAATACGGAAAGGAAGGCCTTGTCAAGAGGCTGCCCTCCCGTGCGGCAAAATAAATTACCGCCTTTTGTGTTCCTCGCCCGATCCGAAGCGCCGCAATGCGCGATTTATGTCAGGCAGAGTACTTCGCAAAATAAGGAAAAGCCGACCGTGCACTCCAAAATGCGCACGATCGGCCGTAAAAAACAAATCTTTTTTCAATTCAAAAATCCCCGGATGACCGCGTCCTCCGCTTCCTGTTCGGTCAGCCCGAGGCTCATCAGCTTCATCAGCTGCTCCCCCGCGATCTTGCCGACCGCCGCCTCGTGTACGAGGCTCGCCTCCGGATCGACCGCGTCGATCTGCGGGACGGAGACGATGCGCGCGCCTTCGAGCAAAATGCCGTCGCACTCGACGTGGCCGAAGCACGCGCTCTTGCCGACCAGATCGGAACGAAATTCCTGCCGGGAATGGCCGCGCGCGACGCTGCGGCTGACGATGTCCGCACGGCTGTCGCGGCCGACGAGCTCGATCTTGAAATCGGTGACGGCGGTCTCCTCCGCGTCGGTGAGGATCTTTTCCTTGACGATGAGCTGCGCGCGCTCGCCCACTTTCGCGTACGTCTTGCGGTCGGTATGCGTCACGCCGCCCAGCTGCGTGGATTCGAGCGTGAACTGCGCGCCCTCGGCGAGCTCGATATTCGTGACCGGATCAAAGACCTTTTTGCCGCTGCCGCCGCCCGCGGCGTAGTGCCGCTCGATATAGCGCACGCGCGCGTTTTTTGCGAGATGAAAGGTGTGGATGCCGTCGTGCTCGGCATCCGCGCAGGTCGCGTTGTGGATGCCGCAGCCGGCGACGATGGTCACGTCCGCATCCTCGCCGATAAAGAAGTCGTTGTAGACGGTGTCGTGAAGATCCCCCACGGTCAGGAGCACGGGGATGTGCACCGATCTGTTTTTGACGCCCGGGCGGACGATGATGTCGATGCCGTCCTTGTCCGTCTTGGAAACGATCTCGACGTCCGCGTCCGAATTGCGGGCGAGCAGTTTGCCGTTCTTGCGGATGTTGAAGCTGCCCTCCGGAATGCCGTGCAGATCGGCGATGGTCTCCAAAAGCTGCTCGTCCGTCTTATCCATCGTAGCCATAACTCAGTCCTCCTTGACGTTCCGCCAGCAGAGATTGGGGCGCTGCGTCAGTTTCTTGAACATTTCTTCCTTGCGGCCGACGCTGACCGGGCGGTCGTTTTCAAACAGGACGATCTTGTCCGCCGTCTCCATGATGCGCTGCTGGTGGCTGACGATGATCACCGTCTTGTCGTGCAGCCGCTCGAACACCTTGACGAGATCTTCAAAGCTCCAAAGGTCGATGCCCGCCTCCGGCTCGTCGAGGAGGAACACTTCGCCCCCCTTGGCGATCGCCGTCGCGAGCTCGATGCGCTTGAGTTCGCCGCCGGACAGGGTGCCGTCCACCGCGCGGCCGATATAGTTGCGCGCGCACAGGCCGACCGAAGAGAGGCACTCGCACATGGCGTCCGTGTCCATCGTCTTGCCGCTCGCAAGTTCCAAAAGTTTTTTGACCGTGATCCCCTTGAAGCGGACGGGCTGCTGGAAGGCGATCGTGAACCCCTTGCGCGCCCGCTCGGTCACGGACAGGTCGGTCACGTCCTCGCCGTTGAAGAGGATGGTGCCGGACGTCGGGCGGACAAAGCCCATGAGGATGCGGATCAGGGTGGATTTCCCGCTCCCGTTCGGGCCGGTGATGACGCTGATCGCGCCGTCGTCAAAGGTCAGGTCGACGTCTTTGAGGATCTCCTGCTCGGCGCCCGTCGCTTCGTCGCGCACCGAATATGAAATATTTTTCAGCTCTAACATTCGTTCTCCTGCTGCGGTATGTCTTTTGCGCGATCTTGAAAGATCCCGCAAATTATAAAGCAGACGGCGGGCCGCTGTCAAACATTTACACGCGGCTCGCCGCCCTGTTTTGCGGATGAAATCCGCTCCGTTTTTGGTTTGGTTTCGCCGCTGCGCCCGCCGGGCGGCAGAGGCACGCGGCACGCAAAAAGACCGCTTTTTTGTTATACGTTCCCTTCCCCGTGCGCGCAGCCCCGCCATGCGGCAGAGGCGCGCGGCACGCAAAAAGGCCGCTCTTTTGTTATACGTTCACTTCCCCGTGCGCGCCCAAACCCGCCGCGTGGGAGGCGAGGACAGGGTCGATCTCGGCGGAGATGAACTCCTCCACCTGCGCGCTGCTGCGGCCGATGAAGTTTTTGGCGTCGAGCATGGCGTCGAGCTTGTCCCATACGGCGCGGAACATCTCGTCCTTGCGGATGCGGGCGACGAGGTCGTTGTCGCCGCCCTCCTCTTTGACGACTTTGCCCGCCTGCATGGACAGGACGCGGATGCGCTCGTGCAGCTCCTGACGGTCGCCGCCCGCCTTGACGCACTCCATGATGATGTTTTCCGTCGCCATGAACGGGAGCTCCGCCGCGATGTGCTTGGCGATGACCTTTTCATACACGACGAGGTTTTCGGCGACGTTCATGTACAGGTTGAGAACGGCGTCGACGGTGAGGAATGCCTGCGCGATGACGATGCGCTTGTTGGCGGAATCGTCGAGGGTGCGCTCGAACCACTGCGTAGAGGCGGTGATCGCCGCGTTGGTCGGCAGGCTGATCGCATAGCGCGCCAGCGAGCCGATGCGCTCGCTGCGCATGGGGTTGCGCTTGTACGCCATCGCCGAGGAGCCGATCTGGCTCTTTTCAAAGGGCTCTTCGATCTCCTTCATGTTCTGCAGCAGGCGGATGTCGTTGGAGAAGCGATAGGCGCTCTGCGCGATCTGCGAAAGGACGCAGAGCACGTTGTAGTCGAACTTGCGCGGATACGTCTGGCCGGTCACGCCGTACACTTTGTCGTACCCCAATTTGGCGACGACCTTGCGCTCGAGCTGCTTGACTTTTTCACCGTCGCCGTCGAAAAGGTCCAAAAAGCTCGCCTGCGTGCCCGTCGTACCCTTCACGCCGCGCAGCCGAACGCAGCTTTGCAGGTGTTTGAGGTTCTGATAGTCCAATAAAAGGTCGGACAGCCACAGGGTCGCGCGCTTGCCGACGGTGGTCAGCTGCGCGGGCTGCAGGTGGGTGAAGCCGAGCGTGGGGAGATCTTTGTAGCGCAGGGCAAACTTTTTGAGCTTGTCCACGACGTTGACCAGCTTGGTCTCGACGATGCGCAGGGCGTCGTCGATGACGATGACCTCGGCGTTGTCGGTCACATAGCAGGAGGTGGCGCCGAGATGGATGATCCCCTTCGCCTTTTTCGCCTGTTCGCCGTACGCCTTGACGTGCGCCATGACGTCGTGCCGCACTTCGTGCTCGAAGCGACGGGCGTCGTCATAGTTGATGTCGTCCGCATATTTTTTCAGGTCTGCGATCTGCTCGTCGGTGAT
>DXFD01000059.1 GCA_019114625.1 Candidatus Borkfalkia faecigallinarum | reverse complement strand
TATAGGCGAAGAGGTTGAGCACCTTCACCGGCCGCCCCGCGCCCTCGATGAGCGCGCGCATGCGGTCCCAGTTGACCGCCTGCTCGGGGAACAGCCCTGTGTGCTTGAAGCCCATCGGCTTTACGAGGAAGCGCAGGTCTTTATAGCCTATCTCCCATTCGGCGGGCATCTGCCTGCGGTACTCCCACGCGCCGCCGCCCTTGTCGCTGCGGCGGTAGACGGCGCTGATGCCCGGATAAGCGAACAGATCCTGCCGCGCCCCCCAGATGACCTGCGGGTCGGGGCGGAGCAGCACCACCTCTTTCCACCGTTCCAGCTTGTAGCCGTCTCCCGTGGCGATGATGGAATAATCCTTCCAGTTTTCGGCGATCTTCATACGTCTTGCGGAGCCGTCAGCTCTTTTTTACGGTCAGCGTGACCTTGCCGCCGATATCCCACTCTTTGGTATATCCCTCGGCACTGCCCGCCTCGATGCCGTCTGCGAGCACGACGCGCGCGACGGCGTCTTTGTGCCCTTCCAGCACCTTCGCCGCCTCCCCTTCCGCCTGATAATACACGCGGATGCGGTCGGTGACCTCGAAGCCCGCCTCCTTGCGCATGGTCTGCAGCTTGGAAACGAGCTCGCGCCCGATGCCCTCCTCTATGAGTTCGGGGGTGAGCCGCGTATCCAGCGCCACGGTGATGCCCCTGTCGCCCGCGGAAACGTACCCTTCCGCGCTCTCGGTGGAGATGAGCAGGTCTTCCTCCGCAAGCTCCACTTCCGCGCCGTTTATCTCCGTCTTATAGGTGCCGCCGCCCCTGACCGCCGCGACGACGGCGCCGCCGTCGCAGCTTTCGAGGAAGGCGCGGATGCCGCCAAGGAGTTTTCCGTATCTGGGCCCCAGCGTCTTCATCTGCGGCTTTAATTTATAGGTGATGAGCGCGGACGCGTCTTTCGCCTCCGTCATCTTTTTGATGTTGAGTTCGTCGAGGATGACGCCCTTGAGTTCATCGTTCAGACCGAGGTCGCGCTCCGTCGCCACCACCATCTCCGCGAGGGGCTGGCGGTTTTTGAGCGCGCCCGCATTGCGCGCCGCCCTGCCGAGCACGACCACTTCGAGCACGGCGTCCATGCCCTTTTCGAGGTCGGGGTCGATGAAGGACGCGTCGCTTGCGGGGAAGTCGCACATGTGCACGGACATGGGCGCGTCTTTATAGAACGCGGGAACGAGGTTGCGGTACATCTGTTCGGCGATGAAGGGCGTGAAGGGCGCCGTCAGCTTGGCGAGGGTGACGAGAACGGTGTACAGCGTGGTATACGCCGCCGCCTTGTCCTCCGTCATCTCCTTGCCCCAGTAGCGCTCGCGGCCGCGGCGCACATACCAGTTGGAGAGCACGTCCACGAAGTCCTGCAGAGCGCGGGCGCTGTCGGTGATGTTATACTTGTCCAATCCCTCGTCCACCGTCTTTATCAGGGTGTTGAGCTTTGAGAGGATCCACCTGTCCATCAGCGTCAGCCTGCACTTTTTCAGGTCGTACCTGCTCGGGTCGTACCCGTCGATGTCCGCATACAGCACGAAGAAGGCGTAGCTGTTCCACAGCGGGCCCATGTAGCGGCGCTGCGCCTCGGAGACCGCCTCGGGATAGAAGCGGGAAGGGATCCACGGCGCGCTGGAAGTATAGAAGTACCAGCGCACGGCGTCCGCGCCCTGCTTGTCGAGAACGCTCCAGGGATCGACGACGTTGCCCTTGTGCTTTGACATCTTCACGCCGTTTTTGTCGTTGACGTGCCCCAAAACGATGCAGTTTCTGAAAGGCGCCTTCCCGTAGAGGATGGTGGAGATGACGAGCAGCGTATAGAACCATCCGCGCGTCTGGTCGACCGCCTCGGAGATGAAGTCCGCGGGGAAGGTCTCGTCGAACAGGTCTTTGTTTTCAAAGGGATAGTGATACTGCGCGAAGGGCATGGAACCGGAATCGAACCAGCAGTCGATGACCTCGGGGGTGCGCTTCATGGTACCGCCGCACTCGCAGGCAAAGGTACAGTCGTCGATATACGGGCGGTGCAGTTCGATGTCGCCCGCGATGCCGCACTTTTCCTTGAGTTCGGCCTTGCTGCCGATGACGTGCACCTTGCCGCACTTTTCGCACACCCATACGGGCAGCGGAGTGCCCCAGTAGCGGTCGCGCGAGAGCCCCCAGTCGATGACGTTTTCCAGGAAGTTGCCCATGCGCCCCGTGCGGATGGTGTCGGGCATCCAGTTGACCGAATTGTTCGCCTTGATGAGCTCGTCTTTGACGGCAGTGACCTTGATGAACCAGCTCTCGCGGGCGTAATAGATGAGCGGGGTATCGCAGCGCCAGCAGTGCGGGTAGCTGTGTTCGTAGAGCATCTCCTTGAACAGCAGCCCCTTCTCTTTGAGCAGCGCGATGATGCCCTTGTCCGCTTTTTTGACGAACGTTCCCGCGAAATCGGTAACGGCGGGCTTGAAGCAGCCGCGCTCGTCCACCATGTTCACGACGGGCAGCCCGTACTTTTTGCCGACGCGGTAGTCGTCCTCGCCGAAAGCGGGCGCGATGTGCACGACGCCCGTGCCGTCCGTCAGCGTGACGTACCCGTCGCAGACGACGTAGTGCGCCTTCTCCTTATAGCTGCCCTCCGCGTAGGCAAAGAGCGGCTCGTATTCGCAGTGTTCGTATTCGCCGCCCTTCTTTACGGAGAGCGTCTTATAGCTCCCCTCTTCGAACAGCGTGGGCACGAGCGCCTGCGCCAGAACGTAGCGCGCGCCGTCCTCCGCCTCGATCTCGGCATAGTCCTCCTCCGCGTTCATGCAGAGGGCGACGTTGGAGGGCAGCGTCCAGGGCGTCGTCGTCCAGGCGAGGAAGTAGGCGTTCTCCATGCCCTTCCTCCTGAAGCGCACGAACACCGAAGACTCCTTCACGTCCTTGTATCCCTGCGCGACCTCGTGCGAGGAGAGCGCCGTCCCGCAGCGCGGGCAGTAGGGCACGATCTTGTGCCACTTATACAGCAGCCCCTTCTCCCATATGACTTTCAGGGCCTGCCAGACAGATTCGATATAATTGTCCTCATAGGTGACGTAAGGGTGCTCCATGTCTGCCCAGTAGCCCACGCGCTCGGACATGCGCTCCCATTCGCCCTTGTACTTCCACACGCTTTCCTTGCACTTTTTGATGAAGGGCTC
>DXFD01000058.1 GCA_019114625.1 Candidatus Borkfalkia faecigallinarum | reverse complement strand
ATTTTCCGTCAAAGACAGGGGCATTCTCAAAGATATATCGCTTGAAATTCCGAAGGGCGGCAGAACGGTTTTCCTCGGCGAAAACGGCTGCGGAAAGACGACGCTTTTGCGCCTGATCGCGCGGCTGTATCGGCCCACGGGCGGTGCTATCACGCAGTACATAGACGAAAAATTCAAACAGAAGCCGAAGGGCAGCAAGGCATGGTATAAAAAGGTGGGCGTGGTGTATCAGAATCCAGACTACCAGCTCTTTATGCCGACGGTGGAAAAGGAGATAAACTTCGGCGCGCCCTCGCCCGAATATGCCGAGCATATCGCCGAACTTTTCGGAATAAAGCATCTCTGGCACCGCCACCCGCAGTCGCTCTCCGAAGGACAGAAACGGCGCGTCTCCATTGCCGCAGTCGTCGCGTGCGCTCCCGAAGTGCTTTTATTGGACGAACCGACTGTGGGGCAGGACTATGACGGGCTCTGCCAGATGGTGGAGATCCTCAATAAGCTGCACGAGCAGACGGGCAACACGATGATCACGATCACGCACGACGTGCGCTGCGCCGAAGCGCTCTGCGATCACGCGTATCTCATCGCGGACGGCGCCGTTGAAAGAAGCGGCGGGAAAGAACTCGTGCGGGAGTATTTCACGCGATGATTGTATCGCGTGAAATACAAGGAACGGGAAGCATATTTTTTTGCATAGTGGTTCGCCATAGCGAACCAAAAAGGAGCCGATATGAAACTCAAAATTATATCTTTATGGACGGTCGGTATTATGTTGCTTACAGCAATTTTTTTCAGCGGGTGCGCTTTGTTCGATCGGGAAGAAGACCCGCAGGGGATCGCCACGACGTCGGTCGCGATCTGCGAGATCCTCGACTCGCTCGGCTGCGACGAGGTGGTGGGCGTGCCCTCGACAAGCGGAGAGCTGCCCGCGCGCTACGCCGGTGTGCGCACGATCGGCGCGCCCATGCAGCCGCAGATGGAGATCTTGAAGCAGATAAATCCCGAAGTGGTGCTCGTTCCGACCACGTTGGAGGCAAGCCTGGCGTCCGAATTTTCCGCCGCGGGGATCGCAGTGAAGTACATAAATTTGTCCGACATCGATGGAATGTACGGCGACATCGCCGAGCTCGGCGCGCTTTTGGGAAAAGAGGCACAAGCGCAGGCGCTCTGCGAGGAATACGCCGATTATATGGACGCCTATCCGAAAACCGAGACGGAGATCACCGTCATGACGGTCATGGCGTTCCCGTCCCTGTTCACCATCGCGACGGAGGATTCCTATGTGGGCGATCTCGTAAAGCTTGCGGGCGGAAAAAACGTCTACGGCGCGGGTTACGTCTCGGACGGGACGGGCGTCATCACCAACTACAGCCTGGAAGACATGGCGCAAAAGGATCCGGATATCATTTTGGTTTTCGCCCATTTCAGCGAGGAATACGCCTTTGCGTACATCGAGGAACTCACCGAGACGAACGCCGTCTGGAAGAACTTCCGCGCCGTGCAAAACGGGGAGATCTACTATCTTTCCGCCGCGGACGGCTTCGGCGTCAGCGCCAATCTCGGCTGGACGCAGGCCCTCGAAACGCTCAAACCGATCTTTTTCGGGGAGTAAAGTATGGGGCGCATTCCAAAAACAAAAAGCCGCGGCGGGGCGTGGCTGAAACTTGCGTTGATCTTTCTGCTCACGGCGCTGCTCCTCTTTGGCATGGCGGTCTGTTCGACGCTGATCGGCGGCATATCCGTCTCTTTGGCGGACATTTTTAAAGGGATCTTCCTCGAATACGACCGCGACGTCGCGATCGTGGTCGAGCTCCGCTTCCCGCGGATCTTCGTGTCGGTTTTGGGCGGAGCTGCGATGGCGGTCTCGGGCGTATTGTTGCAGGCGGTGATGCGCAATCCGCTCGCCGACCCCGGCATCCTCGGCATCAGTTCGGGCTCCGCGTTCTTTGCCGTGCTCGCAGCGGCGCTGCTGCCCGCGCTCTCCTTCCTCGCGCCCGTGTTTTCTTTCCTCGGCGGGATGCTGGCATTCGTCATCGTCTCCGCGCTGTCGATGAAGGGCGGCATGCGCAGTACGAGACTGATCCTGATCGGCCTCGCCGTGAGCACCTTCTTTTCGGCGCTCTCCACGGCGTTCGGGCAGCTCACGGGCGGCAGCTCTTACGCGCAGTCCATCGTCGACGGGATCATCCGCTCGAAGACGTGGGAGGACGTCGCGGTCATGGCCGCCTTTGTGGCGGCGGGCGGCGCGCTGTGCGTGTTCTGCGTGAAGCGCTGCAACATCCTCGCCCTCTCCGACAGGCTCGCCGGCAATATCGGCATCGACGTCTCGCGCACGCGTTTGGCGGTGTCGTCGGTGGCGGTGCTGCTGTCGGCGGCGAGCACGGCGATCGTCGGAGCGGTCAGCTTTCTGGGGCTGATCGTGCCGCACATCGCGCGGTTGCTCGTCGGGAACGATCATAAAAAACTGATCCCGTACAGCGCATTGGCAGGGGCCCTCTTTTTCCTCGCCGCCGATACCTTCGGGCGCTGGATCGCCTATCCGTATGAGATCAGCGCAAGCATCCTCATGGCAGTCGTCGGCGGCCCGCTGTTCATTGTGCTGCTGCTTCGGAGCAAAAAGTATGTCTGACATAGTATTTGAGATCCAAGACGCGGTGTTCGGATACGACAAGCATTCGACCGTGATCAACGGGCTGCAAGCAAAGATCAAGGCGGGGGAGATCACCGCCGTCCTCGGGCCGAACGGCTGCGGCAAGACCACCCTCTTCGCCCTTCTTTGCAAGGCGCTTGCTTTGCGGAGCGGCGAGATCTTGTTCCGCGGCAAGCCGCTGCGGGAATATCGGCGGAAAGAGTTCGCAAGGCTCGTCTCCGTCGTCCATCAATCCAACGCCGTCCCCGACGACATGACCGTAAAAAATCTGGTCGCGATGGGACGAACGCCCTATCACAACACGATTTTCGGCGCGGAAACGAAAGCCGACAAGGAGATCGTGGAGGAGTCGATGGAGCTTGCGGGCGTCGCGCCCTTTTCCGACCGGCCGGTGAAAGAACTGTCCGGCGGGCAAATGCAAAGGGTTTGGCTGGCTCTCGCGATCGCGCAGTCGCGCGAAGTGCTGCTGCTGGACGAGGTCACGACTTACCTCGATATCCGCTATCAATATGAGATCTTAAACTTGATCCGCTCGCTGAACAAAACGTTCGGCACGACGGTCGTCATGGTGCTGCACGATCTGAATCAGGCTCTGCAATACGCGGATGCGGCGATCGTGATGAAGGACGGGCGGGCTGTCTGCCGGGGGAAAACGCAGGATGTGATCACGGAAAATGTCATTCGGGATATATACGGGATCACTTCCGAGATCATTTCAATCGAAACAGGCAAATATTGTTTGTTTAATAAAAATTCATTAGAAAGGAGACTTGTATGAAAACTTTGGCAAGAACTTCCAAAGCGATGCTGTTCGTTTTGGCCGCGCTGCTTCTCTGCGCCGCGGCGGTACTTTCGGCGTGCGCGCCCGACGGGCCGGGAGAGGACGAGACGGGCGGGGCGACGGTCACGCAGTATGACGCCGATCTGGACGCGAGCATCACGATGGGCGCGATGGGCGCGATCGACTTCGGCGGCAGCCTCGTGGAAACGAGCTATATGACGGAGGAGGACGGGAGCTATTCGCTCACTCTCATCTTCAAAGCGGGCACGCTCACCGTGGGCGGCATCTCGCAGAGCATCTTCGTCGACGACGCCCCGGAAAGCGCGGGGGAGAACAACGGCATCCGGGAGGGCACGATCGGCATATATGCCGCGGACGGCACCCTCATGGCGGAGGGCGTGCGCAAGACGTACAGCTCGGGCGAGGACTATTTGGCGACGCCGTCGGGGAAGAACGTCTACTATGTTCGGTCGGCGACGATCCCCGTGGACGGGCTGCGGGCAAGCTATGAGATGACGCTGTACGTCAATTCGCCCATCATGGGGGCGCAGTTCTCCAACGATACCTATAAAGCGACGCTGGAGATCGACCTTGCAAGCGGGAAGGAAGTGCCGTCTGTCGGCGGGCTCGGCGCGGAAACGAGGGGGGAAGCCCCGCAGGCCGAACCGCAGCCCGCCTATACGCAGTATGACGCAGAGCTGAGCTGCTATGTGACGGCGATGGGCGGCGTCGAGTTCGGCGACGGCCTGCTCGCGGGCGCGTATGTGGAGCAGGAGGAGGATCGATATTACATGACGCTCGTTTTCAACAAGAGCCAAGTGACGATATTTACGATCACCTGCGACACGTTTATTGACACCGACCTCGCCAATGCGGGCACGAGCAAAGGGGTCGAGGACGGCACCATCGGCGTGTATAACGAGGACGGCACCCTCGTGACGGAGGGCGTGGAAGTTCGCTACAGCACGGGCGACGACTATGTCGCGGGCAGCAGCGGGAACGTCTATTACGTCAAGTCCGTGCGGCTGCCGATCGACTCTCTGCGCGAGAGCTACAAGCTCGCGCTGTACATCAATTCTTCGGTGATGGGCGTGCAGTTCTGCGAACCGAATGAAGCGGTCTCGACGGGTACTTACTCGGCGACGCTCACCCTCGACCTCGCGAGCGGGCAAAGCGTCGAGAGCATCGACGATCGGATCGGCTCGGAGACGCGGGGGGACGCGCCCGCCGCCTGACGCGCCCGCCGTCGGACGCGCCCGCCGCACGCCCGAGCGGCGCGCCCCGCGCCCGCTCTGCGGCGATCTTTCGGCGCGCGGCGAGCCCGCGCGGAACACATCTTTGCGCACAGAGCGCCGGTTGCAGGTTTTTCCTTGCGGCCGGCGCTCATTTTTGCTATAATGATTTGCAGATACGGCGTCACGGACGCAAAAAGGCTGAACGACGTCCGCGGCAAAAAGCCGCCCGCGCGGCGGGGGCAAAACCCGCGGCAAAAAGCCGCCCCCGCGGGGGGCGGCTCGCCTGTCGCAAAAAATTTCGGTAGCGAAAACATCGGCTGCAAAAGATCTTGCCTGCCGTAAAAACGTCGGCCGCAAAAGATCTTGCCTGCCGTAAAAACGTCAGCCGCGGCGCAGTTTGGACGGGTCGCAGGGGCGGGGCACGATCTTGCCGTAGTCGCCGCACACGCTGAACACATGGTCGCCGAGCGTGAACTGGGTGATCTTGTCCGGCTGCAATTCGCCGCCGAGGTAGATCTTCCCGCCGCAGTATTCCACCTTTCGCCAATAGGCGGCGAGGGTCAGCCCGTAGTGCTTGATGTAGCTCTCGCGCGCCGTCCAATGCGCGTAAAAGTCGGCGAGGCCGAAGATCTCCCTCTTTTCCCGCTCGGAGAAGGCGCGCAGAACGGCGGGCCGCGCGCGCCCGTCCAGCCGCTCGCAGTCCAGCCCGACCCGCTTTTTCCCGACCGCCAGCGCCGTGATCCCGCGGCTGTGCGTGAGGTTGAAGTGAATTTTTCGTCCTTCGATGTACGGCTTGCCGTGAATCGATTTACAAATCACGGGATTTGGTATATTATAATAAGAGGACAAGATCATCCGGATGTATTCGTCCGATCCGACCGGTTCATAGGTATAAAACAAATCTAACATACTTGTATTATACCACAGGAACGGAAAGTTGCAAGGGTTTTTCCGATTTTATTGCAGTATTTTACGGAGGTACGCCATGACGCGCGCAGATCGCGCAGAAGAAAATTTCAGGAAGGGGCTCAATTGCGCCCAATCGGTCTTTCTCGCCTTTTCCGATCTGACATCCTTCGACGAGCGGACGGCGCTCAAAGTCGCGGCCCCGCTCGGCGGCGGCGTGGGGCGGCTGCGCGAGATCTGCGGGGCGCTCTCGGCGTCGATGCTGGTCGCGGGCCTGCTCTTCTACGACGCCGACCACCCGACCGACGCGGAGAAGTCGGCGCTGTACGAGCGTGAACAGGAGATCGCCTCCCGCTTCCGCGCGTCGTTCGGCACGGTGCTCTGCCGCGATCTGCTCGCGGACGTGGAGACGACGCCGGGCGCGCAGGCGGAGGCGCGCACGGAGGACTATTACGCCCGCCGTCCCTGCCCGCACGTCTGCCGCACCGCCGCGGCGGTTTTGGAAGAATATCTGCGCGAACAGGGCGTCCTGCCCGCCGCGCCCGAAAAGGCGGAACGGTCATGATCTACACGGTAACATTCAACCCCGCGCTCGACTATGTGCTGCGGGTCGGGCAGCTCGCCCCGGGCAGGCTGCACCGCGCGGAGAGCGCCTCCTTCGCCCCCGGCGGCAAGGGCATCAACGTCTCCGCGGTGCTGCAAAATTTCGGCGTCCCGTCCGTCGCGACGGGCTTTGTCGCGGGCGACGTCGGCGAGATCATCTGCCGCAAGCTGGAAGCGCGCGGCATCGAGACGGATTTTATCCGCATCCCCGGGCAGTCGCGCGTCAACGTCAAGATCAAGGGGAAGGAAGAGACGGAGATCAACGCGAGCGGCCCGGATATCCCGCGCGAAGCGCTGGAAACGCTCGCCAAAAAACTTTCGGGCGTGCCGGCGGGCTCCGTCCTCGTGCTGGCGGGCAGCGTGCCCGCCTCCCTCCCGAAGGACATCTACGAGCGCCTGCTCGCCGCGCTCGCGCGCCCCGACCTGCGGGTGGTGGCGGACGCTTCGGGCGAGCTGCTGCTGGACGTGCTCCCGTTCCGCCCCTGGCTGATCAAGCCCAACCGCGACGAGCTGGACGAGACTTTCGGCCGGCATATGCGCAGCGTGGACGAGGCGCTCTCCTATGCGGAGAAGCTGCGCACGATGGGCGCGCGCAACGTCATCGTCAGCATGGGCGGGGGCGGCGCGATGATGGTCACCGACTCCGGCTCCTATTACCAGTCCGTCTTTGCGGGGGAAGTCGTGGACACCGTCGGCGCGGGCGACTCGATGGTCGCGGGCTTCATCGCGGCCAAGCAGTGGGGCAAGGACGACCGCGAGGCGCTCCGCTTTGCGGTGGCGGCAGGCTGCGCCACCGCCTTCCGCAGCGGCCTGGCGGAACCGGCAGACGTCCGCGCCCTCCTCGCCCGCGGCTGAGCGGGCTCAAAGCGGGGCAGGGGACCGATCCAAAGCAAAACGCCGAAAACGAAACGCCGAAGCCCAAGCAAAATGCCGCTGCCGCAGCAAAACGCCGCAGCCGCAGCAAAACGCCGAAGACAAAAGCGAGACGCCGAAGCCGAAAGCAAAACGCCGAAGCCGAAAGCAAAACGCCGCAGCCGAGGCGGCGTTCGGCGGCATCCGAACGAGAAAGAGAGCCGCGTGCATTGCACGCGGCTCTCCGTCCGTCGTGTCCCCGCGGGGCTTCTTTTGCCCGGCTCGTCCGCCGTCCGCTTAGGCGGCGTTTGCCGGCGCCCCGCGGGCGACACTGCCCGCTCAGGCTGCCGGGGCGTTTTTCAGCTCGTACAGGCGGCTCTCGATCTGCGTCTCCAGCCACTTGTCCAGATCCCCGTACAGCGCGCGGATGTACTCCTTCGCGTCCTCCGACAGCTGTGCCAGCGCGGCGTACTTGGCCTTTTCCAGCGCCGCCAGCTGCGCCTCCTTGTCGAAGTCTCCGCTCTCTTTGAGCGCCTGCACGTACGTCTGGTAGGTCGCCTTGACCGCGCCGTCCACGATGCCGATCGCCCCGTTGAGGTACTTTGCCGCCGTCTCGTCGCCGATCTTGCCCTTGACGAGCGCGGTCAGCAGCGTCAGCCCCCAGGAGATGAGCGCCGTCGCCGCCGTCACGGCGATCGGCACAACGATGCTCTGCCAATCCATTTCTGCTCCTCCCTTCTATTTTTTCAGGTCGCGCACGTCGTGCTGCAATTCGAGGACCTGCCCCTCCAGCTTGTACGTCCGCTCCACGACCTCATTGTGTTTGGAGACTTTCGTCTCCAGCTGCTCGAGGCGGTAGTTCGTCATCTTCGAGCTCGCCAGGATGCCGGCAAACGTGCCGATCAGCGATCCCGCCAACGAGAGCGCCGCCGCGATCAACGTCGGTTCCATGTTTTTCCTCCTTCCGCGGTCTTTCTCCCTTCCAGTATACGGCGGCGGGAGGGGAAAAGCAAGGTTGTCTGCCGAAAATTTACGCGCGCGTCGGCGGGAAGCCTCCGCGCCCGCGCTCTTTTTGTAAACGGGGTGAAAGAGGGGCAAAATCGCGCAAAAAATTGGATAAAAACGGTGATTTTCCGCCCCGCGCTTGCAAGTTATTTGCTTTTTCGGGGCGGGTATGCTATACTGATAGTGAATATTTTCGGGAGCAAACTATGGCAGAATTGCAAAAACAGAGTTTATTTTCGGCGGTGCAGCCCAGCGGCGCGGTGACCATCGGCAATTACATCGGCGCGATCCGCAACTTTGTCAAATTGCAGGACGAATACCGCTGCATCTACGCGGTCGCGGACCTGCACGCGATCACCGTGCGGCAGGAAGCGGCCGTGCTCCGCCGCAACACCCTCGAGCTGATGGCGCTCTTTCTCGCCTGCGGCATCGATCCGGAAAAGTGCGTGCTCTTCGTGCAGTCGCACGTCCCCGCGCACTGCGAACTCATGTGGGTGCTCAACACCATCGCCTACCCCGGCGAGCTTTCGCGCATGACCCAGTTCAAGGACAAGAGCGCCAAGCACGCCGACAACGTGAATATGGGCCTGATGGACTACCCCGTCCTCATGGCGGCGGACATCCTTCTCTACCAGGCGGCGCTCGTCCCGGTCGGCGCGGACCAGAAGCAGCATCTCGAGCTCACGCGCGACCTCGCCATCCGCTTCAACAACCGGTTCGGACAGACCTTCACCGTCCCCGACGGCTATATCGCCAAGGACAGCGGCGCGCGCGTGATGAGCCTCGCCGACCCGACCCGCAAGATGAGCAAGTCGGACGAAAACCCGAACGGCTTCGTCACCATGTCGGACGACCGCGACACCATCCTGCGCAAGTTCAAGCGCGCGGTCACGGACAGCGAGGCGGAAGTGCGCTACGACCCCGCGAACAAGCCGGGCGTCTCCAACCTGCTCGTCATCTACCACGCCTTTACGGGCAAGCCGCTCGCCGAGGCGGAAAAGGATTTCGTCGGCAAGGGCTACGGCGACTTCAAGCTCGCCGTGGGGGAGACGGTCGCCGACGCGCTCGCGCCCATCCAGGCGGAGCGCGCCCGCCTGCTGCAGGACAAGGCGTATCTGAACGGCGTGATGCAGCGCGGCGCGGAACAGGCGGCGCGCATCGCCCGCCGCACCCTCTCCAAAGTCTACCGCAAGGTCGGCTTCTATGCGGGAGAATAAAGGGCGTGTTCGGCTACATCCGACCGGATATCCCGCATATGTACGTCAAGGACGGCGTATTGTATAAGGCGCTGTACTGCGGCCTCTGCAAGAGTCTCGGCGACAGCTGCGGCCAGCGCGCGCGCATGGCGCTTTCCTACGACATGACATTTTTATCCGCGCTGTTGCACAACTTAACGAATACGGACGTGCGCATCGAGCGCAGGCGCTGCATCCTGCACCCCTTCGTCCCGCGCCCCGTCGCCTGCGACGACGAGATCACCCGCAAGGTCGCCTGCCTGAACGCGGCGCTCGCCTATCATAAGGCGGGGGACGACGTGGCGGACGAGAACAAGGGCCGCTTTACCCGCGCCTGGCTGCACGGCGGCGCGAAGAGGGCGGAAAAGCTGTTCCCGCAGGGGAGCGCGCTCATCCGCCCGCATATGCGGCGGCTGCACGAGCTGGAGCGGGAGAACTGCCCCGTCATCGACGCCGCGGCGGACCCGTTCGGGCTGCTCATCGCCGATCTTTCGGACGCCTGCCTCGGCTCGTACGCGAACGAGGACACCCGCGCCCTCTTTTACGGGATCGGCAAGTGGGTGTACCTGATCGACGCGCTCGACGACTACGAGAAGGACGTCAAAAAGAAAAATTACAACCCCTTCCACGCGGCATTCGGGGACGCGACGCGCGCCGCCATGCTGGAAAAGAACGGGGAGGAGGTCGACTTCCTCTTCCGCAGCGTGTTTGCGGAAAACGCCGCGCGGCTTGCCAAGCTGCATTTTTATTTCAATCACGACCTGACGGACAACATCATCCTGCGCGGGCTTCCCGCGGCGACCCGCCGCGTGCTGTGCGGATGCAAGAATACGATCAAACCAAACCAGATCGACTGGAACCGGGCTTAGCCCCGAAAGGACAACGATGAACAGACAGTATTACGATTGGCTCGGCGTCTCCGAGGGCGCATCGGACGAGGAGATCGAGGCGCGCTATCGGGAATTGAAGAAAAAATATTCGGAGGACCGCTTCCTGGAAGGGGAGGCGGGCAATGAGGCTGCGCGGATGCTCAACCGCATCGAGACGGCGTACGCCGAGATCATGACCGAGCGCCGCGAGCGCCGTTCCGCCGCGCACGAGACCTCCTCGTACGCGCGGGTCGAGCAGCTCATCCGCGAGGGCAAGATCGCCGAGGCGCAGGCCGCGCTGGACGAATTCAACGAGCGCCCGGCGGAGTGGCACTATCTGCAATCGGTCGTCTTTTACCGCAAGAGCTGGATCAACGAGAGCAAGAAGCAGCTCGAGATCGCCCTGCAGATGGACGGCTCCAACGAGAAGTACCGCACGGCGTACAACAAGCTGAAGGAAAAGATCGACTACGACAAGCGCCGCGCGGAGACCCCGCAGGAGGGGACGGGCGAGCAGCGCCGGCAGCCCGACTACGAGGAACAGCCGCAGATGGGCGGCGGGTTCTGCGAGCAGTGCGCCACCTGCTGCGCCTGCAATATGCTCATGAACTGCTGCCTGAACGCCTGCTGTAACTGCCGTTAAGGCGAGGCGGCGGGATGAAGAAACCGGATTCCTTTTCGATCGCCCTCTCGGCGGTCGCGTGCGCGCTGGCGACGGTCTCTCTGTCGCTCGGCATCAACGTCCCGTTCCTGATCGCTTCGGGGTGGCTGTTCGGATCTGTTTTCCTGATGCTGCCGCTGGCGAAGGATATGCGGTGGGGTGCGCTGCTCGCCTATGCGGCGACCTGTCTGCTCGGCCTGCTCTTCGGCGGGATCGTACAGTTTTATAAACTTTTCCCCTTCCTCGTTTTTTTCGGCCTGCATCCGCTGGCAAATTCGCTGCAAGAGAAGTTCCGCATCAACCGCTGGCTGGCGCTCGCCGTCAAAGAGGTATGGTTCATCGGCTCCATGTGCGCCTCGTGGGCGCTCCTGTGCGCCATGAGCGGCATCGAGCCCGATTCGCTTCCCTTTGATTGGATATACGATTGGGCGTACCTGCTCATCGCCGCGGGCGGCGGCATCCTGTTTATCGCGTACGACTTTCTGATGCGCCGCTGCCAGCGTCTCGTCGATTCCGTCGTGGCGCGGCTGGACCGCCGCGGCAAGGGCGGCAAAAAGGACAGGCCCGCACCGCCTCCGGAGGCGGGCGGCGCGGACGACGACGTGTTCGCGGAGCTTGCGCCCGTCGGCAGGGATGGGAAGGATCCGGAATGCGGCGGCGGACCGCCGGGAGAGAAAGAAAAAAAGTGAGAGACGGCTATGTCGGATACAACGGAAGTCGCAGGTAAAAACCAAGAGTTTACCGGCCTGGTGGAAGCGCTCGGCAGCAACGGAGAGGGGATCGTACATAGGGGAGATACCGTCTTTTTTGCCCCCTATACGGTCGCGGGCGAAAAGGTCAAATTCCGCGCGCTCAAAGTCAAGAACCGCGTCGGCTACGCGAAGGCGCTGGAGATCCTGACCCCCGCCGACGAGCGGGTGCGCGCCCGCTGTCCGCTGTTCACCCGCTGCGGCGGCTGCCAGATCCAGCATATTCGCTACGGCGCCCAGCTCAAGCTCAAGAGCAAGACGGTGCAGGACGCCCTCTATAAGATCGCGGGCATCGAGTGGGACGTGCCGCTCGCCGTCAAGAGCGACAACCAGTTCGAGTACCGCAACAAATTGCAGATCCCCGTCGGCGTGGACAAGAACGGCCGCAACGTCATCGGCTTCTATGCCGAGCGCAGCCACCGCATCGTGCCCGTCTCCCGCTGTCCCATCCACCCGCGCTGGGCGGAGGACGTCATCGCGATCTTCGCGGGCTACATGACCTCCTGCGGCGTCCGCGCATACGACGAGCGCACGGGGCAGGGGAATCTCCGCCACATCGTCGTGCGCGACGTGGACGGCAAATTCCTCGTCACGGCCGTCACCGCGACGGACACCCTCCCGCAGTCCGACCGTCTGGTCGCGCTGCTGAATAAAAAGTTCAAGACCTTTTCGCTCTGGCAGAACATCCACGACGGCACGGGCAACGGCGTGTTCGGGAAGACCTTCCGCCTGCTGCACGGCCGCGGGCGGTACGCTTCGCACGAGTTCGGCATCCACTTTGAAGTCGGCCCGAACACCTTCGTGCAGGTCAACCGCGGCGTCTGCCGCAAGCTGTACGAGCGCACCGTCCGCCTCGCGCTGGATTCGGGCGCCGGGGTCGTCATCGACGCGTACAGCGGCTGCGGGCTTTTGACGGCGATGCTCGCCCGCCAGGTCGGCAGGGCGTACGGCATCGAGGTGGTGCCGGAAGCGTCCGCCTGTGCGGACAGCCTCATCGAGCCCAACCGTCTGGAGGGCAAGCTGTTCAACATCTGCGGGAAGGTGGAGGAGGAGCTGCCCGCCCTGCTGCAGAGGGTGGACGCGCAGGACGCCTTCCTCGTCGTCGACCCGCCCCGCAAGGGGGTAGACCGCGCCACGCTGGGCGCCATCCTCGCCTCCGGGATCCCGCAGGTCGCGATGATCTCCTGCAACCCTTCGACGCTCGCGCGCGACCTCGGCATCCTGACGGGCTCGCTGGTCGAGACGGCGGAGGGGCTGAAAAAGAACCGCGCCTACGTCCCCGGGGGGATGCCCGGCCGCTACGCGATCCGCTCGGTACTCCCGCTGGATATGTTCCCGCAGACCAAGTGGGTGGAGACGCTCGTCCTGCTCGAGCGCAAATAACACGATCCCGCCCTTTTTTGTACGAGAGGCGGGCAAGGAGGAAGAAAAAATGGCGATCAAGAGGACGCGCGAATCGGAAGAAATGTATCTGGAGACCATCCTTTTGCTGCACCGCGGCAAGCCGAACGTGCGCGCCGTGGACGTGCGCGACGAGCTCGGCCTCGCGAAGTCGAGCGTTTCGCGCGGGGTCAACCTCCTCGCCCAAAAGGGCTACATCCGCATTGACCGCGAAACGGGGGATCTGACCTTCACCGACGCGGGCCGCAAAAAGGCGGAGGGCATTTACGAGCGGCATCAGACGCTGACAAAGGTGTTGATGAAGATGGGCGCGGGCCGCGAACTCGCCGAGGAAAACGCCTGCCGCATGGAGCACGTCGTCTCCGACGAGATGATGGAAGTGTTCCGCGCATTCATCGAAGATTGAACGAGGGGAGCGCTGCTCCCTTTTTTCATGCCTTGCGGGGGAGCGCCGCTCCCTTTTTTCATGCCTTGCGGGGGAGCGCTGCTCCCTTTTTTCACGCTCTGCGGATCGCCGCCTGCGCGTTTGCAGAGTACTATGTCAGGCATACTCTTCGCAAGATAGAGCGGAGAAGCGGCAAAAGCGGGCAAACAGTGAACCGCTTTCCTAAATTCGGTTGACAAATCGGGCGCGCGTCGGGTATAATGGCGGGGAAAGAAATCGTACAAGGAGGCAAGGAGCGGGCATGGTCAAGGACGCGCTGCTTTCGCTTTTGGAAGAGGGACGGGGAGGATTTCTCTCCGGGGAGGAAGTCGCCGCGCGGCTGGGCGTCACGCGCAACGCGGTCTGGAAGGCGGCGGAGGCGCTGCGGCAGGCGGGGTATCCCGTGGAGGCGGTCAAAAACCGCGGCTATCGGCTGGCGGAGGGCAGCGACAAGCTCTCCCCGCAGGGCATCGGCAAGTATCTGTCCGCGCGCCCGCCCGTGCGCGTCGAGGTGCTCCCGTCCGCGCCCTCGACCAACGACCTCGTCCGCGCGCGCGCGGAGGCGGGGGAGGCGGAGGGGCTCGTCCTCATCGCGGAGGAGCAGACGGCGGGCAGGGGGCGGCTGGCGCGCCCCTTCTATTCCCCGCGCGGGAGCGGCCTGTACATGAGCCTGCTGCTGCGCCCCGTCCGCTACACGGCGGCGCAGGCGGTCGGCATCACGTCGGCGGCCGCCGTCGCCGTCTGCGACGCGGTCGGCCGCGTCTGCGGCAGGGAGGCGCGCATCAAGTGGGTCAACGACGTCTTTGTAGGCGGCAAAAAGGCGTGCGGCATCCTGACGGAGGCGTCCGTGAGCATGGAGGACAACTGTCTGCGCTACGTCGTGCTGGGCATCGGCATCAACGTCTACGAGCCCGCGGGCGGCTTCCCGCCGCCCCTCGACGCGATCGCCGCCGCCGTCTTCCCCGCGCCGTGCGGGGACGGCAAGAACAAGCTCGCCGCGGCCGTGCTCGAGCGCTTCTTCGCGCTGTACGCCCGCCTCGACGACCCCGCCGTCATGGAGGAATACCGCCGCCGCAGCTGCGTCGTCGGGCAGGAGATCGACGTCCTCACCGCGCAAGGTCCGCGCGCCGCGCGGGCGCTGGACATCGGCGCGGACGGCCACCTGCTCGTGCGCTATGCGGACGGCTCGGAAGAGAAACTGTACGCCGGCGAGATCGGCATCCGCGTCCGCGACAGCCGCGCGCCCGCTCGCTGTACGCCCGCCCCCGACGGCCGCGCCTGCGCGGGCGCTGGCCGAGAAGGCGCCGGTGAGGGCGGCGCGGGCTGCTCGGCCGCCGAACATGAAAGCCCCCGCGAAAAGAATAGCGGCGCGCCCGCCCCCGACGACCGCTTCGGCGAGGGGCGCGCATGAAGGCGCGGAGCAAGTTCGGCGGGCGCGAACTCGCGCCGATCGCCCTGTTCGCCGCGCTCATCGCGGCGGGCGCGTTCATCCGCATCCCGGTGCCGCCCGTCCCCGTCACGCTGCAGCTGTTTTTCGTCACCCTCGCGAGCGCGCTCCTCGGCGGCGGCAGGGCGTTTGCGGCCGTCTGCGTCTATATCGCGCTGGGCCTGCTCGGCGTGCCCGTCTTTACGGGCGGCGGCGGGCTCCAATACGTCCTCACGCCCACCTTCGGCTACATCGTCGGCTTCGCGGTCGGCGCGTTGGTCGGCGGCCGCATCGCCCGCTCCGCCCGCGCCCCCGGCTTGGGCAGGCTGCTGCTCGCCTTCGCCGTCACCGACGCCATCGTCTATCTCTTCGGCCTGAGCCATTACTTTCTCGTCGCGGGGGTGTATCTGGGCGGGGAAGTGACCGCCTATACGCTGTTTGTTTCCTGCTTCGCGCTCTTTCTCCCCGGCGACTGTGCGCAGTGCCTGCTCAGCGCCATGATCGCCCGCCGCGCGATCCCTCTGCTTGATCGGGGCAGCCGAACCTGAAACGTCGGCAAATCGCGTTTTGCAGAGTACTCTGCATGGCATAGATCGGCGTTTGCCGTGCAACGCGCCGCCGATTCTTTTGTCGCAAGGGATGACGGGCGCGCGGCTTCCGGCCTTGCGCCCCGGCGGCTTCGGCATTGCGCCCCTGCGGCTTTCGGTCTTGCGCCTTTGCGGCTTTCGGTCTTGCGCCACTGCGGCTTCGGCAGGCGATATTCCGCACATAGAAAAGCAAAACACCGCATAATACTATGCGGTGTTTTGGTTATGTGATTTTTTGCGGGGAGCGGGCGGAGGACAATTTTGCTCCGCCGCGCTCGCCCGCCCGGCAGGGTGCTGCCGGATCGTTTGTCGGGTTATGCCTTGGTCTGCGCTGCCAGCCAGCCCCACAGGGTGACGTCCTCGCCGCCGATCTGCACCGTGGCGGTGCTTTCGAGGTCGAGGTCAGAGATCGTCATGTCGCCGTCCGCGCCTTCGGTGGGCTGGACGTTGACGCACTCGTCGCGCAGGGTGTAGATCCACGACCAGTGACCGTCATAGTTGACGCCGTCGACGTTGACCGACTCAAACAGGGAGTAGTGCACGTTCTCCGCGCCCGCGTTGATGAGGCGGATGTAGAGGTTGTTGGTGTAGGCGTCCTGCGGAGTCGTGGGGGTCGCGGGGGTAGTCCAACTGCCGCCTTCCTTGTTGTAGATGCTGACGGTGTTGTCGTTGGCGGAATGGGTGAACCAGATGGGCAGATCGGTCAAGGCTTCGACCGCTTCATCGGTGAGCCACTTCGCGTCGTAAGCCTCGCAGACGGGGTAAGCCGCCGCAAAGAAGTCGGTGTAGTTGATGATCATGTTGACCGTCATGAAGCCGCCGTTGGAGCAGCCGCCGACGTAGATGCGGTCCATATCGATGTCGCCGTTCTCTTCGATGTACGCGTCGATGAGGCCCTTGAGGGCTGCGACGTAGTACTGCGAAGCCTCTTCGGTGCCGTAAACGCCGCTGCCGTCCTTATCCATCCATGCGGTGGGGGTCTGCGCCGCGAGCACATACGCGCCCTTGACGGTATCCGTCACGAAGTAGTCTTGGATGACGTCCTTCGCGAGGTTGGTGACCTGGTTGCCGAGGATGGCGACGGAAGGATCGGTGCCGCCTTCGCCCGCGCCGTGCAGCCAGATGATGAGCGGGTTCTCCACCCCGTCGTTCTTCATCTCTTCCGTGCCGTAAGAGCCGTAGGTGAGGGTGATGTCGCCTTCGGTATGCGTGCCGGTCAGATCCCACACGGCGAGGTCGGGCACGACCCATTCGGTGGGGGCGGTGACGTCGGAAAGGGTGGTGTAGGCGGTGCCGCCGATCTCCAGCGTCAGGCCGTCGCCGATGTCGACGCTGTAAATGGTCGAATCATTCCAGGTGTTGACCGTCCGATAGGTGAACGGGGACAGGTTGCCGTTGAACGACCACTGCCCGTAGGAGACGGTATATTCGATGGTGACGTAGTTGGCGGAAGATGCGCTGACCTTGTTGCCGTCTGCGTCGGAGAGGTAGATGGTCTGGCCGGAACCCTGGCCGAGCACCATCGTCTGCGGCCCGCCCCAGCCCTGGCCGGTGTAGGAGACCGCGAAGAGGTCGTCGGTCAGCTCGCTCGCCGCGATGGCGTCCTCAAAGTGCAGGACCGCCTTTTCGATGGCGGGGCCGCCCGCATAGGAACCGACGAACAGCTCGAAGGAGACGGGCTTTTCATAGGGGGTCTCGTCGGGTTCGGGATCGGGTTCGTCGGGGCCGGGGGTGACGGAGCCGCCGCCCTCGCCGCCGATCTGGCAGTAGTCGATGTTCGGGGCCTGTCCCTGCGCCGTGATCACGATGGTGTTGGTGCCGGCGACGAGGCTCTGCGTGCCCATCGTGATGTTCTCCCAGACGATGTTGTAGCCCATGGGCTGGTTGGACCCGTGGAGGATCTGCTCCTCGTATTCGATCTTCGCGCCGTTGAGCGTGACGACGATGACGCTTTCGTTGATGGTCTGGTCGATGACGTTCATGCTGCCCATAAAGTCGGCGTTCGTGCTGGACATACGGAAGGAGATCTCCGCTTCCGCAGCCTCCTCGAGCTCGAAGGTGAAGGTGATGGTGTTGCCGGCCGTGCCGAAGTTGCCGACCGACTTGCCGCCGCTGGCGATATCGACCGTCTCGATGAAGGAGCTGCCGTAGGAAGGAGTACCTTCCACTTTGGCATCCTCCGCTTCGAGGCGGATATTCAGAGCGGGTGCGGGTTCCGGCCCGGGCTCTTCGTCCTCGGTGTACTGGGCGTACAGGGTGACGTCCTTGGTGACGGTGTAGGTCGAAAGGTCGATCTTGTTGCCGCCGGTCGCCGCGTCAAACCAGCCGTCAAACGTATAGCCGTCTTTGCCGGCGGTCGGCGCGCCCGCGATCGTTTTGCCTTCTTCCACTTCGACCGTCGCATTGCCGCTCAGCGTGCCGCCGTTGGCGTCAAAAGTGACGGTGTACGTTTCCGGTTCGGGCTGCGGACCGGGTCCGGGGCCGGGCTCTTCGTCCTCGGTGTACTGGGCGTACAGGGTGACGTCTTTGGTGACGGTATAGGTCGATAGAACAATCTCGTCGCCGCCGGTCGCCGCGTCGAACCAGCCGTCAAACGTATAGCCGTCTTTGCTGGCGGTCGGCGCCCCCGTGATCTTTTCTCCCTCCTCGACCTCGACCGTCGCGTTGCCGCTCAGTTCGCCGCCGTTGGCGTTGAACGTGACGGTGTACGTTTCCGGTTCGGGGTCGTCCGGAGCGCAAGCTGTAACCACGCCGAAGCACATTGCCAGTGCCACGATCACGGCTACGATCGCTAAAAGCTTCTTCTTCATGTCATACCTCCATTGTACTTGGACAGGCAAAATTACAGAATGCACCTATCCTATCGATAGGATATAACCATCCTTGTTCAAAGTCAATATGTGTGGCACAGAGTGACAAAAATGCGGCACAAGTGGCAATATTTCCCTCTTTCCGCCCCGGTCCGGCTTGCCGCGCGGGAACAAAAAAAGCGGCGGGAGCGCTTTGCGGCGCTCCCGCCGTGAAGTTTTTATCCGGCAGACCTGCGGGGCGGGCTCTGTCCGCCGCGCGGCTTTATCCCGGCGTCGGTGCGGGTCAGCCGCGCGTCCAGGTGCTGCCGAGGTATGTTTCCGTCAGCAGGACCGCTGCCTGCGCGGGGTCGGCGAGGGCGGCGGCGTCGACGGGCGTCTTGCCCGCGGTCCAGCCCTCCGCCTGCGCAAACGTGACATTTCCCAGACCATCGCAGTAGTTGAAAGCATGCTGCGCGATCTCGGTGACGCTCGCGGGGAGTTCGAGCGCGGTCAGGCTCAGGCAGTAGTCGAAGGCGACCGTGCCGATCTTCTGCACGCCGCTGCCGAGGGTGACGCTCTCGAGCAGGTCGCAGTTGTAAAAGAGCATATCGCGCAGGACGGCGACGCCGTCGGGGATGGCGATGCGCTCGAGCGCCGAATCGCTGAATGCGCCGCAGCCGATGTCCTGCACGTTGTCGCCGAGGACCACTTCCTTGACCTGCGCCATTAAGAAGGCGTAGTCCGCGATGCGGGTGACGCTGTCGGGCAGGGCAAACGTGTCCCGCGCCCGGGCGGACGGATAGCGGTAGAGGACGGTCTTGTCCTTATTGTAGAGGACGCCGTCCTCGCAAGAGAGCGTCTCGTGCCGCGCGGAGACTTCGATCTCCTCGAGGTCGGGGCTGAGTATCTGCGTGAGGTTGTCGCCGAACTCGTTCAGCCCGGCGGGGATGACGATCTTGCGGTTGTAGGAGTAGGCCAGAACTTCGTCGGCGATGAGCCGCGTCCCCTCGCGGATCTCGAGCGTGTCGGCGCGGGCGTCGACGGCGACGAGGACGTCGCCGATGTAGGCGCAGCCGCCCGCGGCGGTATCCGACGCGTCGTAGGCGGCCGTGTCGCGGAAGGCGTCCCGCCCGACCCGCGTCACGCTCGTCGGGATGGACACGCCGCTCAGCCGATCGCAGCGGGAGAAGGCGCTCTCGCCGATGGCGAGCAGGCTGTCGGGGAAGGTGACGCCCGTCAGCTGCTTGCAGCTGTAAAAGGCCTCGTCCGCGATGGCGACGGTACCTTCGCGCACGGCAAATTCGCCGGAAACGCTTTGATCGGCGCGGATCAGGATATGGTCGATGTACAGGGCGCCGTTCTCCGTATTGCCCTCGTCGAGGGCGCAGGCGGAAAAGTCGAAGGCGTCGCGCGCGATGCGGATGTCGCTCTGCGGGAGGGTGACGTCGGTCAGCTTTTCGCAGTAGGAAAAGGCGACCTTCCCGATCTCGCGGACGTTGTCGGGGATGGTCACCGCGGTCAGCGCCGTGCAGGCGGCAAAGGCGCCGTCGTCGATGGTCGTGAGCGTCCGCGGCAGATAGACGCTCTCGATCGTCGCGAAGCCGGCGAGCGCCTCGACGCCGATCGCGACGACGGGGATCCCTTCATGGTAGGAGGGGATGACGAGGTCGGTCACATCCTCCGTCTCCTCCACGTCATAGTTGGTCACGGCATAGGCGGCGGTATAGGTGTGGCCGTAGTCCAGGTTGTGGTAGGCAAGCTCCTGCTCGCTGAGGAGCTCGAATACGAGCCCCGGGGTCGCCGCGGGTTCGGGATCGTCCGTATCCGAGCCGGGGTCGTCGGGATCGCCGGGGTCGACGACGCCGGGGCCGTCCGTGTCCGTGCCGGGGCCGTCCGTGTCGCCGGAGCCGGGCCCGCAGGCGACGAGCATCAGGGCGGACAATGCCAGTACGAGCGCTGCCAGCAGCGCCGAGAATTTTTTCATACATACCTCCGTGCAATGGATCGCGAAAAACAGATCGCGTAAAAAATCGGCAAGGGCGCGGGCGGCGCCCGTTTCCTTGTCGGTCTGCTATTCAGTATAGCACGTTTGTGCAGATTTCGCAAGCAAAAGAAGGCCCCGCGGCTTTGCGCCGCGGGGCCTTGCCCGAAAAAATGTAAAAATTGCGTATCAGCCCTCGCCGCTGCCGCAGCCGTGACCCTCGCCGTGGCCGCAGGTATGGCTCTCGCCGTTGCCGCAGGTATGGTTTTCCCCGCTGCCGCAGGTATGGTTTTTCCCGTTGCCGCAGGTATGGCCTTCACCGTGGCCGTGGTGCGTGCAGGCGGCGTCCGGGTCATAGGCGAGCGCGCCGCGCAGCAGCGCCTCGACGGCCGCGTCCGCGTCCCCGCTTGCGCCGCCGTACAGGCGGATGCCCGCCTCGTCGAGCGCCATCCGCGCTCCGCCGCCGATCCCTCCGCAGATGAGGATCTCCGCGCCCTGCTCCCGCAGGAAGGTTGCCAGCGCGCCGTGGCCGCACCCGTCGGTGGGGACGACGCGCGAAGAGATCACCTTCCCGTCCTCCGCATCGTACAGTTTGAATGCCTGCGTATGGCCGAAGTGCGGAAAGATCTTTCCGTCCTCGTATGTCACCGCGATCTTCATATCCTTGCCTCCTCGCTCCTTTTTACGGGAACGCTCCGCCGCGATGCCGGCATGGCGGGCGGCGGCTCCCTTTCATTATTATATAAAGTATAGCACGGCGCGCCCGAAAAGGCAAGCGCGCGGCAGCCCTTCCCGCCGCGGCAAAATGCCCTCAAACGCGGCGGCATTTGCGCGCGTCGGAGGGCGTCTGCGTGTGCGAGCGGGGCGTCTCGGTCGGGGGCGCTTTACGGTGAAAGAAGCGCCCTACGGTGAAAGGAGCGCCTTACGGGGGAGCGCCTTACGGCTGCGTGTGCGGCGCCTTTTTTGCGATGCGGAAGGTCAGCTCGGTCATGGTGATCATCAGGAACAGGAAGACGAGCAAAAAGAAGGGGAGGACGGCAAACCCGAGCGCGCGGCCGAGCAGGCCGAAGAGGGGCGGGATAAAGGTGGAGCCGACGTACGCGCTCGCCATCTGGATGCCGATGATCGCGCCCGAGTTTTCCGCGCCGAAGTTGTCGGGCGTGGAGTGGACGATGCTCGGGTAGACGGGCCCGCAGCCGAACCCGATGATCACGAATCCGGCGATCGCGAGGGCGTTCGGCGCGGGGATGAGCAGCAGCACGATGCCGCCAAGCAGGACGGTCGCCCCCGCGAGGATCATCTTGCGGTCGCCGAGCTTATCGGAGAGGAATCCGCACAAAAAGCGGCTCGACGTGATGCCGATGTAGAAGAGGGAGGCAAACTGCGCCGCCTGTTCGTCGGCGACGCCCTTCACCTCCGCAAAATAGGTGCTCGCCCAGTTCATCGCCGTGGCTTCCGCCGCGCAGTAGGCGAAGAATCCGATCAGCAAAAGGGGCACGCCGCGGATGCGCAGCGCGCCGCGCAGGCCGAGCACCTTCTCCCCGCCCGCCTCCTCGGTGCGGCTGTGGATCTTCCAGACGGGCAGCGTGCACAGGAGCAGCAGCGCGATGCCGAGCTGGACCAGCCCGATGATGCGGAACCCGCCCTGCCAGTTCGCGTGCGACAGCGCGTGGCTCATGACGAAGGGGCTGACGATCGTCCCCACCCCCCAAAAGCAGTGCAGCCAGTTCATGTGCCGCGCCTTGTAGTGGAGGGCGATATAGTTGTTCAGCGCGGCGTCGATCGCCCCCGCGCCCAACCCGTAGGGGACGCCGAAGAGGAGGAGCATCCAGAACCGATCCGCAAAGGAGAACCCGAGCATCGCCGCCGCGGTGAGGAACACGCTGACCACGGTGACGTGCCGCGTACCGAACTTTTTCGTCAGCTTTTCGGACAGCAGGCTGGAAACGATGGTACCGCCCGATATGATCATCGTGACGATCCCCATATAGGAGACGGGCACGCCCAGGTCCGCGTGCATGGCTGGCCAGCCCGAACCGACGAGAGAGTCGGGCAGGCCGAGGCTGATGAAGGCGATATAGATGAGTATAAGTAAAAGCGAATACATGGTCAGCCTTTTTCGCCGTTCGGCGTCTTGGAAAAACAGGCGGCTTGGGCGCCGCGTGGGGGGGTGTAAGGAATGTGTGCCTGCGGCCGCGCCGCGTGCGGGGGTGTAAGGAATGTGTGTCTTCGGCCGCGCCGCGTTTTGTACGGGGGAAGGAAGCTGCGGCAAAAAGCCGTTACAGCCGCATGTAGAGGAGGGGATAGGGGCCGCCCTGCTCGTCCGTATCCGTCCGACGGTACGCGGTAAAGCCCATGTGTTCATAGAAGCCGACCGCCTGCGCGTTTTGCTCGTTGACGGTGACTTCGTCGGCGCCGAAGGCGCGCACGGCATAGCGGAGCAGCGCTTTGCCGATCCCCGCGCCGCGCCGTTCGGGCGCGACGAACAGCATCTCGATCCGCCGGTTTTCCACGCCCGCAAACGCTGCGATCGCGCCGCTTTCGCTCTCCGCGGCGATCAGGCGTTGCACGCCTTGCAGCGCCTGCGGGACGTAGGCTCGGATCCGGCGTATTTCGGCGTCGGACAAAAAATCGTGCGTCGTCCGCACGGACCGCTCCCACACGCAGAGGAGGGAGGCGATCGTTTGCGGCGTTCGGTTTCGGATGACGGAAATTTTGATCGTCTGTATGATCCTATTATACCCGTCCCGCGCCGCAAAGGCAAACAAAATAGCCGCTTTTGATGCCTTTTGCCGCCGCGGCGCAAAAAAACAGCGCCGGCGGGGCGGTTCATGTCTGCCTTCGGGCGGCGCACAGCTCAGAGCAAACTTGTGACATAGAGATCATGCGGCATGTCGATGCCCTTATAATGCCTGACGCCGACGTCTGTTTTTTTCATGCCGAGCCGCAGCGCTACTTTCTGAGAAGCGATATTTGTATCCCGTATGATCGAGCAGACTTCCTTTACTTTCAGCACATCCGAAGCGTACTTTTTGCACGCCGTCGCCGCCTCGGTCGCATAGCCTTGATGCCAATAAGCCCTGTTCAGAAGATAGCCGATCTCCGGCCGGTCGGTCCCTTTCCACGGCTGCAGGGTGATCCCGCATTGACCGATCAATTTTTCATTTTCTTTTAATAGGACGGCCCATAAACCAAATCCCCATTTTTTATAGCGGGCGATTTGTCTGTCGAGCCATTCCTGCACCTCGTCGTCGCGGAAGGCGCCCTCATACGCATACATTGTCTTTTCGTCTTGCAGGATCTCGCACAGATCCGCAAGATCGGCTTGATTTAATTCTCTCATGTACAGACGCTCGGTTTCCAGTATCATGCTATATCCCTTTTTTGCCTGTATGGCGATATTTTTTTATAGATAACGATATGATTTTCAGCGGAAAAAGCAAACGCAATGCTTGCCCGTAAGGAGCGAAGCGACGGAATGGCGATCGTTTACCGCAGGTGCGATCGCGTCAGTACCGAACGTCGGCATTTTTCCGGTACCTCTTTCCACGCCAAACCCCGCCCGGATGGGTGCCGCTTGGTGGCGGAAAGAAAGACAAACCGCCGGCGCGGCTTGTCGGTAGATCTTGCCGAAACCCCTAAAGGGGACCCCTCGGCAAAGCGGCGCATTGCGGACGGACTTTTCCTTCCTTTCCCAAAAACTTCGCCGCAATGCTTGCACGAACTACCGAACGTCGGCATTCCTTAATTACCTCTTCCACACACAAAAGGCGATGCCCGATGGGTATCGCCTTTTGCGTGGTGGGAAGAGGTAGATTCGAACTACCGAAGTCGTAGACGTCAGATTTACAGTCTGATCCATTTGGCCGCTCTGGAATCTTCCCATATATAAAAATTGTAAGAGTTGTCGGTGGAGCCGGTGACCGGAATTGAACCAGCAACCGGCTGATTACAAATCAGCTGCTCTGCCAATTGAGCTACACCGGCAAGGTGGTGCCTTGGGGCGGAATCGAACCACCGACAGACGGATTTTCA
>DXFD01000057.1 GCA_019114625.1 Candidatus Borkfalkia faecigallinarum | reverse complement strand
CACGTTCAGCCCCGCGATCTTGCCGGCGTCCTTCGTCGCCTGGCGCTGGCTGTCGGTAAAGTAGGCGGGGCAGGTGATGACGGCGTCCGTCACCTTGCCGCCGAGGTAGCTCTCCGCGTCCGCTTTGAGCTTGGAAAGGATCATCGCGGAGATCTCCTGCGGGGAGTACTTCTTGCCGTCGATGTCCACCTTATAATCGCTGCCCATGTGGCGCTTGATGGAGATGACGGTGCGGTCGGGGTTGGCGACGGCCTGGCGCTTTGCCACCTGGCCGACGATGCGCGAACCGTCCTTCTGGAACGCGACGACGGAAGGGGTCGTGCGCGCGCCTTCGGGGTTGGGGATGACGACTGCCTCGCCGCCTTCCATGACGGCGACGCAGGAATTGGTCGTACCTAAGTCAATGCCGATTACTTTTCCCATAATAGATCACTCCTTCTTGATAAAGATTATTCAAAATGAAATGTATGCACCGCGCCAGGGCGCGGCGGCCGCGCACGTCAGGTCGTGACCTTGACCTGCGCGAAGCGAAGCACTTTGTCGCCCCGCTTGTAGCCTTTGAGAAATACTTCCTTGACGTAGCCGGGCTCGACGCCTTCGGCGGCGGGCTCGCTCATGATCGCCTCGCAAAAGGCGGGATCGAATTCCTCGTCTTTCGGGTCGATCTCCTCGATGCCCTCCTCTTCGAGCAGCTTTTTGAAGGAACGCAGCACCAGCTCGATCCCCTTCTTGGTCTGCTCGTCGCAGGTGAGCAGGGCGCGCTCGAGATTGTCGCCCACGGGGAACACCTTCAAGAGCACGTCCGCCTTGCCGTCGAGGTAGGCGTTGCGCCGCGTCTGCTCGTTGCGCTTGCGGAAATTGTCGAACTCGGCGGCGGAACGCATCCACTTGTCCTTGTAGTCGGCCGCTTCCGCCTTCGCCTTTTCCAACTCTGCCGCCCGCGCCTTGTCCGCCTCTGCCGCCCGCGCGTCCTGTTCCGGGACCGCTTCGGCGGCGGGCTGCGCCTGTTCTGCCGCCCCGCCGGCGCCTTCGCTGCCGGCCGCGGCGGGATCTTTGATCTCTTCGCTCATGGTTTGCTTTCCTTGTCGTCCTTCTTTTTATTGTTGACCAGCCCTTCGAGCGCCTTGCCGACGTTTTCCAGCACGGTGATCACTTTGGTGTAATCCATGCGGATGGGGCCGATGACGCCGTAGGTGCCGAGGTTCTTCCCGCCCGCCGAATAGGTCGCCGTGACGACCGAACAGTCGTCGGGGACATCGCAGTCGCCGCAGGAGCCGATCTTGACGTTGATCTGGATCTCGTCGTCGTCCGAGCCGATCAGCTCGGCGATGCGGTCCTTGCTGGATATGACGGTGAGGAAGTTTTTGACGTTTTCGATATCCTCGAACTCGGGATGGTTGAAAATTTTATCCTGCCCGGAGAGGACGACGTCCTCTTCCCGCGGGCGGGTGTACGCTTTGAGCGCGCCGATGACTTCGCGCATGACCTGGCGGTACTGGCCGAACTCGGCGAGGACCTGCTCCTCGACGTCCTTCGCCTCGGAGAGGCGCTTGCCCTCGAACAGCTTGGAGATGACGCGGGAGGCGTTTTCCAGGTCCTCGTCCGGCATGTTTTCGGGGATGTCGATGAAGCTGTCGCGCAGGATGCGCTCGCCCGTGACGATGACCAGCAGCGCCCGCCCGTCCCCGCAGGGGAGCAGCGCCAGGCTGCGGATACGCTCGCCCTCGGCGTGCGGGCCGATCGCGACGGACGTGTAGTCGGTCAGTTCGGAGATGACCTTCGTCACGTCCTTGATCAGGTGCTCGACGTCGTTCGACTTGTGGCTGAACGCCTCGTGGATGTAGTCGAGGTCGTGCTCGGACAGGCCGCCCTTCTGCATGAGTTCTTCAATGTAGAAGCGGTACGCCTGCGGCGAGGGGACCCGCCCGCCCGACGTGTGGAACTGCGTCAGATAGCCGAGCTCCTCCAAAGAGGCGAGCTCGTTGCGCACCGTCGCCGAGCTGACGTCCGTCAAGTGCTTTTCCGCAATGCTCTTGCTGGATACGGGGACGGCGGTGTTGATGTACTCATCCACAACGATCTGTAAAATTTTCCGCTTGCGATCGGACATTTTCATCGCCGCACACCTCTTCCGAACTTTGGCACTTCGTTTTTCACTATGTTAGCACTCTCTTAACCTAAGTGCTAACGCTATTATATATGGATTGCCCGCCTTTGTCAAGGGTTTTGTGCCATCATTTGAAAATTTTTTCTTTCCGCCCGCTTGCGGCGGGCCCGCGCCACCCGCCGCTCCGACAGCCGCGAGGGCGCACCCGCTCGCGCCCGCCCGCCCCGCCGGCAGCCGCGAGGGCGCACCCGCTCGCGCCTGCCCGCGCCCGCGGACTTTGGCGGCCGCGGGCGGCGCGCAAAAGAAGCCGCGGCAAAAGCCGCGGCTCCCGAAGTTGTCCCGATCCGTCCTTGCCGAAGGGGCGCCCCGTTCGGGCATCCCGTTCAGGCGCCCCGTTCAGGCGCCCGGCGTATCGTCGCTGCGCAGCGACTGCGCGATGGCGACGCCCGCGCTGGTGCCGATGCGGTCCGCCCCCGCCTGCTCCATCGTGAGCAGATCTTGTGCCGTGCGGATGCCGCCGGAGGCCTTGACCAGACAGGCGCCGCGCACCGTCTGCTTCAAAAGGCGCACGTCCTCCGCCTTCGCCCCGCCGCCGAAGTAGCCGGTGCTCGTCTTGACGAAGGCGGCGCCCGCGTCGCGCGCGCACTCGGCGGCGCGCACCATTTCCTCGCGCGTGAGCAGCGACGTTTCTAAAATGACCTTGACGGGCCGCCCCTGCGCGGCGCGGACCACCTTTTTGATCTCCCGCTTGACGTAGGCGTAATCCCCGTTTTTGACGGCGGAGATGCAGATGACCATGTCGATCTCGTCGGCGCCGTCGGCGACGGCGCGCTTGGTCTCGTACACCTTGACGGGGGTGACGTTTTCGCCCATCGGGAAGCCGACCACGCAGGCGATCTTCACCTGCGGCGCGTCTTTTAAGAAGGTGTTGCAGGCGGCGACGTACACCGGCTGCACGCAGACCGAATAAAAGCCGATCTCGCGCGCCTCGGCGCACAGCTTGCGGATATCCTCGCGCGTCGCCGTCTGTTTGAGCAGGGTATGGTCGATCATCTGCAGGCGGCGGCGCAGCTCCTCCGCCTTTTTGACGCGGCGAAATTCCGCGAACTCCTCCATCTCCGCGGGCGTAAGGGGGCCGTGCCCCGTCCCCGGCACAGAATTTCCCGTTCCGGCGGCAAAGTTTTCCGTTCCGGCGGTAAAAGCCCCCGTTCCGACGGGCGGCGCGCCGGGCTCCGCCTTCCGCGCGGCCGATCCCGGCACCTCCTGTCCCTGTCCCGTCGGCGCGGCCTGCGGCGGCGCGCCCTTTGTGCGATCTTCAAACCAACGCATTCAATCATCCTCCTTGTCGATCGTGCAATAGACGAGGGGCTGCCGCACGGGCGGCGCGCCCTCGACGGAAAAACCTTCCCGCGCCCGCCCGAGCGCCGCGGCGGGGTCGCGGGCGGGATCGAAATACAGCTCGGCGAGGACGTCCCCCCGCCGCACGGCGTCGCCGGTGCGGCGGAGCAGGTGCAGCGCCGCGCCTGCGTCCACAGCGTCCCCCGCCTTCTGCCGACCGCCGCCCAGCTCCACGCACGCCAGGCCCAGCGGCGTCGCCCGCACGCGCAGGTACCCGTCCGCCTCCGCGCGGACCGCCGCCCGCCCCGCCGCGAGGGGAAGGAGGGAAAAGTCGTCCGCGGCGCGCGCGTCGCCCCCCTGCGCCGCGACCATCGCGCGCAGCTTTTGCAGCGCCGCGCCCGAATCGAGGGCCGCCCGCACCCGACGATCGGCCTGTTCCGCCGTCATGCCGAGCGCCGCGCGCAGGAGCAGGGCGGCATGAGAAAGGGAGAGGGCGGAAAGGTCGTTCTTCACCTCGCCGCGCAGCACGCCGACCGCCTCGCGCACTTCGGCGCGGCAGCCGACCCAATCGCCCGGGGGCTCGTCCATGCAGGTGACGCGGGCGCACATCGTCCGCCCCGCCCGCCTGCCGAGGGAGACCATCGTGCGGGCGAGGCGCACCGCATCCTCCGGCGCGCGCACGAACGCGCCCTCGCCGTACTTGACGTCGAGCAGGATGACGTCGGCAAAGGAAGCGAGCTTCTTGCTCATGACGGAGGACGCGATGAGGGGGATGCTGTCCACGGTGGCGGTGACGTCGCGCACGGCGTACATCCGCTTGTCCGCGGGGACGATGCGCGCCGTCTGCCCGGCGATGGCGCAGCCCACCTCTTCGACCTGCCGCGCGAACTCCTCCGCCGTGAGGGAGACGCGCAGCCCGGGGAAGCTCTCCAGCTTGTCCAGCGTGCCGCCCGTATGCCCGAGCGCGCGGCCGGAATACTTGGCGCAGCGCACGCCGCAGGCAGCGAGCACGGGGACGAGGATGAGGGAGGTCGAGTCGGACACGCCGCCCGTCGAGTGCTTGTCCGCAAACGGTCCGCCCGCCGCGGGGCGGGGGATGATGTCGCCGCTGCGGGCCATCGCGTCCGTCAAAAAGAAGCACTCTTCTTCCGTCATGCCCCGCCAGAGCACCGCCATACAGAAAGCGGCGATCTGCGCGTCGGAAGCGCGCCCGTCCGTCACGGCCTGTACGAAAAAGCGGATCTCCCCTTCCGTGAGGGCAAAGCCGCGCTTTTTGCGGTCGATCACGTCATAAACGGTCATTCGTCAAACTCCTTGCCGATGCGGCAAAAATCCCCGCCGCCCGCGCGGGCGGCCGTGATACAATGCAGAGACCTTCCCGCGGCAAGAACGCGCGGGGGAAAAGGGAGGTGAATGTTATGGATCAACTCTTGTCGGCGGGCGCGGCGATGGGCGGGCTGTACCTGCTGCTCCTGTTCGGCGCCTGTCTGGGCGGGGTGGCCGGGTTCCGCCTGTACGCGCTGCGCCGCCGCGAGGAGCGCGAGCGCGCCCTGCGCGAAGAGTGGGAGCGCGAACGGGAGAGCGCGGAGAGCGCCGCCCCGCCCCCGCCGCCGAACAGCGCGCCCAAAAACGTGTACTACATCGTGGAAAAGAAGCGGACGCGCCCCCGCGCAGAATACGCCGAGCCGAGGGAGATAAAGTTTTGAAAATGTTCACGAAATTTGTTTCGAGCTGACGAAACAAATTTCCGTGATTTTGAGAGAAAACCCGCCGCTCCGCGACGATGTCGCTTCGGCGGCCTGTTTTCTCTCTTTGCGGCATATTTTAAGGGCACGCCTTTAATAAATGCCGCAAATTCACTCTTTCCGCAGAAGCCGCAGGTATGCGGCAAATGGGGTGCGCTTTGCCAAAAATGCGATTTTGGCACGCGCAGAAAGTTCACTCGGAGATTTTGTTTTGAGCTGTCAAAACAAAATCTTCCGATGGTGAGGGCTCTGCCCTCTGCGGCGCGCTTTTCGGGGCACGTCTTTTAAGAACGCGCGCCGCATTCACCCGCTGAGGCGCTTGCGCGCAAATTGGGGTGCGCGGCGCAAAAGCGCGGTTTTGCTTGCGCGAGAGTTGTTCATGAAAAGATTCACGAAATTTGTTTTGAGCTGTCAAAACAAATTTCCGTGAGTTGGAGAGAGACACCGCTGTTCGCTTTGCTCGGCAGCGTTTTCTCCCTCTTTCCGCTCGTCGTCGCTCGCCGCTTGTTGCGGGCGGCACGCGATACGCGCCCCGCCACGCTCGGCGCGGCGGCTCCTCCTCTTCCCAAAAAGTTCTTCGATACTTTTTGGGAGCCCTGTGTTAGGGCACATCTTTGATAAATGCCGCAAATTCACTCTTTCCGCAGAAGCCGCAAGTATGCGGCTAATGGGGTGCGCTTTGCCAAAAGTGTGATTTTGGCACGCGCAGAGAGGGGTAGTTCACGAAAATCTCGGCGTGCCGACGCCTGCGATTTTCCGTGAGACGGAGGGCTCTGCCCCGCCCCGGGCCTTGCGGCGGGAAGGGCTGTGCGGTTTTGCGATCGGGTCGGTTTTTTGCGGAAAAATGTGATTTTTGCCATTGAAAAGCCGCCCCGCGCGTGTTACAATAAAGATACGGTCAAAGCGCGCCGCCCAAGCGTCCGCCGCGCAGGTGCGCGCGGCGAGCCAAAGCGCGCCGCCAAAGCATCCGCCGCAACAAGTGTTCCCCGCCCGGGCAGGCTTTGCCGCGGCGGCGGGATCTTTCCCGTGCGGCAGGCCCGCGCCCGCCGCGGCGGCGGAAAAAAGCGAAGAGAAGGAGTTTGTATGATCAATATTCCCAAAGGGACCAAAGACGTTTTGCCCGCCGAGGCATACAAGTGGCATTTTGTGGAAAACACCGCCCGCCGCATCGCGGCGCTGTACGGGCTGCGGGAGATCCGCACCCCCACCTTCGAGCATACCGAGCTGTTCCTGCGCGGCGTGGGGGACACGACGGATATCGTCAACAAGGAGATGTACACCTTCCTCGACAAGGGCGAGCGTTCGATCACGCTCAAGCCGGAGGGGACGGCGGGCGTCGTGCGCGCCTTTATCGAGAACGGCCTCGCGGGCGGCGTGCTGCCCCTGAAGATGTACTACCTCACCCCCGTCTTCCGCTATGAGCGGCCGCAGGCGGGCCGCCTGCGCGAGCATCACCAGTTCGGCGTCGAGATCTTCGGCGGCAAGGGCCCCGAGACGGACGCCGAGGTCATCCTGCTCGCGCGCGACTACATCGCCGCCCTCGGCGTGGAGGGGGTGGAGCTCAACCTCAATTCCATCGGCTGCAAGCACTGCCGCCCCCGCTTCAACGAGGCGCTGAAAGAGTATCTGCGCCCCCATTTGTCCGCGATGTGCCCCACCTGCAACGCCCGCTTCGAGAAGAACCCGCTGCGCATCCTCGACTGCAAGGAGGAGGCGTGCGCCGCGATCAACGAGAACGCGCCCCGCTCCGTCGATTATCTGTGCGACGAGTGCCGCGAGCACTTTGAAAAGCTGTGCTCCATCCTCGACGCGAGCGGCGTAAAATACAAGCTCAATCCCAAGCTCGTGCGCGGGCTGGATTACTATTCCAAGACGGTGTTCGAGTTCGTGTCCACCGCCATCGGTTCGCAGGGCACGGTGCTCGGCGGCGGGCGGTACGATACCCTCATCGAAAATCTGGGCGGCCCTTCCGTCCCCGCGGTCGGGTTCGGCAGCGGCATCGAGCGGATGCTGCTCGTTCTGGAAAACACGGGCAAGGGCATCCCGCAGGAGCCGCCGATAAGCGTGTACGTCGCCGGGCTGGACGAGGCGGGGCGCCGCGCCGCCTTCGCCCTGGCCGCGCAGCTGCGCGCGCGCGGCGTCGCGGCGGACTTCGACCACGCCGCCCGCTCGGTCAAGGCGCAGTTCAAGTACGCGGGCAAGGCCGGCGCGCGCTACGTCGTCGTCATCGGCGCGGACGAGCTGAGCAGCGGCCGCTACACCGTCAAAAACATGGCAGATTCGACCTCGGAGAGCGTCTCCGCGGCCGAGTGCGCGGCGTACCTCGCGGCAAAGCCGGTATGAAGGAGGTCGCGCTCGTCTTAAAGACGGCGGGGAAGATCGCCGTCGTGCAGATCGAAAAGAGCCCCGCGTGCTCCGCCTGCAAGGTGTGCGCCTTTGCGGGCGGGAAGAGCCGCGTCAAGGTCAGGGCCCTCAACACGGCGGGCGCCGCCGCGGGGGACCGCGTCGTCGTCGAGGCGGAAAAGGACAACCGCACGCTCGCGTCCTTTCTCGTGTACATCCTGCCCGTGCTGCTGGGCGTGGCCGGCGTCATCGTGGGCGCGCAGTGTTTCGAGCAGGAGCTGTACGCCGCGCTCTTCTGCCTTGCGGGGCTGGCCGTCGGTTTTTTGGCGGTCTGGGCGGCGGACAAGCTGCTTTCCCGGCGCCGCGGCTTCGGCATCGAGGTCGTCGAGGTGCTGGATACACAAAAAACAGACCAAAAGGAGGAACAAAATGGTCAAGGCGATTGATACGGCGGCATTCCGTGCCGCGCTGGAGGCAAAAAAGACGCTGGTCGTCGATTTCTGGGCGGAATGGTGCGGCCCCTGCCGGATGCTCGCCCCCGTCATGGAGGAGCTTTCGGAAGCGCCGGATTTGGGCGCGGAATTTGTCAAGATCGACGTGGACGACAACCCCGATCTCGCGCGCGAGTATTCGATCATGAGCATCCCGTGCGTGATGGTCTTCAAGAACGGCGCGCCGGTGGCCAAGAACGTCGGCTTCGCCCCCAAAAAGGCGATGGAAGAATTTATCCGCAAGAATATCTGATCGGAAAACAGGCGCAAGCGCCCGCCGCGGTCCGCGGCGGGCGCTTGCGCTTCCGTATATTGGTCATCCTATGGCGTCGTCTTTTTCGCGGGCGCAGGAGCGCCCGCGGGGAGGGCGGCCGATTTCTGTCTGCGGCGGCTTGCGGCGCGCGGCCGGTCATTTTGCGGTTTGCAGCGGCGGGGGCGGCTTGCCCATTTTCGGCTGCGCCGCGGCCGGTCATTTTTCCGCGCCGCCCTGCGGGGCGGACGCCTGCAGCAGGGGCAGGCACCAGCGGAAGGCGGAGGGCAGCGAGATCTCCCGCGCGATCTTTTCGACGGGGAAATATTCGAGCGCGCCGAAGGGCGTATGCGCCGCTCCCGCCCCGCCCCGCAGGGTGCGGGCGTCCTCGTCCGAGCGGACGGGATAGGCGGTCATCTCCCATTCGAGATGGGAAAAGACGTGTTTGTGCGCCTTCGCTCTGCCGAGCGCGAACGCGCGCATCCCCGCTTCTTGCAGAAAGGCGCGCACCGCGGCCTCGTTCATCGCCCGTTCGACGGCAAAAAAGCCGTACATCCCGCGCAGCACCCCGTCCCCGCGGCGGCAGAGCGCCGCTTCGTCCCCGCGGCAAAAGAGCAGCAGCGTCATTTCGCTCCGCCTGCGTTCGGGCTTTTTGCGGGGGAGGGGGAGGGCGTCGCCGCGCGTTCGGCAGAGGGGGAAGAGGGGACAGCGCGGGCAGAGGGGCGCGGCGGGCGTGCAGACGGTCGCGCCCAGCTCCATCAGGCTCTGGGTGAAGTCGCCGCACCGCGCGCGGGGCAGCGCCGGCTCCAACTCGCGGAAGAACGCCCCTTTCAGCGTTTCGGCGGGGCGGCCGTCGCCGAGCAGGCGGGACAGCACGCGGATCACGTTCCCGTCCACGGCGGGCGCGCGCTCGCCGAAGGCGATCGACGCGATCGCTCCCGCGGTATAGTCGCCGATGCCGGGCAGCTTTTTCCAGCCCGCGGCGGTGCGGGGGAACCCCTCCGCCGCCACGATCCCGGCGGCCTTCTGTAAGTTGCGCGCGCGCGAATAGTAGCCGAGCCCCTCCCACAGCTTCAGCAGCCTGTCCTCGGGGCAGGCGGCGAGCGCCTCCACCGTCGGCAGCTCCCGCAGGAAGCGGACGTAGTGTTCGCGGGCGGCCTCCACGCGCGTCTGCTGCAGCATGATCTCCGACACCCACACCCGATAGGGGTCGGTGTTTTCTCGCCAGGGCAGGTCGCGCTTATTCGTATCGTACCAGGGCAGCAGCAGGCGGGGCAGCATGGACAGCGCCTCCGCCCGCTCTGCGCCTTGCAAATGCTCGTTCATCCGCATTATTTTAGCATAATTTGCGCCGAAAACCAACGAAAATTTGACATTCCCGCGAAAAAAACGTATAATTGCAGGGAAGGGGAAAGGGAGGGTCTTCACCTTGAACATCATACTCATCGGGATGCCCGCCTCGGGCAAGAGCACGGTCGGGGTCCTGCTCGCCAAGACGCTCGGCTTCGGCTTTATCGACACCGACCTCCTGATCCAGAACGAGCAGCGGGCGCTGCTGTGCGACATTATCGCCGCCAAGGGCGCGGAAGAATTTCTGCGCATCGAGGAGCGCGTCAACGCCTCGCTTTGGGCGGAGCGCTGCGTCATCGCGACGGGCGGTTCCGCCGTCTACGGCGAGCGCGCCATGCGCCGCTTCCGCGAGATCGGCACCGTCGTCTATCTGCGGCTGAGCGAGCCGGAGATCGAGCGCCGCCTGCACAACATCGTCCTGCGCGGCGTCGTGATGCGCACGCCCGGCGAGAGCGTCGCCGAGCTGTACGCCGAGCGCGTCCCGCTCTATGAAAAGTACGCAGACGCCGTCGTCTGCTGCGACGGGCTGACCATCGAGGAGACGGTCGCCGCCATCGTGCGCGCCGTGTTCCCCGAACGCGACGCCTGATCCCGCCCCTGCGGCGGGGACCAAAATCCAATACCGGGAGCATAGCCATGAAATTTTACAACACGCTGACCCGCCGCGTGGAGGAGTTCATCCCCCGCGAGGAAGGAAAAGTGAAGATGTACACCTGCGGGCCGACGGTGTACAATTTTGCGCACATCGGCAACCTGCGCACCTATCTGATGGAGGACGTGCTGGAAAAGACGCTGCGCTATATCGGCTACGACGTCACGCGCGTGATGAACATCACCGACATCGGCCACCTCTCCTCGGACGCGGACAGCGGCGAGGACAAGATGCTGCTCGGCGCCAAGCGCGAGCACAAGACGGTGCTCGAGCTCGCCAAGTTCTACACCGACGCCTTCTTTGCCGACTGCGAGGCGCTGCACATCAAGCGGCCCGACTTCGTCCAGCCCGCGACCGGCTGCATCGACGACTTCATCCGCGTCATCGAGGCGCTCATGGAAAAGGGCTTCGCCTACAAGGCGGGCGGCAACGTCTATTTCGACACGTCGAAGGTCAATTCCTATCACAAGTTCTTCAACTTCAAGGAAGAGGACCTCGAGGTCGGCGTGCGCGAGGGGGTGGACGAGGACGAAAACAAGCGCAACAAGAACGACTTCGTGCTCTGGTTCACCAAATCCAAGTTCGAGGACCAGGCCCTCAAATGGGACAGCCCGTGGGGGGTCGGTTATCCCGGCTGGCACATCGAGTGTTCCTGCATCGCCATGAAATATCTGGGAGAATACGTCGACATCCACTGCGGCGGCATCGACAACGTGTTCCCCCATCACACCAACGAGATCGCGCAGAGCGAGGCGTTCCTCGGCCACGAGTGGTGCCGCTACTGGTTCCACGTCCTGCACCTGAACACGTCGGGCGGCAAGATGAGCAAGTCTTCGGGCGGCTTCCTCACGCTGCAGAAGCTGCAGGAAGAGGGCCGCACCCCGATGGAATACCGCTTCTTCTGCCTGCTCTCGCATTGGCGCAATTCCCTCGTCTATTCGGAGGACACCTTCGCCAACGCCGCCAACGCCTTCCGCAAGCTCAAGGCGCGCTGCCTCGCGCTCCCGCAGGAGGGGGAAGTCGACGCCGCCGCCGTGGCGCGCTGGCAGCAGACCTTCCGCGCCGCGCTCGAGGACGACCTCAACACTTCGCAGGCGATCACCTGCCTGTACGACCTGCTCAAGGAGAAGGGATTGAGCGGCGCCACCCGCCGCGCGGTCGTCGCGGACTTTGACCGCGTGCTCTCCCTCGGTTTGTTGGAGGAGGAAGAAAAGGCTGCCCCCGCCGTCGACACGGAGCAGGTCGAGCGGATGATCGCCGCGCGCGCCGCCGCCAAAAAGGCGAAAAACTACGCCGAGGCGGACCGCATCCGCGCGGAACTTTCCGCGATGGGGGTCACGCTGACCGACACGCCGAACGGCACGACCTATAAGATCGGCTGAAAGATCTGCCGCGAAGGCGCGCAGGATGGGCGCGGCGCGCCGCATACCGCGCCGCGCCCGTACATTCCATGATTTTTTAAGCAAGCCGGGCGCCCGTACAGGGCGCCCGTTCTGTTTGCCCCCGCCGGCGGTTCTCTTTGTCTGCCGGGGCGGTTCTCTTTGTCTGCCGGGGCGGCGGCGAACTTGTAATAAATTTGTATCATTCGGGCGGCCTCGCCCGCGAACGCTTGCCCTCGTTCCGCCCCGTATTGTATAATGGGCATACAAAATTCGGACGGGATATCCTGTATGCAAGACAACATCGTTCAGGTGGAGGGGCTCGTCAAGTCGTACGGCGCGGTGCAGGCGGTGCGCGGCATCTCGTTTGCCGTCGCGCGCGGCAGCCTGTTCTCCTTTTTGGGGGTGAACGGCGCCGGCAAGAGCACGACCATCCACATCCTCTGCTCCATCCTCGCCAAAGACGCCGGCAGCGTGCGCATCGCCGGATACGACCTCGACACGCAGGCGGACAAGATCAAGCCGCGCGTGGGCATCGTGTTCCAGAACTCCGTGCTGGACGATCTGCTCACCGTGCGTGAAAACCTCGTCTGCCGCGCCGGCTTTTACGGGCTGCGCGGCCGCGCCTTAAAGGAGCGCCTGGCAAAGCTGTGCGCGCTGTTCGAGCTGGATGAGATCTGGAACCGTCCCTTCGGCAAGCTGTCGGGCGGGCAGAAGCGGCGCGCGGATATCGCGCGCGGGCTGCTCGCCGACCCCGAGCTTCTCATCCTCGACGAGCCGACCACCGGCCTCGACCCGCAGACCCGACGCAGCGTGTGGGGGATCGTCCGCCGCCTGCGCGAGGAGGAAGGGATGACCGTCTTCCTCACCACCCACTACATGGAGGAGGCGGAGGGTTCCGACCGCGTCGTCATCATCGACGGCGGCAAGATCGCCGCGGAGGGCACGCCCGTGCAGCTGAAAAATCAATTCTCGCACAGCAGCCTGTATCTGTACGGAGAGGCGGACGCCCTCGCCGCATCGCTGCGTGCCGCGGGCATCCCCTGCGAGCGGGAGGCGGAAGGTGTGCGCGTGCCGATGCAGGACGCGGCGGCCGCCCGCGAATTTCTGATGCGCCGCGCCGACCTCGCGGACGATTTTGAGTTCATCAAAGGGAACATGGACGACGTATTCCTCTCCGTCACGGGCAGGAAATGGTCGGAAGGAGGGGAGGCATGATGTACGCCCTCGCGCGGCTGACCGCCCGCAATTGGAAGGTCTTCGTCAAGGACCGCGCCAACGTTTTCTTCGCGCTGCTCGCGCCCCTCATCGTGCTGGCGCTGTATGTGCTTTTCCTCGGCCGCATCCAGGTCGACGGCCTGCTCGCCTCGCTCGAGGAGGCGGGTGTTGTCCCCTCCGCGGAGACGGAGGATGCCGTGCGCGCCTTCTGCGACAGCTGGATGCTCGTCGGTACCGTCTCCTGCGCCTGCATCACCGTACCGCTGTGCGCCTGCGGCATCATGATCACCGACAAGTCGCGCGGTATCTCCGCCGACTATCTCGCTTCCCCGCTCCCGCGCTGGCTGCCGGCGGTTTCCTATTTCTGCGCCGTCGTGTTCGCGGGCCTGCTCATCGGCGGCATCGTGCTCGCCGTCTGCCTCGTCTGGCTGGCGGTCACGGGCGGCTGGTACCTGACCGCGCTCGACGTGCTCGGCTGCGTCGGCACCCTCGTCCTGTCCGTGCTCGCCTCTTCCACGCTGCTCGTCTTTGTGGTCGGCTTTTTCCGTTCGCAGGGCGCGTTCACGGGTTTGAACGTCATCCTCGGCACGGTGGTCGGCTTCCTCATCGGCGCGTATATGCCCGTCACCTATTTCCCGAAAGGGGTGCAGTATTTCACGCTGTTCATCCCCGGCACCTATTCGGCGGGGCTGTTCCGCAACTTCATGATGCAGGGCGCGCTGGAAAACGTCGCCGCCACACTCCCCGCGCCCGTCGGCGAGCCCTTTGCCGACGCCCTCGCCGAACAGTTCTCCATGACGTTCGACTTCTTCGGCGCCGCCACGGTCGAGCCTCCCGTCATGGCGGCGGTCCTGGCGGGCGCCTTTCTTCTCTTCGGCCTGCTCTGCCTGCTCGCCGCCGCCCTGCGCCGCAAATAAGACGGCCGCCCCGCGCCGCAAATAAGACGGCCGCCCCGCGCCAAAGCGGCGAAATGGCGGCGCTTCTTCCCCAAAGCGGAAAATGGCGAAATGACGGCGCTTCTTCCCCAAAGCGGAAAGCGGCGAACGGACGGCGGATTTTTCGTCCGTGCGGTTTACAAATCCTGCGCGATGGGGTATAATAGAAAAAACAAAAAGCAGGCATAGGGGAGGGAACGCCGAATGATCGCAAAAAGTATCGCCGAACTGGTGGGGCGGACGCCGCTGCTCGAGCTGTGCGGCTATGAACGGGCGCACGGGCTGGGCGCGCGGCTGCTCGTCAAACTCGAATATCTCAACCCGACGGGCAGCGTCAAGGACCGCGCCGCCCTCTTTATTTTAGACGAGGCGGAGCGCGCGGGCGGGCTGCGCCCGGGCGGCACCGTCATCGAGCCGACCAGCGGCAACACGGGCATCGGGCTCGCCGCCCTGTGCGCGGTGCGCGGCTATCGGCTCATCCTGACCATGCCGGACACGATGAGCGCCGAGCGGCGCAAGCTGCTCGCGGCGTTCGGCGCCGAGCTCGTGCTCACGCCGGGGCGGGAGGGGATGGCGGGCGCCATCGCCGAGGCAAACCGCCTGCACGCGCGCATCGAGGGCAGCGTCCTCGCGGGGCAGTTCGTCAACCCCGCTAATCCTGCCGCGCACTACGCGACGACCGGCCCCGAGATCTGGCAGGATGCGGCGGGGAAGGTGGACTTTTTCGTCGCGGGCGTGGGTACGGGCGGGACCATCGGCGGCGCCGTCCGCTATTTGAAGGAGAAAAACCCCGCCCTGCGCGCCGTCGCGGTGGAACCGAAAAATTCCGCCGTGCTCTCGGGCGGGAAGGCGGGCGCGCACGGCCTGCAGGGGATCGGCGCGGGATTCGTGCCCGCCATCCTCGACACCTCCCTCCTCGACGAGGTCATCCCCGTCTCGGACGAGGAAGCCTTTGCCGCCGCGCGCGAGATCGCCCGCACGGACGGCGTGTTCGCGGGCATCACGGCGGGCGCGGCGGTGTACGCGGCGCGCCTCGTCGCCGCCCGCGCGAAAAACGCGGGCAAGTCGATCGCCGTCATCCTGCCCGACACGGGGATGCGCTATCTCTCGACCGACCTCTTCGGCGCATAAATTGTAAAAAGGACGCGCGCGGCGCCCCGCTCTATGCGGGGCGCCGCCTTTTGCCGCCGTATTTTGTCTTTCTCGGGCGATCGGGCGGGGACAGATCGGGGCAAGGGCGGCGGCATCCGCCCTTTGCGGCATACGCGGGCGGGCGGCGGCATAGGATAGCGTATGCTTGTGCGCAAAAAAAGTCTGGCGGCGCTTGCGGCCGCCGCGGCGTTTTGCCTGGCGCTCTGCTTCGGCCTGTCTGCCGTCAGCGCCGTCAAGGCGTCTCCCGCCTTCCGCCCCGTCGTCGTGCTGGACGCCGGCCACGGCGGCATCGACCCCGGCGTCATCGGCACGGATACGGGCGTGCGCGAGAGCGACATCAACCTCTCGATCGTCCGGATCCTGGAAGAGCTGTTCGCGGACGCGGGCTTCCGCGTGGTGCTGACCCGCACGAACGGCGGCGGGCTGTACGGGCTGCCCGTCGGCGGGCACAAAAAGCGGGATATGCAGGCGCGCCGCGCCCGCATCGAGCAGGCGAAGCCGGACATCGTCCTCTCCGTCCACCAAAACACCTTTCCCGCCGACCGCAGCCGACGGGGCGGGCAGGTCTTTTACCGCGCGGGGGAGGCGGGGGCGGCGTCGCTCGCTTCCTCCATCCAGCGGGAGCTGAACGGGCTGTGGGGCGGCGGGTACGCCCCGCTCGCGGGCGATTACTACCTGCTCAACTGCACGCCGTACACCTCCGTCATCGTCGAATGCGGCTTCCTCTCCAACCGCGAGGAGGAGGCGCTGCTGTGCACCGATGAGTACCGCCGCACGCTCGCCCTCGCCGTGTTCCGCGGCGCCCTCGCCTATTTTTGCTGAAGGGCTTTCGCGCGGCGGGCAAAGGCATCGCCCCGCGCGTGAAAAATATGCGGAAACAGCTGTTTTTTTGTCGAAGGAGGGCGGCGGCGCGCCGTACGGCGCGCCGCCGCTTGACTTTTGCGGGGAAACATTGTATGATAAATCCCGTCACACGGGAGGAAAAGAACAGATGGATCTACTCAGCCGCCGGGCGCGCACGATCGCCCCGTACACGGCGGGCGAACAGCCGTCCGACCGCCGCTACGTCAAACTCAACACCAACGAGAACCCGTACCCGCCCTCGCCCCGCGCGATGGCGGCGTATCTGGACTACGACCTCGATTCCCTGAAGCTGTATCCGCCCCTCGAGATGCGCGCGCTGCGCGAGGCGATCGCCGCGGCGGAGGGCGTCTCGCCCGAAAACGTCTTTTGCGGGAACGGCAGCGACGAGGTGCTCGCCCTCTGCTTCCCCGCCTTCTTTGACGAGGACGGCGCGGGCGCGGCGTTCGCCGACGTCACATACAGTTTTTACCCCGTCTTTTGCGGCTTTTTCGGTATCCCGCACACCGTCGTGCCGCTGGAAGAGGACTTCACGCAGGACCTTTCCAAACTCACCGCGGCAAAGGCGCAGGGGCTGCTCGTCGCCAACCCCAACGCACCCACGGGCATCGGCATCCCCCTCGCGCAGATCGAGCCCTTCGTCGCCGCCAACGCGGGGCGCGTGGTCATCCTTGACGAGGCGTACATGCCCTTCTTCGGGCAGAGCGCCGTGCCGCTGACCAAAATGTATGAAAATCTGCTCGTCGTCAAGACCTTTTCCAAGGGCTATTCGCTGGCGGGCATCCGCTGCGGCTACGCCGTCGGCAGCCGCGGGCTGATCGAGGGGCTGGAGCGCTGCCGCGACAGCTTCAATTCCTATCCCGTCGACCGCGTCTGTCAGGCGGTGTGCGCCGCCGCCGTCTCCGACGCCGCCTACTACGCCGAAACGACGGCGCGCGTCGTCGCCGAGCGCGCCCGCCTCGCCCGCGCGCTGGAAGAGCTGGGCTTTGCCGTGCTGCCCTCGTGCGCCAACTTCCTCTTCGCTCGCCATGCCGAGCGGGGCGGGAAGGAGATCTACGCCGGCCTGCGCGAGAGGGGGGTGCTCGTCCGCCATTTCGACAAGCCGCGCATATCCGCCTACAACCGCATCACGGTCGGCACCGCCGCCGAGAACGACGCGCTGCTTTCCGCCCTGCGCGGCCTGCTCGGCCGCTGACGCGCGCCTTTGCGCGCCGCGGGCTTTGCCGTCTTGGTTACTTTTTCCGCGCCGCGCGGACCTTTTACGAAAGAAGCACATCTGCCGAAGAAAGAGAGGGAGGTGTGTTTTTTATGTTCATCGAAGAAGAAGTTTCGGCGGCGCTGCGCCGCGGCGGGCTGCGCACCCGCCCGGTCCGCGCCAAGTGTTCCGCCGCGGGGGAAGTGCTGCGCGCGCTGCTGCCCTACGGGCGGGCGGCATTGATCGCGGACGAGAGCGCGGACGCCGCCCTGACCGAGTCGGTGCGGGCGTCGCTGCGCGCCTATCGCCCCGCCTGCGTCCTGCTGGGGGAGGGGGAGGACCTCACCGCGCTATTCGCCCTGCCCGACGACGTGCGCGCCGTCGTCGCCGTCGGCGGGCGAGCGCTGCGCGCGGCGCGCTTTTTCCGCACCCTGCGCGGCGGGTTCTGCCTGCTGCTGCCCGTGCGCCCCGCGGCGAAGGAGGTGCTTTCGCCCGTCGCCCCCGCCCCCTGGGACGGGTATCCGCTGGACGAGCCGGACGCCGTGCTCGCGGACGGGGAGATCCTGCGCGGCGGGGAGCAGGCGCGGGCGGACGTCGCCCTCTGCGCCCTGTGCGCGGAGGAGTTGGAGGTCGACGGCTGCTTTTCGGACGCATCGCACGACGCGCGCGGCCTGCGCCGTGCCGCCATGCTGGCCGCGGAGAGCGACCCCGCCTCGCCCGCGGGGCGGGAGGACCTGCTCTTTGCCGCCCTGCTCGCGGAAGCGGAAAAGCGGGCGTTCCCCGCCTTCGGCTGCGAGGCCGCCGCCCGCCATGCCCCGGGCGGGAGCGGGGCGGTGCTCGCCTACTTCGCGCGGCGGTATGCCGCCCTGTTTGCCGAGGGCAGGCCGCGCCCCTTTTTCGTGCCCGACTATGCGGCGCGCGTCGCGCGCGCCGCCGCGCGGCTGGATATGCCCGCGTCCGCCCTCTTTTCCAACGTGCGCGTGCCGACGGGGGAACAGAGCTTCGATCTCGGCGTCCGTTTTGCCGAGGTGCGCAGCCGGCTGTACACGTCGGCGCGGCTGCTCGTCCGCTTTGCTGACCGCATCTGTCCCGCCCCGCCGCCGCAAGGAACGGGAGAGGGCGCGCGCGGCGCGGGGGAGGGCGCGTGGGAGAGCCTGCGGGCGCACCCCCTGGCGGAGTGGTACGACCTCTCCGCCGAGTGCTCGCCGCTGTATGCGGCGCCCGCGCTCGAACGCGAGTTCGGCCTGCTCGAAAACCCCGCCCCCGTTCGCCCCGCGCCGTGAGGGGGTCATGCGGCGCGCCCGCTCTGCAAGTAGGTTTTCATGCGGCGCGCCCGCGCCGTGAGGGGACATCGCGTTCGCCGTTCGTTCCGCCGCGCGGACGGCCCGCCGCAGACGAAAGCGCGCCTTTGCGGCAGTGCCGCAAAGGCGCGCCCCGCCCACCCGCGCGGGACAAATTCAAAACCGAAAAAAAGAAGGGCGCCCGCGCTGTGCAGGCGTCCTTTCGGCGTTCTTTGGCAGTTTTCGCCCGCGCGGGGCGGCTGTCCGCGCGTCGCCCGCGCGGGGGCGGGTCATTCGCCCGTGCGCTGTTCGACGGGGATATACGGCCGGCGCGGCGCCACGGCCTGGTAGCCGGGGCGGATGATCTTGCCGCCGTTGGTGATCTCCTCCATGCGGTGGGCGGACCAGCCCACGATGCGCGAGACCGCGAAGAAGGGGGTGTACAGCTCGCGCGGGAGGTCGAGCATATCGTACACGAATCCCGAATAGAAGTCGACGTTGGGGCTGACGCCCTTGTAGATGCGCCGCTTTTCGGCGATGAGCTCGGCGGCGGCCTGCGCGACGTATTTGCGCATCTCGTACTCCTCTTCCTTGTGCTTTTCCGCCGCGAGCTTTTCGGCGAAGGTGCGGAGGATGTCCGCGCGCGGGTCGGAGAGGGAGTACACCGCGTGCCCCATGCCGTAAACCAGCCCCGTGTGGTCGTAGGCCTCCTTGTTGAGGATCTTCGCCACAAAATCTTTGAGCTTGCCGCGGTCAAAATCGGGCACGGCTTCCTTGATGCAGTCGAACATCTCGCACACCTTGATGTTCGCGCCGCCGTGCTTGGGGCCTTTGAGCGAGCCGAGCGACGCCGCCACCGAGGAATAGGTGTCCGTCCCCGACGAGGTGACGACGTGGGTGGTGAAGGTGGAGTTGTTGCCGCCGCCGTGCTCGGCGTGCAGCACGAGGCAGAGGTCGAGCACCTGCGCCTCCAGCGCGGAGAACTTGCAGTCCTCGCGCAGCATGTACAGGATGTTTTCCGCGGTGGAAAGTTCCTTTTGCGGCTTGTGGATGAAGAGGGAGGCGTCCGAGTGGTAGTAGGCGTACGCCTTCTGGCTGTAGACCGCCAGCAGCGGGAACTGGGCGATCAGCTGCAGCGACTGGCGCAGCACGTTCTTTTTGGAGACGTCGTCGGGGCGGGGGTCGTAGGAGTAGAGGGAGAGCACGCTGCGCGCCAGCATGTTCATCATGTCGCGCGAGGGCGCCTTCATGATGATGTCCCGCACGAAGGAGGGGGGAAGGCTGCGGAAATCGGACAAGATCTCGCAGAAGCGGTCCAGCTGCGCCTGCGTGGGCAGATGGCCGAACAGCAGCAGGAAGGACGCCTCTTCAAAGGCGAAGCGGCGGCCGATCTCCCCCGCGACCAGGTCGCGGATGCTGATGCCGCGGTAGTACAGCTGCCCGTCGATGGGGATCTTGTTCCCGTCCGCGTCCTTGCCGAAGGCCCGGATCTCCGAGATCTCCGTCAGCCCGCAGACGACGCCGTTGCCGTTCACGTCGCGCAGGCCGCGCTTCACGTCGTATTTTTCGTATAATTTGGGATTGATGATGTCGCTCTTGCTCGCCATCCTGGTCAGTTCGGACAGATCCTGCGCGTACTTGGAAAAGCGGGCGGCGAGGTTGTCCCGCAGGTCGTTGTAATTCATGGAAGTGCCTCCTTTTTGTATCAGATTTCGGAGCCTGCAATTCAAAAACGATATTCCGATTGATAAAGTATACCATAATTTGTGAAAAAAGTCAAGTATGCCTCCGCCCGGGCGGGAAAAAGGGGCAAAAGGGACAAAAATCGCGCGGGCGGAGCAAAAAACCGCGCGGGCGGGACAAAAATCGCGCGCCGCGGCGGCAGTATCTTCCAAAATGCGGCAAAAGGTAAAAAACGCACAAAGGATAAAATTTCTTTTCAAACAGAGGAGAGAATTATTGAAATAAATTTCTTTTTATGTTAGAATAGAACTACTAAGCACATTAAAAACGGGTCGGGCGCGCCCCGGCACGATACAGTCGGAGGTAGGTTACATTGGCTAAAAAGATCGACGTTCCCTTCAACGGGACGAAGGAACAGGAAGCGAAGCTGCGCGCGGCGCTGGCGGAATTGAAGGAGTCGCACGGCGACAACGGGCTGATGATCGCCGCTCTGCAAAAGGCGCAGGATATTTACGGCTACCTGCCCGAACCGGTACAGCAGATCATCGCCGAGGAGCTCGGCACGTCCGCCGCGGAAGTGTACGGCGTCGCCACCTTCTACGCGCAGTTCTCGCTCTTCCCGAAGGGGCAGTATAAGATCGGCGTCTGCCTCGGCACGGCGTGCTACGTCAAGGGCTCGGGCGACGTCTATAAAAAGCTGTGTGAGACGCTCAACATCGAGGGCGGCCAATGCACGGACGACCTCAAATTCTCGCTGGATGCGACGCGCTGCATCGGCTGCTGCGGCCTCGCGCCCGTGATGACCGTCAACGACGACGTGTACGGCAAGGTCACGCCCGAGGAGATCGAGGGCATCCTCGCCAAATACAACTGAGTATGCGCGAGCTCGCCCTGAACGTCCTCGACATTACCGAAAATTCCCTTTCGGCGGGGGCAAAGCTCATCCGCATCACGCTGGATATCCGCTTTGCGGAGGACGCCTTTTCCATCTGCATCGAAGATGACGGCTGCGGCATGGACGAGTCGATGCTCGCCCGCGTGACCGACCCCTTCACCACCACCCGCACGACGCGCAAGGTCGGCATGGGCCTGCCGCTGTTCAAATATTCGGCGGAGAGCACGGGCGGCAAGTTTTCCATCCGTTCGGAGAAGGGGAAGGGTACCTGCGTGTGCGCCGAGTACCGCATCGGGCACATCGACCGCATCCCGCTCGGGGATCTCGGCGGGGTGGTGCTGCAGCTCGTGACGATGAACGAGGGGGTCGACTTCGTCGTCACCGTGCGTTCGGAGGAGGCGGAAGGAGAGCTCGACACCCGCGCCTTCCGCGAAGTGCTGGGGGACATCCCCTTTACCGAGCCGGAAGTGCGCGCATATATCAAAGAATACATTCAGGAAAATTTAGTCACCATTTACGGAGGTAGGTTATGAAAAGTTTGGAAGAGCTGCGGGCGCTGCGCGAAAAGATGAAGTCGCAGACGGACAATCGCAGCGTCGCGACCGGGGACGAGACGGTCATCAAAGTCGGCATGGCGACCTGCGGCATCGCGGCGGGCGCGCGCCCCGTGCTGGACGCGCTGCTGGACGAAGCGGACAAGCGCCAGCTGCACAACGTCAGCATCTCGCAGACGGGCTGCATCGGCATGTGCCGCCTCGAGCCGATCGTCGAGGTCTATAAGGACGGACAGAAGTTCACCTATATCCACATGACGGCCGAAAAGGCGCGCAGAGTCATGGTCGAGCACGTTGTCAACGGCAACGTCGTCAAAGAGTTCCTCGTCGGCGAGAACAGCTAAGCGGAGGGGGAAAGCATATGTTCAGATCACACATTCTTGTCTGCGGCGGTACGGGCTGTACCTCCAACAATTCCATCAAGATCTACGAGGCGCTCGTCCACCGCATCTATAAGGAGGGGCTGGAGAAGGAAGTCCACGTCACCCAGACGGGCTGCTTCGGCCTGTGCGCGCTCGGCCCGATCATGATCGTCTATCCCGAAGGCGCCTTCTACTCGCAGGTCAAGGTCGAGGACGTCGACGAGATCATCGACGAGCACATCATCAAGGGCCGCATCGTCACCCGCCTGCTCTACAAGGAGACGGTCGCGGATGACGGCTCCATCAAGGCGCTCAACGAGACCAACTTCTATAAAAAACAGCACCGCGTGGCGCTGCGCAACTGCGGCGTCATCAACCCCGAAAAGATCGAGGAATACATCGCCTATGACGGTTACGAGGCGCTCGGCAAAGTCCTGACCGAAATGACCCCGCAGGACGTCATCGACGTCATCTCGAAGTCCGGCCTGCGCGGCCGCGGCGGCGCGGGCTTCCCGACCGGCCGCAAATGGCAGTTCGCCAAGAACGCCGTGGGCGACAAAAAGTACGTCTGCTGCAACGCGGACGAGGGCGACCCCGGCGCGTTCATGGACCGCTCCATCCTCGAAGGCGACCCGCACGCGGTCATCGAGGCGATGGCGATCGCGGCGTATGCGATCGGCGCCGACCAGGGCTACATCTACGTCCGCGCGGAGTACCCCATCGCCGTCCAGCGCCTGACCATCGCGATCAAACAGGCGCGCGAATACGGCCTGCTCGGCAAGAACATCTTCGGCACCGACTTCTGCTTTGACCTCGACATCCGCCTCGGCGCGGGCGCCTTCGTCTGCGGCGAGGAGACGGCGCTGATGACCTCCATCGAGGGCCACCGCGGCGAGCCCCGCCCCCGTCCGCCCTTCCCGGCGAACAAGGGCCTGTTCGGCAAGCCGACCATCCTCAACAACGTCGAGACGTACGCCAACGTCCCGCAGATCATCCTGAAGGGCGCCGATTGGTTCGCCTCGATGGGCACGGAAAAGAGCCGCGGCACCAAGGTGTTCGCGCTCGGCGGCAAGATCCACAACACCGGCCTGGTCGAGATCCCGATGGGCACGACCATGCGCGAGATCATCTATGACATCTGCGGCGGCTGCCCCAACGGCAAAAAATTCAAGGCGGCGCAGACGGGCGGCCCCTCGGGCGGCTGCATCCCCGCGCACCTGATCGACACCCCGATCGACTACGACAACCTCATCGCCATCGGCTCGATGATGGGTTCGGGCGGCCTCATCGTCATGGATGAGGACAACTGCATGGTCGACATCGCCAAATTCTTCCTCGAATTCACCGTCGACGAAAGCTGCGGCAAGTGCACGCCCTGCCGCGTCGGCACCCGCCGCCTGTACGAGATGCTGTGCAAGGTCACCGACGGCACCGCCACGATGGAAGATCTGGACAAGATGGAAGAGCTGTGCTATTACATCAAGGAAAACTCTCTCTGCGGCCTGGGGCAGACGGCGCCCAACCCCGTCCTCTCCACGCTGCGCTATTTCCGCGACGAATACGAGGCGCACGTGAAGGAAAAGCGCTGCCCGGCGGGCGTGTGCAAAAAGCTGCTGCGCTACAAGATCGTCGAGGACAAGTGCAAGGGCTGCACCCTCTGCGCGCGCAACTGCCCCGTCGGCGCCATTTCCGGCGAGGTCAAGATGCCGCACGTCATCGATACCGACAAGTGCATCAAGTGCGGCGTGTGCATGGAGAAGTGCCGCTTCGGCGCGATCGTCAAGGAATAACGGGAGGGTATACTCATGGTCAATCTGAAAATCAATAACATTCCCGTTCAGGTGAAAGAGGGTACCACCGTTCTGGAAGCGGCGAAGGTCGCCGGCATCAACATCCCGACCCTCTGCTATCTGAAAGACATCAACGAGATCGGCGCCTGCCGCGTCTGCGTGGTCGAGGTGAAGGGCGCGCGTTCGCTCGTCGCGTCCTGCGTGTACCCCGTCAGCGAGGGCATGGAGGTGTTCACCAACACCGAAAAGGTGCGCAAGAGCCGCAAGACCACCATCGAACTGCTGCTTTCCAACCACAAGCGCGAGTGCCTCTCGTGCGTGCGCTCGACCAACTGCGAACTGCAGAAACTTTCCGCCGAGTACGGCTGCGACGAAAAGCGCTTCGCCGGTTCAAAGTCGGAATACGAGCCGGACACCTCGACGAGCTACCTCGTGCGCGACAACGAAAAATGCGTGCTGTGCCGCCGCTGCGTGGCGGTGTGCAAGCACGTGCAGGAGGTCGCCGTCATCGCGCCGGTGCGCCGCGGCTTCAACACCCACATCGGCTGCGCGTTCGAGTCCGGCCTGGGAGACGCGCCCTGCGTTGCCTGCGGCCAGTGCATCGCGGTGTGCCCGACGGGCGCCCTGCACGAGCGCGAAGAGATCGACGACGTGCGCGCGGCCATCAACGATCCCGACAAAGTGGTCGTCGTGGCGGCGGCTCCCGCCGTGCGCGCGGCCATCGGCGAAGAATTCGGCTATCCCATCGGCACCAACGCCGAGGGCAAGATGTTCACGGCGATGCGCATGCTTGGCTTCGACAAGGTGTTCGACGTGAACTTCGGCGCCGACCTCACCATCATGGAAGAGGCGCACGAACTGCTCGACCGCGTCACCAATAAAGGCGTGCTGCCCATGTTCACGAGCTGCTCGCCCGGCTGGATCCGCTACGTGGAATATTACTACCCCGAACTCATCCCCAATTTGTCTTCGTGCAAGTCGCCCATGCAGATGTTCGGCGCGACCGTCAAGACCTACTGGGCGCACAAAGAGGGGATCGACCCGAAAAACATCTACGTCGTCGGCGTCATGCCCTGCACGGCGAAGAAGTTTGAAAAGACGCGCAACGGCGAGTCCGCGTCCGGCTATCCCGACGTCGACGCCGTGCTCACCACCCGCGAGCTTGCCAAGATGATCAAGGCGTCGGGCATCCTGTTCAACGACCTGCCCGACGGCACTTTCGACAACCCCCTCGGCGAGTTTACGGGCGCGGGCGTCATCTTCGGCGCCACGGGCGGCGTGATGGAAGCGGCCCTGCGCACGGCGGCGGAAACGCTTACCGGCAAACCGCTCGACAACGTCGACTTCAAAGAAGTGCGCGGCGTCAAGGGCATCAAGGAGGCCGAGTACGACCTGAACGGCACCAAGGTGAAAGTGGCGGTCGCTTCGGGGCTGACCAACGCCAAAGAGCTGTGCGAAAAGATCAAAAAGGGCGAGTGCGATTATACCTTTGTGGAAGTGATGTGCTGCCCGGGCGGCTGCGTCAACGGCGGCGGCCAGCCCATCCAGAGCGCGTACACGCGCCGCCAGGTCGATCTGCGCTCCAAGCGCGCCAAGGCCCTGTACGACGAGGACAAGAAGGCGTCCATCCGCAAGAGCCACGAGAACCCCGCCGTTCAGCAGCTGTACAAAGACTTCTTCGGCGCGCCCGGTTCGCACCAGGCCCACGAGATCCTGCACACCCATTACGTCGACCGGAAGAAGAAATAACCCTGTTTTACCAAAGAAAAAGAGCGGGCGGCGCCATCGGCGCCGCCCGCTTGCGCGTTCACGCAGGCCGCATGCGCATTCACGCCGCCCGCATGCGCGTTCGCACGGGCCGCGCAGAACCGAGGACCGGGGCGGCTTCGGCTGCCTTCCGCGCTTCGGGCGGCAACGTTCGGCCCGCCGCATTTCGGAACTGCCGTAAAGGCAGGAGTGGCTGAAACGCTTGCGTTTGTTTGCGCGTTCTGCTATAATTTGTATGTCATCGGAGGACAGTACACCGCAGTGTAGGGGATCGTAAGCGAGTCGCTTGCAGGCCGCCTGTCAGAGGAAGATGTCGAGTGAGCTCGGGGAACGCGCAAGCGCTTGTCCGGGCCTTTTTTGTGATCGTCATGAGGTGAAGCGCGATGGAAATTGAGTTGGTGCCGCTTGCGGAAAGCGACAGAGAGCAGTTTATTCTTGACACCCAGTGGGCTTTTCGGTACGGGGCCATGATTGAATTCGGCGAGCGGGATCGCAGTTTGGGCCCCGACGGCGAAATTATTTCCCGTAAAACGATCGAACGCAGCATCGACGAACCGGGCAGCGTAAGCTACCGCATCCTGTGCGGCGGCAAAACCGTCGGCGGCGTCATCCTTAAAATCGACGAGACGACGCGCCGCAACCATCTCGAAATATTGTTTGTCAGCCCCGAAGAACACACGCGGGGGATCGGGTATTCCGCGTGGAAAGCGATCGAAAAAATGTATCCGGAAACAGAGATCTGGGAAACGTGTACGCCGTATTTTGAAAAACGGAATATTCATTTTTACGTCAACAAATGCGGTTTTCAGATCGACCGTTTTTGGTGCGGATCCTTTCGCCCTTCCGGCGAGCTGCCCGACGGGGAGGAAGGCCCCGCCGACATGTTCCGTCTCGTAAAAGTCATGCGGCGCTCCCCCGGGCAGGGCGGCTGAGCGGAACGGAGACCTTTCCGGGGCGTTGCCCGGGCAAAGCATGGCGGCGCTTCATGGAAGCTTTTGCGGCGTCCGTCGTCGCTGTCGCGAGCATTTTGCATCAGGTATAAAAACCGGGTCCCGCCGCGCGATACCGCGCGGCTCCGGGGTTTTCCTTGACAAAGCGCGTCGGCGGCGGGTATAATGGCTCCGGAACAGATGCGGAGGTGTGCAGATGAACAGATTGCACGTCGTCGGGGCGGCCGTCGTCTCGGCGGGCAGGGTGCTCGCCGCGCGGCGGGGCGAAAGCCGTTACCCCTATGTGGCGCACAAATTCGAGTTCGTGGGCGGCAAGGTCGAACCGGGCGAAACCGAGGCGCAGGCGCTGGCGCGCGAACTGCGCGAAGAGCTGGGCGCGCAGGCGCGCGTCGGGGAACATCTGATGACCGTTTCGCACGATTATCCCGATTTTTCCATCGAGCTTTCCGTTTACTTTTGCACTTTTTTGTCCGATTTTTCGGCGCACGAGCACGAAGAACTGCGCTGGATGGAGCTTTCCGCGCTCGACCCTGAAGAATGGGCCCCCGCCGACGCGCCCGTCGTTCTGGCGCTGAAAGCGGCGGCAAAATAAATCCCGCGCGGGGCGGCGTCGGTCTGCCGCCCCGCGCGGCACAAACATAAAAAAGAGAGGCCGCCCCGCGCATTTGCGCGGGGCGGCCTCTTCGCCCGAAACGGCAGCCGGGCAGATTCATGCCAGCAGCAGAAACAGCTGTTCGACGAGGTACACCGCCGCGATGCTCGCCACCGACACGGGCAGCAGGCCGCAGCGGAAAAAGGAGAGCGCCAGCGCGACGGCGGCCCCCGCGATCCCCGACCAGAGGAAGGAGGTCGAAAACAGCATGGAGGGGAACACCATCACCGCCAGAACGCTGTACGGCAGGTAATACAAAAAGGACTGGATGTACCGGTTTTTGATCTGCTTTTTGACCAGCAGCAGGCCGACCGCCTTGGTCGCGTACGTCACCGCGAACATCACCAGGCACCCGAGCAGCATGGACGAGAGGGTCATCGCGCACCCCCTTCGCCGCGCGGCGCCTCTGCGGGGCCGGCCGTTCCGGCTGCGCGAACTTCGGTTTCGTGAATGTCGGCTTCGGCTTTTTTGCCTTCGGTCGTTTCGGCTTCGTGCGGGGCAGGCTCCCGAAGGGCGGGCCGCTCTCCGGCTTCGGCGGGCGCTTCTCCCTGGAACGCTTCCGCACCCGGCGCTTCGGTTTCCGCCTCTTCCGCTGCGGCCGGGCTCGTGCGCGCGGGGCGCGCGCCGGAGGGGCCGTCTTCTCCGCTCTGTCCGTCGGGCGCGTGGGGGAACAGCCAGGCGATGAGCGCCGTACAGGCGAGCGAACAGACAATGATGTCCACGCCGGCAGGCAGGGAATGGAGCGCGGGGATAAAGTAAAACAGGCAGCTCGCTCCCACCGAAAGGACGATCAGCAACAGCAGCCGCCGGTCGCCGCGCGCGGGCGGCACGATGATGGCCACGAACATCGCGTACAGCGAAATGCCGAACGCGCTCATGATCATCGCATAATAGGTCTGCCCCGTCTCGCCCGAAAGCACGGCCGCAAGCACTTCGCTCAGCCCCGCGCCCAGGGCGGTGCCGCCCAGCCAGCCCGCGAACGAACAGCCCATCAGCCCTAAAAGATAGGGGAAGGTCAGCTTCTGCGGCTGGCGGATGGCCACGGCGTAATTTTCGTCCGTCACGCCGAAGGCGACGACGGCGCGCTGCCACAGCGGAAAGTCGCCCGTCTTCTGCGACAGCGAGACGGACATCAGGCAGTAGCGGATGTTGATGACGAGCATGGTGGCAAACAGCAGCCCCAGGCTCGCGCCCGCGGCGATCAGGTTGGTGCCGGCAAACTGCCCCGTGCCCGTGAAGTTCGTCCCCGAAACCAGGATGGGGAACCAGAAGGGAAATCCCTTGTCGACGGCCTGAATGGCGTAGGCGAACGCCACGGGCAGATAGCCCAGCGCGACGGGGAGCCCGTCTTTGAGTCCTTTTGTGAATTTCATACGCAAAAAGAACCGCCCGCGGGATCCGGCGGGCGGAGCAGATGTATTGTATCACAGGGCGCGCCCCGAAGTCAACCGAAGTTCGGTGCCGTACGCGCGCCGCGGCGGCGGAATGTGTGCTGCCGGAACAAATATGCGTTTGCGGAGCGGCGGGTTGGTGCGTTTGCGGAGCGCGCCGCGCCGGCAGATCCGCCGCGAGGACCTTCTGGTCGGGCGGCGGGCAGTGCCGCGGTGCATTGCGGTACGGGCGGCGGAATGTGTGCGGAAAAACCGCGTCAGTTCTTTTTGCTGCGGGGTTTGAAGACGAGCGCGGCCAGGAAGGAAAAGAGGACGGCCGCCGTGATCCCCGCGCTCGCGGCGGCGAGGGTGCCCGTCACCGCGCCGAACAGGCCGCGTTCGGCGCCCTTCATCGCGCCGCGCGCCAACAGATAGCCGAACCCCGAAATGGGCACCGTGGCGCCGGCCCCGGCAAAATCGACGGCGTAACGGTACAGCCCGAGCGCCTCCAGCGCGACTCCCGCCAGCATGAAAAACACGAGGATCTTGCCCGAAGTGAGCTTGGTGAAGTTGATCACGACCTGCGCGACGACGCAGATCGCTCCGCCCACCGCAAAGGCCTTGGCAAATTGCAGCAGAATGTCGAGGTAGGGATTCATGCGTCCTCCTGTGCCGGGCCGTTTTCCCCGGCTTGCCGTGCGGCGCTCTTCCGGCCTTTTGCCCCGCCCGTGCGCCTTGTTCCGGCCGGGCGGACTGCCGCATTTTTTGCATACGTTGGTCGGTTTTCGGCGCCGTTTCCGCCGGATGACGGCCGGCCTCCGCCCGCTTTTTTACCGGGGGCGCCCTCTTTTTGCGCGCTGTTGCCCGCTTTCCCGGCGCGGCCGCGTCCGGTCTCGATGGCCACGGCGTGGGCGATGCAGGGGATGGTCTCGCCCTGGCCGGAAGACACGGTCGAAAGAAGGGCGCCCGTCGCCACGAACAGCACTCGGTCCAGCCCGCCGCGGCGGAGCTTGTCGAAGATGTACGAGCCGAGGACCACGGCGCTGCATCCCGCGCCGCTGCCGCCCTGAAATTCGTCTTCGATCACCTTGTAGACGATCTCGCCGCAGTCGACGTGGTTGTCGAACATGTCGGCGCCCTTTTCCCATACGAGGTCCTTGCAGATGCGGCTGCCGAGCGCGCCCAGATCGCCGGTAAGGATCAGGTCGTAATACGAAGGGTCGCGGCCGGTGTCGCGCAGGTGCGCGAGGATGGTGTCCGCCGCGGCGGGCGCCATGGCCGCGCCCATGTTGTTCACGTCCGAAACGCCGTAATCGACCACCCGCCCCACGGTGCCGCAGGTCAGCGCCGGCCCCGCGCCCAGGGCGGAAACGACGGCGCTCCCCGCGCCCGTCACCGTCCACTGCGACTGCGGCGGCCGGGTCGTGCCCAGCTCGAGGGGGTAGCGGTACTGCCGTTCCGCCGAAGAAAAGTGGCTGCCCGTGGCCGCCACCGCCGTCTTGGCGTAGCCGCCGTCGCAGAGCATGCCTGCCAGCAGCAGCCCCTCGCTCATGGTCGAGCAGGCGCTGTAAATGCCGAGGAAGGGCAGCCCCGTCTCGCGCGCGGCAAACCCCGCCGAGATGATCTGGTTCAAAAGGTCGCCCGATACGATCACGTCGATCTCCTCGCGCTTTTTTTCCGCCTTTTCGATGCTGCGGCGCAGCGCGGCCAGCAGCATCTTGCGCTCGGCGCGCTCGAAGGTGCTCTCGCCGAACATGTCGTCGTCCAGCGAAAAATCGACGTAGTCGCCCACGATCCCGGCGCATTCTTTGGGTCCGGCGACCGTCGCCGTGGCGACGATCCTGGGCATATTTTTGAAAAAGACGGTGTTTCCCTGCTGCATGCGGCTCCTCCTGCGGCGCGCCCGGCCGCCCCGCGCGGCGGCCTCTGCGGCGCTTTTTTCCGTCATTACAAGTTTGCCGCGCGCGGCCGGTTTTATGCGGCGGAAGCGGGGCGGGCCTTTTACGGGCGCCAACGGCAGCGGGGTGCGGGTCGGCGCGGGGCGTGACGGTATGCGGCATGTTTTTGCACGGAAGGAAAGGCGCGCGGTTTTTTCCTTTGACAAACGGCCGCCGAACGGGTACAATACGCTTAGAAAAACGTCTGGAAAGAGCGGGGCGCACGAAGCGGCGCGCCGGGGGGAGCGGCTATGCTGGGGACCGAACTTTTGTACGCGCTGATCGGCACGGGCGCGACCTGCCTGGCCACCGCGCTGGGCGCGGCGATGGTCTTTATTTTCCGCGGAGAACTCTCCGCCGCGCTGCAGCGCGTGTTTTTGGGCTTTGCGGCGGGCGTGATGACGGCGGCTTCCGTCTTTTCGCTGCTGCTTCCGGCGATGGAACAGCTCGAAGAGGCGGGCCGGACGGTCTGGCTGCCCGTAGGCGGCGGGTTTGCGCTCGGCGCGCTGTTTTTGCTGCTGCTGGATAAACTGCTGCCGCACATGCACCTGGGCAGCAGCGAGGCGGAAGGGCTGCCCGCCCGGCTTCCGAAGTCGGCGATGCTCGTCCTGGCGGTCACGCTGCACAACGTGCCCGAGGGCATGGCGGTGGGGCTGGCTTTTGCCGCGGCGGCGGCCGCGTCCGGTTCGGGCGCGCTGGCGGCGGCGATCGCCCTGGCCGTGGGCATGGCGCTGCAGAACTTCCCCGAAGGCGCGGCGGTGTCGCTGCCGCTGCGCTCGGACGGCATGGCCCGGGGGAAGGCCTTCGCGCTGGGCGCGCTTTCGGGCGTGGTCGAGCCGGTCTTCGGCATCCTGGCGGTGCTCGTGGCGGGCGGCGTCGCCTCGCTGATGCCCTGGTTTTTGTCCTTTGCGGCGGGCGCGATGATCTACGTCGTCGTCGAAGAGCTGATCCCCGAGGCGCACCTCGGCGAACACAGCCACATCGGCACGGCGAGCGTGCTGGCCGGATTTTTCGTGATGATGGTGCTCGACATCGCCATCGGGTGAAGGGAATGGAATTTTTTCGGCGGTTTTCTTTTTACGGCGCGCTGGAACCGGATCTGCGCGCCCTGTTCGACGCAAACGTGCGCGCGCGGCGGTTTGCGCGCGGGGAGGAAGTGTACCGCGGCGAATGCGCGGGGCTGATCTTCGTGCAGCGGGGCAGGCTGTGCGCCTACACGCTGTCCGACGCGGGCCGCGAGATCACGCTGTACCGCCTGCCGGCGGGGGAAGTGTGTCTGCTGAGCGCCTCGTGCGCGCTGGCGGGCGCCGATTTCGACGTGTTCGTGCGCGCGGAAGAGGACACGCAGGCATGGCTGCTCCCGTCGGAACCCTTCCGGCGGCTGGCGGAGCGTTCGCTCGCCTTTTCCGCCTTCGTCAACGAGCGGATGGCGCGCCGCCTTTCCGACGTGATGTGGCTGCTGGACGGCGTCCTCAACAAAAAATTCGACGCGCGCCTGGCGGCGCTGCTGCTCGAAGAGCGCGGCTATGCGGGCGGCGACCGCCTCGAACTCACGCACGAGCGGCTGGCGGCGCACCTGGGCACCGCGCGCGAGGCGGTTTCGCGCATGCTCAAATATTTTGAAGGGGAAGGGCTGGTGCGGCTGCACCGCGGCGGCGTCGAGCTGCTCGACGTGGCGGGGCTGGAACGGCTCGCTTCCGAAAAAAAATAAATTTTCCGCCCGCAGTGTAACATTGTTACGGTCAGGAGCGGCCTCCGCGGCGTACAATACGGGTACGAACATGACCCGAGGAGGAAACGGAAAATGAAAACGAACATCGTAACACAGGAAAATTTTGCACAGGCGGAACGCTTCGGCGGGACGGTGCTGCTCGATTTCTGGGCGGGCTGGTGCGGCCCCTGCCGCGCCATGGCGCCCGTCGTGGACGAACTTGCCCAGGCGCGCCCCGACGTATTCGTCGGCAAAGTCGACGTCGACGCGGAGAGCGAGCTCGCCCGGCAGTTCAACATCCTGTCCATCCCCACCTTCGTGGTGCTCCGGGACGGGAAGGAAGTCGCCCGGACGGCGGGCATGCGGCCGCGCGCGGCGCTGGAGGCGCTGCTGTGAGCCTCTTTTCGTCCCGGTTCGGGCCGTCCTTTGCGGCGATGGCGGAACGGGCGGGCAGCACGCCCGGCGCGCGCGTCATCGACGTGCGCACGGCGGAAGAATATGCCTCCGGGCACCTGCCCGGGGCGGAAAACATCCCGCTCGACCGTCTGGCGGAACATTCCTTTGCGGCGGGCGAAAAACTGTTCGTGTACTGCCGCAGCGGCGCGCGGAGCGGCCGCGCGGCCGCCTGGCTGCAAGGACAGGGCGCCGAGGCCGTCAACATGGGCGGCATCGCCGGGTATTTTGGAACATTGGAACGAGGGAGGTAAAGAGGCATGAAAGTTGTGATCATCGGCGGCGTCGCCGGCGGGGCTACGGCAGCGGCGCGCCTGCGCCGGCTGGACGAATCGGCGGAGATCGTCGTTTTGGAGCGGGGCGGATACGTCTCGTACGCGAACTGCGGTCTGCCGTATTATCTGGGCGGCGTCATCCGCGACCGGGCAAACCTGCTGTTGCAGACGCCCGAAAGTTTCCGCCGTCGCTTCAACGTCGACGTGCGCGTGCACAACGAAGCCGTCGCCATCCTGCGCGAACAGAAACAGGTGCGCGTGCGGCGGGCCGAAGACGGCGGCGAATACCTCGAAAGCTACGACAAGCTCATCTACGCGCCGGGGGCGAAGGCGGTCCGCCCGCCCTTTGTCGGGCAGAGCGCCCGCATCTTCACCCTGCGCACGGTGGAAGATACCTTCGCCGTCGACGATTTTCTCCGCGAACGCCGCCCCCGCCGCGCGCTGGTGGTCGGCGGCGGGTTCATCGGGCTGGAAACGGCTGAAAACCTCGCGGAGCGCGGCATCTCGGTGACCCTCTTGCAGCTCGAAGACCAGGTCATGCCGCCCTTCGATTACGATATGGCGTGCATCCTGCATGCCAAACTGCGCGAGAAGGGGATCGACCTGCGCCTGCGCAGCCGCGTCACGTCGCTGCGCGACGAGGGCGAAGGCGTCCGCGCCGACATCGAGGGCGGGGCGGCGGTCTTGGCGGATTTCGCCCTGGTCGCGGTGGGGGTCGCGCCCGAAACGGAGCTGGCGGCCGCGGCGGGGCTGGAACTGGGCCTGCGCGGCGCGGTGGTTGTGGACGAGCACATGCGCACCTCCGACCCCGACATCTACGCCGTCGGCGACGCGGTGCAGGTCAAAAACGCGGTCACGGGGCAGCAGGCGCTGGTCCCGCTGGCGGGGCCGGCGAACAGGCAGGGGCGCGTCGCGGCGGACAACGTCGCGGGCATTGCCGGCGTGTACCGGGGCGCGCAGGGCTCTTCGGTGATGAAGCTGTTCGAACTGACCGCCGCGTCGACGGGGCTGAGCGTGCGCGCGGCGCGCGCCGCGGGGTTCGCGGCGGACAGCGTGCTGCTCTTCTCGCCCGACCACGCGACCTATTACCCCGGCGCGAAGAACATGACCCTCAAAGTGGTATACGACCGCACGGACGGCCGCATCCTCGGCGCCCAGGCCGTGGGCTTCGGCGGGACCGAAAAACGGATGGACGTGCTCGCCACGGCGGTACGCGCGGGTCTGACTGCAGACGATCTGACCGCGCTCGACCTGTGTTATGCGCCGCCCTATTCTTCGGCGAAAGATCCGGTGAACATGGCCGGCTATGTAATCGGGAACGTGCTCCGCGGCCTCGTGCGGCAACACGGGTGGGAAGACGTTCCCGCCATCTCGCAGAGGGAAGACGCCGTCCTGCTCGACGTGCAGACCCCCGGCGAGTTCGCGCAGGCGCACCTGCGCGGCGCCGTGAACATTCCCGTCGACGAGCTGCGCGCCCGTCTGGGCGAGCTGGACCGCGGCAAGACCGTTTACGTCAACTGTTACAGCGGCCTGCGCAGCTACATCGCCTGCCGCATCCTTGCGGCGAACGGGTTTTCGTGCTCCAACCTGGCGGGCGGCATCCGCTTTTACAAGGTCGTCGCCGAAGGCGGCGGCTACGACGAAGCGCCGCGCCATCTGTGCGGCCTCGGCTGCGAATGACGGAAGGCCCCGCCCCGGGGAACCGCTCCCGCGGAACGGCGGAGGGCAGGGCCGCCTGCCCGGAGGCGGCTGCGCGTAAAAGGGCGGCCGTCCGCGAAAAGCTGTAAAACCCCGGAAGAAAAAAGAGCGGGCATCGGAAAAAGTGAAAAAGAGGCGCGCCGCGCGGAGATCTCCGCGCGGCGCGCCTTTGTCTGTATCCGTACAAAATCGGTTCAGTTTTGCCCGGACGTGCCCGCTTCGGCGGGCGCGTTTTCCGTTTCGGGGGCGTACTGCGCGGCCAGCGCCGCGGCGCGGGCGCGCACGTCGGCGGCAAGGGCGGCGGGGGAGAGCACCTTCACGCCGTCTCCGAAGGACAGGATTTTCGAGAGCAGCACTTCGCCCGCGGGCAGGGTCGCCTCGGCGAAAAGTTCTCCCCGCACGGTGCGGATGCTGTCGATGCCCAGCCACTCTTCGACGTCGGGCAGGGCCTGCGGGCGCACCGCAAACCGTACCTCGATCAGCTCGGCGTCGGCAAAATGGAATTGCAGGGGCAGATTGTCGCGGTCGATCTCCCGCCGCGCGAAGGTCTCGCCGGTGCGCCGCGCGCTGCGGATGCGGCCCACGCGGAACAGGCGGAAGTCCTCGCGCTTGCGGCACCAGGCGTACAGGTACCAGATGTTCTGTTTGTAAATGAGCAGGTGCGGCTCGACGGTTCGCCGGCTCTCCCGCCCCGCGCGGTCGACATAGAGCAGGTCGAGGCAGGCGGCGTCTTCGGCGGCGACTTCGAGCACTTTGAGCTTGTCCGAAAAGTTGTAGGCGTCGCCCCAGGTCCCGCTGTCGACGAGGATATGCCCCGAAATGGTCAGGCTGCGCCCGTCCTCCTTGCTCTGCAGGGTCAGTTTGTCGAGCGCGCTCTTCACCGTTTCGTCGCGCATCTGCTCGTACAGCGCGCCCAGCGCGTTCACCGCCGCGGCGTATTCTTCTTTGGTAAAAAAGTTTTCGGGCAGTTTGTAGGTGTCGGGCAGGCATATTCCGCCGCCCCGCCCCCGTATAATATCGAGCGGGACCCCGGATACGATCAGCTCTTCGAGATAGCGCCGGATGCTGCGTTCGGACACGCCCGCCTCGCGCGCTAGCGCGGCCGCCGTCACCGTGCGGCGCTGCAGCAGGCGGAACAGGATGCGGAGCATGATCTGAAATTTCATGAAATTCTCCCCCTCCGAAAAATTTTCTGAAATTATTTTAGAAAATATGACAATATCTGTCAAGTATTTTGTGGTACAATGCGCCTGCAATGAACGAAAAAGGAGAAAAAAGCATGCTCAGAGCGTTCCGGAAAGGGGATCGGGGATCGAAAACGGTGTTTCTGCCCGCCGCGAAGGCGGCCGGGCGGGTGAGGATCCGCGCGGCGGCCGGGGAAGAAGCGGCCCCTCGGGGCACCGATTCTCGCCGCGCGTTCGAACGGGCGCCTTCCCGGTCGGAAGGGGTCGCCGCCGCCTGGGCGGGCGCCTACCTCGGCCGTGTCCGGCGCGAAACGGTCGTGCCGCTCCCCGCGGGGCGCGGAAACGCGATCGGCAGACCTGCGGCCACACCCCGCCGCGCCCTCCGGGAGAGAGAGGCGGGGCCGTCGGCGGCCGTGCCCATCCGCGCGGTGCCGGACGCCCGCGTACAGACCCTTCGCTGCGCCGACGCGCTCGACGAGGGGATCGCCGCCCTCGCCGGCCTGCGCGGGCTGAACGTGGCCGAGCGGGAAACGGCTTCTGCGGCAGAGCCGCAGTGACGCATTTTCGCAGTGGCGCATTTTCGCCGTGACGCGCTTTTACAGCGGCGCGCTCCCGCGGCCTTCGCCGCGGAACGGTTCACCGAACGTTTTGCCGACAGGGCGCCCGTACGGGCGCCCTGTCGTGCTTTTTCCGTGCGGAAGGCGTTCTCCGAGGCTCGGGGAGTGGCGCGGCGGCGGAGAAAGGGGCGTTTCGCGGCATTCGGCTGCGTTTATACCTTCCATAAATTTTATTTATACCCCCGCGCGCGGAAGAATTATTGCAAAACGGAGGGGAACATGGTACAATAGGGGGCGAACAAATAAAAAACAAAGGAGTTTTTTCACCATGTCGTATGTAGAGAGCGTTCTCGAACGCCTGAAGGCGCAGAACCCCAACGAGCCAGAATTCCACCAGGCGGCGACCGAAGTGCTACACAGCCTGGAGCCGGCCATCAACGCCAACCCGCAGTATGAAAAGGCGGGCCTTCTGGAACGGCTGGTCGAGCCCGAACGCGTGATCATGTTCCGCGTTCCCTGGGTGGACGACGCGGGCAAAACGCAGGTCAACAAGGGCTACCGCGTGCAGTTCAACAGCGCCATCGGCCCGTACAAGGGCGGCCTGCGCTTCCATCCCTCCGTCAACCTGTCCATCATCAAGTTCCTGGGCTTCGAACAGATCTTCAAGAACAGCCTGACGGGCCTGCCCATCGGCGGC
>DXFD01000056.1 GCA_019114625.1 Candidatus Borkfalkia faecigallinarum | reverse complement strand
TCTCGAACAGCAGGCGGTTGTTCTCGGTGTCCGACCAGTCGAAGTTTTTCGTGATGGAATAGGTGGGGATGGGGTACTGGAAGCCGCGGCCGTTGGCGTCCCCTTCGATCATGATCTCGATGAACGCCTTGTTGACCATATCCATCTCTTTCTGGCAGTCCTTATACTTGAAGTCCTGCTCCTTGCCCCCGACGATGGCGGGAAGCTCGGCAAGGTCTGCCGGCACCGTCCAGTCCAGCGTGATGTTGGAGAAGGGCGCCTGCGTGCCCCAGCGGCTGGGGGTGTTCACGCCGTAGATGAAGGACTCGATGCACTTTTTCACCTGCTCGTAGTCGAGGTCGTCCGTCTTGACGAAGGGCGCGAGATAGGTGTCGAAGGAGGAGAACGCCTGCGCGCCCGCCCATTCGTTCTGCATGATGCCGAGGAAGTTGACCATCTGGTTGCACAGCGTCGCCAGGTGCTTGGCGGGCGCCGAGGTGATCTTGCCCGGGATGCCGCCCAGCCCTTCCTGGATGAGCTGTTTGAGCGACCAGCCCGCGCAGTAGCCGGTGAGCATGGAGAGGTCGTGGATGTGGATCTCGGCGTTGCGGTGCGCGTTGGCGATCTCCTCGTCGTAGATCTCCGACAGCCAGTAGTTGGCGGTGATCGCGCCGCTGTTGGAGAGGATCAGCCCGCCCACCGAATAGGTCACGGTCGAGTTCTCCTTGACCCGCCAGTCGGTCGCCTTCACATAGCTGTCCACCAGCTTCTTGTAGTCGAGCAGCGGGCTCTTCATGTTGCGGATCTTTTCCCGCTGTTTGCGGTAGAGGATGTAGCACTTGGCCACGTCGGCGTAGCCCGCCTGCCCCAGCACCTCCTCGACGCTGTCCTGGATGTCCTCGACGGCGATCTTCCCGTCCTTGATCTTGGGCTCGAAGTTGGCCGTCACCTGCAAAGCCAGCAGGTCGATCACGCCCGGGTGATACTGCTTCTGCACGGCGTCGAACGCCTTTGTGATCGCGACGGAGATCTTCCGGATGTCAAATTCGGCGACCTGGCCGGCTCTCTTGATGACCTGATACATGATACTCTCTCCTTTCCACCTTATCGCGGACGAGCCGCTTCTTTTGTTCGGTAGGGCTCTATTATAGCACCATATGCGCGCGGTGTCAATACCCTGCGCCTATATTTTGTAGAAAAACTTTTGTCTCCGCCACAAGATGTTGTGTTCGTTTGTGGAAAGGGCGTTGTGGAAATGTGGAAAACTTTGTGGATAACCCGACCGCGGCGCAAAAAAGCGCAAAAAAAGCCCCGCGCGGGCGAGGCAAAAGGAACGGGGGAAGGTCGCGCGCGGGGAAGGGGTCGCGTGCGGCGGGCGCGGCAAAGGGGAGCGGCGCCCCTCCCCGGGGGAAGGGGCGCCGCGCGGGCAAAAGCGCCGCGGGCAATGCTGCGGGCGGGCGCGCTATTCTCCCTCGCCGCGGATGCGCACGGCGGGGATAAAGGGGGCGAGCGCCCTTTTCAGGGCGAGCATCTCCTCGTCGGAGAAGGGCTCGAGCGTGCAGCCGGGGGGCAGGGTGTCGCCCGGGCGGAAGTTTTGCAGGTAGTACCGCTTTGCCCCGCGCAGCCAGCGGCCGATCTCCTCCATGTCCGCCGCGGTGTGCAGCCCGCGCGCGACGGTCGTGCGCAGCTCGTAGGGCACGCTCCCGCCCAGCAGGAAGGCGGCGCTCTCGCCGATCGCGTCCATATCCGCGGGCACGCCCGCCGCCCGCGCGTACTGCGCGGGGGCGTGCTTGATGTCCATCGCCACGAAGTCGACCAGCCCTTCCGCGCACAGCGCTTTCAGCCGTGCGGGGAAGGAGCCGTTGGTGTCCAGCTTGACGGCGTAGCCGAGCGCCTTGATCTTTCGGAGCAGCTCCCCGATCCGTGTATGGACGAGCGGTTCGCCGCCCGTCACGCACACGCCGTCTAAGATCCCCCTGCGCCGCCGCAGGAAGGCGAGCAGCTCCTCTTGCGGGATGTCCTCGCCCCCCTGCGCGAAGGCGATCTCCGCGTTCTGGCAATAGGGGCAGCGGAAGTTGCATCCCGCCAAAAATACCGTGCAGGCGACTTTGCCGGGGTAATCGAGCAGCGTCGTCTTTTGCAGCCCCGCGATCTTCATGGTTCCCTGTCCTCCTTCGTTTCCCCCATTATACTCCCGCGCCGCCCGAAAGTAAACGGAAAAACCGAACGAATCCTCCTTTTTTGCCCTTTCTTTCATCATCTTTTCAAAAAGGGAGTAATAAACCATCAAACTTTTGCTCTACAATAATGGAAAATCAAAAAAACGGACAAAAGTCCCGCGGCGCGTCCGCGGGCGGAGGTTTGTCTTGAAAGCGATCCAAAGGCTCGGGAAAGGTATCCTGGCGGCGGCCGCCGCTGCGGTCTTGTGCGCGGCGCTCCTGTTTGCCGGCTGTTCGTCCGCGTACGTCACGGGCATCGAAAACACGGGCGACGGCCTGTACACCGTCCATTATTCGGACGGCTCCACGACGACGTTCACCGTGGAAAACGGCAAGGACGGCGCCGACCTGAACATCGAGGACGTCTATCAGAGCTACTGCGAGCGGTACGGCGAGATCGAGTTTTCCGAATTTCTGGAAAAATATCTCGACGTCAACGCGGGGGACAACACCGGCGTCATCCAAAAGAGCCTGCAATCGGCGGTCACCGTGTATGCGGAGTTCTGCGTCACCCAGAGCAGCGGCTGGCCCTTCGGCAGCACGCTCAAGGGTCTCTCGCAGAGCATCGGCTCGGGCGTCATCTATGAGATCGACGACAGCTCCGTCTACTTCGTGACCAACTATCACGTCGTCTACAATTCGAGCGCCAACGCCGACAACGGCTCGGACATCGGCCGCCGCCTGGTCGTCTACCTCTACGGCAGCGAGGACAAGGATAAGCCGGAGCAGATCAACGGCGAGACGGACGAGCTCGGCTATCCCGTGCTCGACTACGGCGACTACGCCATCGAGTGCGAATTTGTCGGCGGGAGCTATTCCAACGACCTCGCCGTGCTGCGCGCGGACAAGGCGGACGTGTTCGCCGTCAACGACAGCGTCGCCGCCGCGTCCGTGGCGGACGGTTACGCCGTCGGGCAGACGGCCATCGCCATCGGCAACACCGAGGCGGAGGGCATCAGCGTCACCGAGGGCATCGTCTCCGTCGAGCGGGAGGAGGTCCTCTTCACGGGCGGCCGCACGCAGGAGGTGCTGCGCATCGACACCGCCATCTACAGCGGCAACTCGGGCGGCGGGCTGTTCGACCTCAAAGGGCGGCTGATCGGCATCACCAACGGCGGCAACGAGGAGGATCAGAACATCAACTACGCCATCCCCCTCCAGGTGGTGCGCGGCACGGTCGAAAACATCCTCTTCCACGCCACCGACGGCGACGACAACACCAACGGCCTGCTCACCCCGACGCTGGGCATCGGCCTCGAATCGCAGAACGCCCGCTACGTCTACGACGCGGCGGAGGGCTACGGCAAGATCTATGAGGACGTCGCCGTCGCCACCGTCTCCTCCCGCTCCATCGCGGCCGGGGTCGGCGTCGAGGAGGGCGACCTCGTGTGCGCCTTCCTCATCAACGGCAAGGCATACGAGATCGCGCGCTCGTACGACATCGCCGATCTGTGCCTCACCCTGCGCCCGGGCGACACCATCTCTTTCACCGTCGAGCGGGACGGCGCGCAGGTCTCGACCGCTTCCTACACCCTCGACTCGGACGATTTCTCCGTCATTTCCTGACCCGTCCGCGCGGCGGGCTCGTCGACGGCGCGCCTTCGGGCGGGGAAAAAGGAAGGCTCTCCGCACGGCGGGCTGGCATAGATCCCGCCGGGGAAGGAAAATTTTCCTCCCCGGCGGATTTTTTTCGCTTTTGGTTGCCCCCGCGCCCTTCTTGCGCTATAATAAAAGAAGGAGCGGCGGCAGCCGCGATCGGATAAAGGAGTTTACATCATGAAAAAAATGCGGTATCTTTCGGCGCTCGCGGCGGCGCTGCTGCTCGCGCTCTTCTTCGCGTTGGCGGGCTGTTCGGGCGTGTACGTCGCCGACATCCGCAAGATCGGAGACGGCATCTATATCATCGAATATTCGGACGGCACGGAGTCCTCCTTCGTCCTGCAGGACGGCAAAGACGGCAAAGACGGGAAAGACGGGCAGGACGGCAAAGACGGCAAAGACGGCAAGGACGGCAAAGACGGACAGGACGGTAAGGACGGCCAGGACGGCAAAGACGGCGCGGACGGGCTGAACGGTTCGGACGGCGCGGACGGAGAGGACGGGCAGGACGGAGAAGACGGTCAGGACGGCCAGGACGCGTCCGGCGTCACGGTGGAGGAGCTGTACGAGTACTATTGCGCGCAGTACGGCGACATCACCTATGAAGAATTTTTGCAAAAATTCCTCGGCGGCGGGGAAGACGCGGACGGCGCGGTCGGCCGCACCCTCCTCTCCGTCGTCAAGATCGCGACGGAGTATTACGAGACGGTCGAGCACGAGGACGGGGAAACGGAGGACCGCACCAACGTCTACAACGGCGCGGGCGTCATCTACGAGCTGGGCGAGGAGTACACCTACATCCTCACCAATCAGCATCTCTTCGTCAGCGAATACGCCAACGCGGACAACGGCTCCGGCCTCCCCCGGCGCGTCGTCTGCTATCTCTACGGCAGCGAGAACTTCCCCTCCGTCAAGCAGGAGGACGGGGAAGACGTGCAGGAGGACGGCTACGACGTGTTCGAATACGGCGAATACGCCATCGAATGCGAGTATGTGGGCGGCGCGGTCGGTCTGGACGTCGCGCTCATCCGCGCGCGGACGGACGACCTTTTCGCCATCAATCCGGACGTGCGGGCGGTCACCTTCGCGAAGGAATACCACGTCGGGCAGTCCGTCTTCACCGTCGGCAACCCCAATAAGGAGGGGCTGAGCGTCACGCGCGGCGTCATCTCGGTGGAGAGCGAGTACATCGACCTCGACATCGGCGGCACGATCTACAGCGTCCGCGAGATGCGCATGGACGTCCCCATCTACGGCGGCAATTCGGGCGGCGGCCTGTTCAACGGCGCGGGCGAGCTGGTCGGGCTCGCCAACGCCCGCCGCACCGCCGACCAGAACATCAACTTCGCCGTCCCGCTCGAGGTCGTCGAGGGCGCGGCCGCCAACATCCGCGCCTTTGCGGAGGAGGAGGGGTATGCGGGCAGCGTGCTCCGCCCCCTGCTCGGCGTCACGGTCACGGCGGAAAACGCCCGCTATGACTACGACGAGCTGCTCGGCTACGGCGAAAACGTCGTCGACGTCACCGTCGCCGCGGTGCAGGAGGGCGGCCTCGCACAGCGCGTCGACCTGCGGGAAGGGGACGTGCTGCTCGGCATTTCCTTCGGGGAGGAAGAGTTCTCCCTCCGCCGGCTCTACGCGTTGGGGGACGCGCTGCTTTGGGTGCGCCCGGGCGACGTGATGCGCATCCGCTATCGCCGCGGCGACGCGGTCTATACCACCGCGCCGTACACCCTCGCGCGGGAGGACTTCTCCGCCGTCGAATAAAGCGGCGGGTCCGGCAAAGAGGCGGGTACCGTCGGGCAAAGCGGCGCGTCGGATAAAGAGGCGCCCTTTCCGCCCGCCGTACGGCGGGCGGGAAGGGCGGAAAAATTCTTCGGCGCGCAGAGTGCGGCGGGCGGAAGATCGGCGCGGCGCATAAAGAGAGACGGGCGGCGAGAAATTCTCGCCGCCCGTCGCACTTTTATTTTTCGGAAGGAGAACGCGCCGCGGCAATGCCGCGGCGCCGGTTTGTCAAAGCGATCCGCGGCGGGCGCGGGACAGGCGCGGAACAAATTCCGCACCGTCCGCGGCAGGCGCGGGGCGGCGGTCAGAGCAGCCCGATGGTCAGGATGACCTGGGCAAAGACGATCGCCACGACGGAGATCAGCTTGATCAGGATATTGATGGACGGGCCGGAGGTGTCCTTGAA
>DXFD01000055.1 GCA_019114625.1 Candidatus Borkfalkia faecigallinarum | reverse complement strand
ACCTTCCCGACGAGGTCGGCGCCCACGTCCGCCGCCTTGGTGAAGATGCCGCCGCCCACGCGCGCGAACAGCGCCATCGAGGAGGCGCCCATCCCGAACGTGACCATGTTGGTCGCGATGAACTGCGCCTCGGTCAGGCCGCTTCCCGCGATGCCGTAAAAGCCCTTCAAAACAAAATACCAGACGGAGATGTCGGCGAGCCCCAGCCCGACGACGACCAGCCCCATCACGCTCCCCGCCGAAAAGGCGGCGCGCAGCCCCTTGTTGAGGCTGTTTTTGCAGGCGGTCGCCGTGCGCGCGTTGGCGGCGGTGGCGATCTTCATCCCCAAAAACCCGGACAGGCCGGAGAAGATGCCGCCCGTCACGAAGGCGAAGGGCATGAACGGCCCGACGAAGCCGACCAGCGCCAGCACGCCGAGGACGGCGAACATGCAGACAAAAAAGACGGCGACCACGAGGTATTGCCGTTTCAAAAAGGCGTTCGCGCCCTTGCGGATGATCGCCGCGATGCGCCCTGCCCCCTTGTCCTCGGGCATTTTCAGCACCCGCCGCGCAAAAAACAGCGCGAAGGCGAGCGCGAGCACCGCCGCGGCGGGCGCGGCCAGTATCCAATATTGCATTGTTTCCCCCTTCAAAGCCGCCCGCGCGGGTCTCCCCCGCGAAAGCCGCTTTTTTTTATGATAACACGAAATGCGCGCGCGGTCAAGCCTTGTTTGAAAGTTTTTGAATTTGTTTCCCGCCGCCCCGCCCGCCTCCTTCCCGGCGGGGAGCGCCCGTCTGCGCCCCGCCGCCCGCATCTTGCCTGCCCCCGCCCCGCCCGCCGAAAGGAACGCTTCCCCGCTCGTCGGGAAGTTCTCGCTGCCCGTCGGGAGGGGAGAACGCGGCGATTTTCGGCGCGCCGCCGCATTCCGCGCGCTTTTGCGCGGCAAAATGGCTTGTCAAAGCCGCGCCGCCGTGGTATAATAGGCGGCAAACGCACGATAAGGAACGTACCGACACCGAATGCTGAACTTTCAAAAACTCGAGCGCAGCCATCTTCCCCGCCTGCAAAGCTATTTCCGCGGGCAGGAGCGGCGCATTTCCAACTATTCCGCCGGTTCCTTCTTTTTATGGGGGAAGTACGCGGATACGCATTTTGCCGAGGCGGAGGGCTGCCTGCTGCTGCGCGACCGCTATGTGGGGCAGCCGTATTTTTATTATCCCCTCTCTAAAGACGGGGACGCCGCCGCCGAAGAGCGCGCGCTCGGCCTGTTGGAGGAGCATTGCCGCGCCGCGGAGGAGCGGCTGCACTTCACCTGCGTCCCCGCCGAAAAGCTCGCGCCGCTCGCCGAGCGATACGGGGACGACCTGCACGTCTCCAATATCCGCCGCTGGCGGGATTACCTGTACGAGGCCTCCGACTTCCGCGACTATCCCGGCGGGCGGTACAGCGGCCAGCGCAACCACGTGCATAAATTTGAAAAGACCTACCCCGACCACGCCTTCCGCACCTGCGAGGCGGAGGACCTGCCCGCCATCGAGGCGTTTTTGCGCGAGTACGCCGCCTCGCAGTACGCCAAGGAGAGCGCCCTCGCCGACGAGGAGATGCGCGGCGCCTTCGAGATCCTGCCCCACATCGCCGAGCTGGGCCTGTATTGCGGCGCGCTGTACGCGGGCGGCAAGATGGTCGCCCTGTCCGTCGGCGAGCGTTGCGGGGACATGATGATCGTCCACATCGAGAAGGCGCTGCGCGGCGTCGCGGGCGCCTATCCCGCCGTGGCGCAGGCGTTTGCGCGCACCTTCTGCGCGGACGGCGTGCGCTACATCAACCGCGAGGACGACGCGGGCGACGCCGGCCTGCGCAAGTCCAAGCTGCAATACCTGCCCGTGCGGCTGGTCGGCAAGTACAACCTCGCCGTACACCGCGCCATCGATTCCCTCTCCAAGCTGCCCTCCGTGCAGACGGCGCGGCTGACCCTGCGCGCGGTGCCGGACGAGGACGCCGCCGCCTTTGCCGCGCTCGCGCGCGATGAAGAGCTCAACCGCTGGTGGGGGTACGACTGGCGCGACAGGGCGCCCGTCGAGCCGGACGATATGTGGTTTTTGGAAGATATCCGCTCGGATTTCCGCCGCAAGAGCGAGATCCCGCTGGGCATCTATTGCGGGGATACGCTGGCGGGGGAAGTGGTGCTGCACAACTTCGGCTACCGCGCCGAGGCGGAGATCGGGATGCGCGTGCTGCCCGCCTGGCAGCGCCGCGGCATCGCGCGCGAGGCGCTGCTGGGCATGATGGAGTACGGCTTTTTGAAGCTCGGGCTGGAGCGCATCGAGGCCAAGTGCTTCCGCGAGAACGCCGTCTCCGCCCGCGCCCTGCGCGCCGCCGGGATGCGCCCCTGCGGCGAGGACGCGACCTATTTCTATTTTTATAAGACGGCCGCCATGTGAAAAATTTGTATTTTTTCTGCCGCCCGCGCGCAAAAGCGCGCGGGCGGCTTTTCGCCGTTTCGGGGAAAAGTGCGCGGCGGCGCTTTTCCCGGGAGATCGCTCCCGGGCGGAGCGGAGATCTTTTGCGGCGGGGAGAGTATATATTTTCTTCACGCGGTCGATAATCCTGCCGAAGAACGGGAGGGAGACCATGAAAAAGTTCTGCATAGTTTTTGCTTTCTTATTCATAATAATCGT
>DXFD01000054.1 GCA_019114625.1 Candidatus Borkfalkia faecigallinarum | reverse complement strand
GCGAAGCGACCTCCTCGCGCACCTTGCATTCGAGGGCGACGAGCGCGGCGTCAAATTTTTCGAAAGTCCCGCCGATATAAAAGTGCTCGAACAGCGCCGCCGACACAAGGAGGGCGAGGCTGAGCAGCATGGATACGAAGGTCTTTACCATTCGCTTCCCTCCGGCAGACAGACGCGGAAGGCGCGGTAACGCTCGCCCCGACATTGCAGATAGATCTTGCCCGTCCCGTCCAGCGTCAGGACAAAGACGCTGCGCGCGCTCCGTATGTGCTGCTCGCGCAGGATGCGTTCAAAATACGCCCGCCCCGTCTTTGTCAGCGCGAGGTTTTTCTGGTCGTATTTTCCGTCGTCGATGATGACGACGGGCAGGGAGACCTTTTCTTCGCGCGGGGCGTCCTCGCGCGGCATGGCGGTGAACTGCCCGCTCGATTCATACAGCGCGTAGGCGACTTCGTCGAGCGAAAAATATCCGGCGGAACGCATGGATTCGATCAGGTCGGACAAATCGAGATGGTTGCGCTTTAACTGCGAGATATCGATCCCGTTTTTGTTGATGACGACGGAGGGTTTGCCTCCCACGACCGCCTTGAACGGCTTGCATTGCAGGTCGAACAAAAGGAGGAGCTGGTGCAGGAAAAAGATGGTCACGACGGATGCGACGCCGTACAGCAGCGGGATCGAAATATCCGCCATCGGGATGCAGGCGAGCTCGGCGATCAGCAGCGTGATGACAAATTCGAACGGCTGCATCTCCCCGATCTGCCGCTTGCCCATCAGCCGCATCACGGCAAGCAGCGCGATGAAGATGATCGTCGTCCGCAAAAAGATGAGGCCCATGCCGTCAGTATGCGGCAAAGCGGCAAAAGTATGCCGTCCGGGCGGCGGCGCCTTTCAAAAATCGCTGCATGTATCCGATCTGCCTGCCGGGAGGGCGGGCAAAAGGAGGGCGGTCCGCGCGGGCTTTGAAAAACTTTTGCGTTTATCCTTTTTCCCCGCCCGTACGCTTGCCAAACGCAAAAAGAAAGTGTATAATGGTCTCATATTAAATGCAGAGTAGCTGAGGCGCGTTAAGTGTTGCGAAACGGGACGTTGTTCGCAAACGAAAGGGGTTTCCCTGCGGTGCCGAAGCGCGTCCGTTGCAAGGATAGCCGCCGAGCGCTCGGCGCACTGTTTTTTCACGGACCTCTCCGGATCAGGGAGGTTTTTTCCATGTTCTCGAAGGCTTTTCGTTCCTTTTCCATGAGCAAGCAGATCGCCTATCTCGCGATCTTCATCGCTCTGAGCGTCGCGGCGAACTCCGTGCTCGGCGTCGAGCTTTCCGCGTCGAACAAGATCGCGTTCACCTATACCGTCAGCTTTTTGGCGGGATATCTGCTCGGCCCCGTCCCGGCCTTTCTGGTCGGATTTATCGGCGACGCGATCGGCTTTCTCATCAGCCCGGTCGACGTCTATTGGCTGTACGGGCTGACGCTCGGCCTGTTCGGCTTTTTGACGGGCTGGATCATGAACGGGATCAAGCGCGAAGATGCGGGGTGGCTGTTCGGCAAGGCGATCCTCGCCTTTGCGGTCGGCTTTATCGTCATCACCTGTTTCTTGAACACGCTGGTGCAGTATTCGTACGCGTATATCTTTCTTTGGGGCGGAACGGCGCAAAAGACTTTTTGGGTCTACCTCGCCGGGCGGCTGTCCATCCAGTCGATCGTCTATGTCGTCAATGTCGCCCTCTGCCTCGCCGCGCTGCCTTTCTGCGCAAAGTTCAAGCGAAAATACTGATCATCGCCGCACGAGGACGCGCACCCAGCGCGGCTGCGCGAGGCCGATGACGGCGAGGAGCAGCCCCTGCGCGATAACGAGGATCCCGCCGCAGAGGGCGATCGCCGCGAGCGGCGGCAGAAGGGCGGAAAGCACGTTGCGCAACAGACAACCGAATACGATCGCCGGAGGGATACTGACGGCGGAGAGGAGAGTGTGCTTGCAAAAGCGCACTTTTTCTTTGCTCTTTTTGGCGATGAGGCGAAGGTTGAGCAGGGTCGTGATGACTTGGCTTGCGGCGAGCCCGATCATCAGCGCATAGATCCCGACCAGTCCGGGCAGGAACCAGACGCATACGAGGGTCGCCGCCGCGCCGACAAAGAAATAGGCGCACGTCTGTTTTTCGCAGCCGAGCGAATGGAGGATGCTGTTGGAGATCATGCCCAAACTCATGGGGAAAAGCATGAAGCAGCAGTTGCGGATGATCTCGCCGCCGTGTTCGCTGGAAAAGAGCAGGATGCCGATATCTTTCCCCAAAGCGAACAGCGGTGGGATCAGCAGGCAGGCGATGAGCGAGGTGACTTTGAGCGCCTTTTCAATATTTTCACGCAATTTTGTATGGTCGCCGCGGAAAAAATTTTCGGCAAGTTCGGGGATCATGACGAGGGCGAGCGAGCCGATCAGCGTGGAGGGGATGGACAGGATGGGCATGCTCATCCCCATCGCGATGCCGATCTCGCTCATGGCCTGTTCGGACGTAAATCCCGCCGCGATCAGGCGCGCCGGGAGGAGCAGGGAGATCGCGGAGTTGATGAGCGAACCGGAAGTCCGCATCCCCGTGATCGGCAGCGCGGACGCGAGGAGGGGGCGCAGCTGGCCGCGCGGGTCGCGCAGCTTTCCGCCCTTGATAAAGAAGTAGGCGACCGAAAGGGTGAAGGATACGAGATAGGAAAAGACGACGGCCAGCGCGACGCGCCTGGCGCCGTCGAACAGGTCGCTCATGTGCGTCACGAGCAGAACGCCCGCGCCGATCATGCACAGCTCTTCGATGAGGTCGATGACGCAGTACGGGACAAAGCGCTTGTTCCCCCAAAGTTCGCCGCGGAGGACGGAGTAGACGGAATTGAACGTTAGGCTCGGGAGCAGGATGAGCAGGACGGTCATGCAGCGCGGGTCGGAAAATAAAAAATCAAACGCCTTGTGCCCGAAAAACAGGATGCAGAACACGGGGACGGAAAAGCAGAGCGCGGACAGAAGCGCCGCCGTGACGACGGAGTGCTGTGCGCGGCTGTTTTTCTGCGCGCGGTATTTGGTGATCAGCCGCGAGACGGTCAGCGGGATCCCGGAAGCCGCCGCCGTCGCGAGGACGGCAAAGACGGACAGGGCGACCTGATAGATGCCCATGCCTTCGGCGCCGAGCGTGCGGGAGAGGATGATGCGATAGAGGAAGCCGAAAAACTTCTCGGCGACGGAAAATGCCGTCACATAGGCGGCCGTCTGATAGAGATTGCTCTTGCTCAAAGTACCCTCGCGTGGGCGGCCTGCGGCCGCCCGGTCCTTCCCTATATATATCGCCTTGCCGTGCGGAATATGAGCGGCCCGTCCCGCATATTTTGCGGCGCGGCGCATATCATGAACGAAAAGGGGGTGAGCACATGTTCCTTTTGCAAGACTGCGTTCCCGGTCCGTTCGGTTGGTACGTCGTCCGCGACGGCGATACGCTCGCGTCCGTATGCGCGGCGCAGGGGGCGGCGTACGCTTCGCTGATCGCGGTCAATCGCCTGCAAAAATTTCCGCCGCCCGGCAGCCTGCTGTGCCTGCCGCCGCGCGAGCGCGTCTATACCGTCCGCCCGGGCGATACGGCGGAGAGCATCTGCGCCCGTTTTTCCGCGGACCGCGCCGAATTTCTTCGGCGGAACGGTCCCGTTCTGTACCCGACGCAGCGCGTTTGCCTCGGCGGGGCGGAGGGCGAAGCGAGCGGCGGGACGGAGCGCGTGTAGCCGCGGGCGGCAAGGTATTGGCAAGGCGGACGGCGAAACGATTGGCGAGGCGGCGGCGTGTAGCAACCGCGGGTGTAAAAATCATATATTGGAACATGGAGAGCGTACAGGGCAACCCCTGCGCTCGTCCGCAATTCTACCATCCGGAGGTCAATCATGTCCTTTTATTCGAATTTCCAGACGGATAAGTGTCCCGGACCCATCTGCGGCAATCCGAGCAGCGGGCTGAACGAAAAAGTCTGCCTGCAGGCGCAGCGGGTATTTGACGCCTGCATCCGTCAGGGCCAGCGCAGCGGCGTGGTGCTCGGCATCGTCGACCCCGTCCCCGCCAACCCTACATATCCGTTGACCTTTATCAGCGCCCGCAGCACGACGTCGGCGGGCACCGTGACGGCGTTCCAGGTCGACCGCCTGCCCGACCGCGCCAACTGCGCACGCGTGCAGGCATCCGTCGATATCCCTGTCGAGGTCGTCTATACCGATGCAAACGGCGTGGAGGGGAAGGCGAGCGCGGTCGTATCGATCGGCGAGGACGTCATCCTGTTCGTGCCCCAGCCCTCCATCATGCCGTATGAGGTGCAGTGCGTCGTGAGCGCCGTCGCGCCGGAGGGCACGTTCAACGCGCAGGACAATACGTTCACGGTCGATCTTTGCTTCACCGTCATTTTGAAGATCGTCATCAACGTCGACCTGCTCGTGCCCTCGTACGGTTATTGCGTCATCCCGCCCGCGCAGGAATATACGCAGGAAGTATGCGCCGGATTTTTTGAGCTGCCTCTGTATCCGCAGGGGAATACGGGCGGCTGCGGGAACGGCTGCGGCAAATAGTGCGCTCATCGCAGGGAAAAGCCGGTATGCCGCCGAGCGTATCGGCTTTTTGATCTGCCCGAAAACAGGGGGTGAACGATGCAAAAAGGGGAAGATGAACGCGAAAGCCGCTGCGTCGTGTGCGGGGAACGCGCGGGGGCGGCGGGGCTGTGCGAACGCTGCCGCGAGAGCCTGCATCTGTGCGACGCGGAGAACTATGCGCGGCGAAAAATACGGGCAAAAAATGCGCGCACGGCGGCGCAAACGCTTCCCAACGCGGACGATTTATGATACAATCTTAGTTCAGAAAACAAATCGAAAGGAAGGCTCCATGAATGTTTTTGCGGTAAGCGACCTGCATCTGCCCGGCGGAAAGGACAAGCCGATGGATATCTTCGGCGGGAACTGGACGGGGCATCTGGATAAGATCCGCCGGGACTGGGGCGGGCGCGTCCGCGCAGAGGACGTCGTGCTGATCGCCGGCGACATCAGTTGGGCGATGACGCTGGACGAGGCGCTGCCCGACCTCGCCGCCCTGCGCGGGCTGCCGGGGCGGAAGGTCTTTATCCGCGGCAACCACGATTATTGGTGGTCGGGCATCACGGCGCTGCGGCGCAGCGCTCCGGACGAAAGCTATATCTTTTTGCAGAACGATTGCGTGCGTTTGGACGGGCTCGTCATCTGCGGCTCGCGCGGCTGGACCTGCCCGGGCAGCGCGGATTTTGGCGAATCGGACGAGAAGATCTACCGCCGCGAAGCGGAGCGCTTCCGCCTCGCGTTCGCGAGCGTGCAGAAGGTGCGGCAGCCGGGGGACAAGCTGCTCTGCATGATCCATTACCCGCCCTTCAACGTCAAGCGCGAGGATTCGCTGTTTACGCAGCTCTTTGAAGAAAACGAGGTCGACGGCGTCGTCTACGGGCATTTGCACCAGGCGGCGGGGGCGTACCCGTTCGTGTGCGAGCGCGGCAAGACGAAATACTACCTGACCTCCTGCGACCTGCTCGGCTTTCGGCTGGCAAAGATCGAATGCTGACAATTTATTCAAAAAAATGAGCCGTTCGCTTTACAACGGGCGCGCTGTGTGGTACAATAAAAGCCGTAAAAACGACTTTAATGCTGCGGTACGGAGATGCCGGAAAGTCGGGAACGGAAGAGGCGTGCGGCCGCGCGGCCGACGCCCGGTTTCGCGAACCAAGTTTTTGTTTCCCCGTACGCAGGTGCGGGGCTTTTTTATGTCCGGAGGCGAAAGATATGTCTGAACGGATCCTGATGGATGAATGGGCGATCGCGCGTATGCTGACGCGCCTCGCGCACGAGTTGGTGGAACACAACAAGGGGACGGAGGATCTGTGTGTGATCGGGATCCGCCGCCGCGGCGAGTTCGTCGCGCGCAGGATCGCGGCGCTCGTCAAAAAACTGTACGGGGCAGACCTTCCCTGTGCCGGGATCGATATCGGGATGTACCGCGACGATCTCGTGAGCGGTTTCTTCGTCCCGGACGCGAGTGTCAACGACCTCGGCTTTTCGGTGGACGGGAAGCGCGTCGTGCTCTGCGACGACGTCCTGCACACGGGGCGGAGCGTGCGCGCGGCGATCGAGGCGATCTTTGACCTCGGGCGGCCTGCCCGCATCGAGCTGCTCGTGCTGTGCGACCGCGGCGGCAGGGAACTGCCGGTCAGCCCCGATCTGGTCGGCAAAAACATCCCGACCTCTCATCGCGAATGGCTGGATCTGCGGCTGCGTGAGATCGAGGGGGCAGACTCGCTCGGGATCCGCAGCGAACACTGATACACATTTTGGAGGGACCGTCTATGTTGGGAAAAGATCTGCTCGGGCTGTACGATACGTCGGCCGAGGATATCGTCGCGATACTCGATACCGCCGTCGGCATGAAAAAGCTGCTGACGCAGAACCTGAAAAAGCTGCCGCATCTGCAGGGGCGGACGGTGACGACGCTCTTTTATGAAAACAGCACCCGTACCCGCTGTTCGTTCGAGCTCGCCGCCAAATACCTCGGGGCGGGCACGGTCAATATCTCTGCCTCGTCCAGCTCCGTGCAGAAGGGCGAGACGCTCATCGACACGGGATACACGCTGGACGCGATGAAGAACGACGTCATCGTCATGCGCCACCCGATGGGCGGTGCGCCGCACATCCTGGCCAAACACGTCCGCGCCTCGGTCGTGAACGGCGGCGACGGCATGAACGAGCACCCGACGCAGGCGCTGCTCGACTTCTACACGATGCGCGAAAAATTCGGCGGATTCAAGGGGCTGAAGGTGGCGATCCTGGGCGATATCAAGCATTCGCGCGTGGCCAAGAGCAACCTGTTCGGCCTGACGAAGTTGGGCGCGGAAGTCTCCATGTATGCGCCGGCGACGCTGATGCCGCAGGGGATCGGGCAGCTCGGCGCCAAAGTGGCGTCCTCGCGCGAGGAGGCGCTGGCGGGCGCCAACGTCGTCATGGGGCTGCGCATCCAGCTGGAGCGCATGCACGGCGGCCTGTTCCCGTCCCTCTCCGAATACAACCGCTATTACGGTCTGAGCGAAGAGCACCTGCGCTATGCGGATCCGGACTGCATCGTCATGCACCCGGGGCCGGTCAACCGCGGCGTCGAATTTACTTCGGACGTCATCGACGCGCCGAACAGCAAGATCACGGAACAGGTGCTCAACGGCGTCGCCGTCCGCATGGCGCTCCTGTTCCTCCTCGTAAAAAACAGGCAGGAGGGTGAAAAAAATGCGTAAACTTCTGATCAAAGGCGGAATGGCCGTTTTGGAAAGCGGAGTCTTCGCGCGGGATATTCTCGTCGAAGGGGATACGATCGCAAAGATGGGCGAACATTTGGAGGACGCGGATGCCGAAGTCGTCGACGCGCGCGGTCTGCATATTTTCCCCGGGCTGATCGATATGCACGTTCATCTGCGCGAACCGGGATTCGAATACAAGGAGGACATCGCAAGCGGCAGCGCGGCGGCCGTGCGCGGCGGCTTCACGCAGATCTGCTGTATGCCGAACACGCAGCCCGTCTGCGACAACGCGGCGATCGTCGGCTATATCGTGGCGCGCGCCAAAGAGGTCGGGCTCTGCAAAGTCCGCCCGATCGGCGCGATCACCAACGGCGAGCAGGGCGAAAACCTTGCGGAGATGGGCAAGATGAAGGCCGCGGGGGCGGTCGCCGTCAGCGACGACGGGCGGCCCGTTTCCGACGCGCGCATGATGCGGCTGGCGATGGAATATGCGTCTGATTTCGGCCTCGTCTGCCTTTCGCACTGCGAGGACAAGTCTCTCGTCGACGGCGGCGTCGTCAACGAGGGGTACAACAGCACGCTGGCGGGTCTGAAAGGGATCCCGCGGGCGGCGGAAGAGATCATGCTGGCGCGCGAGATCATCTTGGCGGAAACGCTGCACAAACGCGTGCATATCTGCCACGTTTCGACGAAGGGCGGCGTGCAGCTCCTGCGCGAGGCAAAGGCGCGCGGCGTGCGTGTCACGGCAGAGACCTGCCCGCATTATTTTACGCTGACGGACGACGTGATCGTGAACTATGACGCCAACACGAAGGTCAATCCTCCCATCCGCGAGGCGGAGGACGTCGCGGCGATCAAGGAGGGGCTGCGCGACGGAACGCTCGACTGCATCGTGACCGATCA
>DXFD01000053.1 GCA_019114625.1 Candidatus Borkfalkia faecigallinarum | reverse complement strand
CGTACTCCTCGAAGAAGGAGGGAACGAGCGCTTCCGCTAAGATATAGTGCGTGCCGTCATGGGCGATCTCCACATACGTCTCGTTCGGGTTCATGCAGAGCGCGACGTTGGAAGGGAGCGTCCAGGGCGTCGTCGTCCAGGCAAGGATATAGGTGTTCTCCCGCCCCGCAACTGCAAAGCGCGCCACGCAGGAGGTCTCCTTGACCGTCTTATAGCCCTGCGCGACTTCGTGCGAGGAGAGCGCCGTGCCGCAGCGGGGGCAGTAAGGGACGATCTTGTGGCCCTTATAGAGGAGCCCCTTCTTGTCGATCTCCTTGAGCGCCCACCAGACGGACTCGATGTAGTCGTCGTGATAGGTGACATAGGGGTTGTCCATGTCGCACCAATAGCCGACGCGGTCACTCATCTTGCGCCATTCGTCCGTGTACTTCCACACCGAGCGCTTGCACTGCTCGTTGAAGGGCTTGATGCCGTATGTTTCGATCTCCTTCTTGCCGTCGAGGCCCAGAGACTTCTCCACTTCCAGCTCCACGGGCAGCCCGTGCGTATCACAGCCCGCCTTGCGCAGGACGTGCTTGCCCTTCATCGTCTGATAGCGGGGGATGATGTCCTTCATGACGCGGGTGAGGATGTGCCCGATGTGCGGCTTGCCGTTGGCGGTCGGCGGGCCGTCGTAGAAGGAAAATTCCTCTCCCCCCTCGCGCTCCCGGATGCTATCCTCGAAGACATCGTTCTCCTTCCAGAACTCGATGACTTCCTTTTCGCGGTCGACGAACTGCATCGACGTGTCTACTTTCTTGTACATGATCGATCTCCTGAAATCGGTTATTCACAAAAAAAGCCCTTCTCGTTTTCGGAAAACAAAAAGGGACCACCAAAACATACGGACAATATGCCCCTGTTGGTAACGCGGTGGAAGAACCGCGCGCAAGACTACTCCCGTGCGTCACGGTTTCGCCCCGCGGGCTGAAAGGGGATACCCTGCCGTGCCCTGCCCGCCGCCTTTCACCTGCCGCGGCTCTCTTTGGAGCGGTATCACGAAGGACTTGTCCTTTTTCATCGCCTGTATTGTAGAACATTGTACCAAGAATCCGCCCGTTTGTAAAGCGATTTTTGCCCGCCCGCCCCGATTTTTTGCGCCGCCCCGCCGCCCGCGGGCGGCGGGGCGGCGGAGCGGCGAAGAGCCGAGGGCAAAGCCGCAGCGAGCGGCAGGCGCGCGGAGCGGCGAAGAACCGAGGACAAAGCCGCCGCGGGGCGTTTTACCGCAAAAAGGCGAGGAAGGCGCGGTGGCAGCCGTACAGGTCCGCCTTCGAGACGAGCTCCCAGGGCGCGTGCATCGAGAGGACGGGCACGCCCAGGTCGACGGTGTCGATGTTGAGGTTGGCGAGGAATTTGGCGACCGTGCCGCCGCCGCCCGCGTCCACCTTGCCCAGTTCCGCCGTCTGCCAGACGACGCCCGCTTCGGCGAACATGCGGCGCACTTCGCCGACGAACTCCGCGTTCGCGTCGTTGGAGCCGCTCTTGCCGCGCGCGCCGGTGAACTTGCTCATGCAGGCGCCGCAGGAGAGCATCGCCGCGTTCATGCGCTCGAACACGCCCGCAAAATTCGGGTCGTAGGCGGCCGTCACGTCGGCGGAGAGGCACTTGGAGGCAAAGCGCACCTTGCGGAAGTTCGCGCCCAGCGCCAGGCAGATCTCCTCCATCAGGTCCTCATACACCTTGCTCTGCATCCCCGTGTTGCCCTCGCTGCCGATCTCCTCCTTGTCCGCCAGGATCGCCAGGGCGGTGTGTCCGCCCGCCCCTTCCAGCACAGCCGTCAGGGCGGGATAGGCGCAGACGCGGTCGTCGTGGCCGTAGGCGCCGATCAGCGCGCGGTCAAAGCCGACGTCGCGCGCGGGGAGGGCGGGGACGGCGCACAGCTCCGCCGAAAGGAAGTCCTCCTCGCACATCCCGTATCGCGCGTTGAGGTGGTCGAGGACGGTGTACTTGACCCTGTGCTTGACCTCTTCGTCCGTGCAGGGCAGCCCGCCGACCACGAGGTTGAGCTGCTCGCCCTCGATCACCTTGGACGCCTTGCCCGCCATCTGCTCGCCGCCGAGGTGGGGCAGCAGGTCGTCGATATAGAACACGGGGTCGTCGGGCGCCTCTCCCACGCACAGCTGCACCTTGCGCCCGTCCCGCAGGACGACGACGCCGTGCAGCGCGAGCGGAAGCGCCGTCCACTGATACTTTTTCAGCCCGCCGTAATAGTGCGTTTTCAGGAAGCACATCCCCGCCTCCTCGTACAGCGGGTTCTGTTTGACGTCCAGACGGGGGGAGTCGATGTGGGCGACGAGGATGCGCAGGCCGTCCTCCTCCAAATTCTTCGCCCCGATGCGGAAGAGGACGACGCTCTTGCCGCGGTTGACAAAATACCGCTTGTCCCCCGCGGCGAGGGGATCGCCGAAGCGGTATTCGGCAAAGCCCTTCTCCTCCGCCATGCGGACGGCCGCCGCGCACGCCTCGCGCTCGGTCTTGGCCTCGTTCAGAAATGCCTTATACCCCTCCGCATACGCGAACATCGCGCGGCGCTCCTGCTCCGAAGCGGTCTCGAAATAGTTCTTCTTTTCATAGGCGAGGGCGTCGTAGCGCGCCTGCCCCCGGCTCTTTTTTTCCGACATGGCGAATTTCCTCTTTTTTTTCGTATTTCCTTGCAGTCGGCGCCGCCCGCACGCGGACCGCGCCGCCCTATTAGGATAGCACACTTCGAAGAAAAAAGCAAACGCCCGACGAGCGAAAAGTTCCCGTGCGCCGCGCAGGCGGGGCAGACGGCGCAAAAACGGGGCGAGCGGCACGGATACGAACAAACGGCGCGGATACGGGCAAACGGCGCAAAAGCGGGCGAGCGACCGGATCCGCCGCCCGCGCGCAGCGAGCGGAGCAAACGGCGCGCGGATCCCGATCCCCCTTAAAAATCGGCGCGCACCCGGCGGGAAAACCCGCGCGAGCGCACGGACGTGAGCCGATACGCCCGCTCGGCGGCGACGTCGAAGGTGCACTCCCGCCGCGCCGAACGGAAGCGGATCTCCCCGTGCGTGTCCGCCGCCTGCGCGATGCCCGCCGCGCACATGCAGGCGGGGACCCCCGCGCAGAAGGCGCAGGCGCGCAGCATCAGCTGCGGGACGCTGTCCTCCGCCGCGCCGAAGATGCTGATCAAAAAGTCGGCGTCGCACAGCGACAGGGCGGACGCGACGGAGGGACGGAACAGGTCCTCCCCCACGCACAGCCCGAGCTTCCCCGCACCCGTCTCGTACACTTTGAGGTGCGCGCCGCCCTTCCAGTCCCCCTCGCCGTCCACATAGAGCATATCCGTGACGCCGAGGATGCGCCCCTTGTCGGCGACGGCGGCGCTGCGGCTGCGCAGCCCGCAGGTCACCGTCACGCAGCCGGAGACGACCGTGCAGCCCGCTTCCCGGCTGAGCAGCGCCAGATCCTCCAACTTGGACGTCTCCCCCGCCAGCTCGCGGCCGTAATCCACTTCCCCCAACCCCTCGAACCCGAAGGCGAGCAGGTCGCACGCGGCGGCCCTGCCGCCCGCCCGGTACGCGCGCAGCGTCCCTTCCGTGACAAAATGAATGCGCATGAGCACCTCCCCTTCCCTCTATTATACTGCGGGAAGGGGCGCCGCCGTGCCTGCCCGCAGGCGCAAAAAAAGATTTTGGCGGCTCTTCCCGCAAAACGGGTGCGAAACGGTTGCAAAAAGGATAAAATATGCTATAATCTATTCGGTATCCCCGCATACGGGGATCAATTCGCCTTTTTCGGAGACTGTATGCCACGCAAAATACGGCTTACCCCCGTGCGCCTGCTGGTGCTCGGGTACCTCGCCGTCATCCTCATCGGGACATTGCTGCTCATCATTCCGAGCGCGTCGAAGATCACGGGGAGCGCCTCCTTCATGGACGCGTTGTTCACGACCGTGTCCGCTTCCTGCGTGACCGGGCTGATCGTGCAGGACACCTTCCAGCACTGGTCGCTGTTCGGCCAGATCGTCATCCTCTGCCTCATCCAGATCGGCGGCATCGGCTTTATGACCATCGTCTACCTGCTGCTGCGGCTGGGCGGGCGCAAGATCGGCCTGAAAGAGCGCACCTTCATGCAGGAAGCGGTGAGCGCGCCCGTGCTCTCGGGCATGGGCAAACTGACCACGACCATCCTCATCGGCACGCTGCTCTTTGAAGGGCTGGGGGCGATCGCGCTCGCCTTCCGCTTCGTGCCCGACTTCGGCTGGGCGCAGGGCATCTGGATGGCGGTGTTCACCGCGATCTCCGCCTTCTGCAACGCGGGATTCGACCTGATGGGCATCCGCGGCACCCCCTTCGCGTCGGTCACCTCCTACGCGGGCGACCCGATCATCTGCCTGACCATCCCCCTGCTCATCCTCATCGGCGGGCTCGGGTTCTTCGTCTGGCTGGACATCAAAAAAAATAAACTGCATTTCCGCAAATACGAACTGCACACCAAACTCGTGCTGATCATGACCGCCATCCTCGTCCTCCTCCCCACCCTCCTCATCTGGCTGGGCGAGGACTGGGCGGCGCTGGGCGGGCACGGCCGCTGGTACGAGCGGCTGCTCTCCTCCTTCTTTACGGCGGTGACGCCGCGCACGGCGGGATTCAACGTCCTGCCCCTCTCGGCGGTCGGCGGCGTGCGGTCACTGACGCTGCTGCTCTCCATCGTGCTCATGTTCATCGGCGGCTCCTCCGGCTCGACGGCGGGCGGCGTCAAGACGAACACGGTGGCGGTGCTCTTCCTCGCCGTGTTCTCGCTCGCGAGGGGAAAACGGTCGGTCGAGTGTTTCGGCCGGCGCATCGACGACACGAACGTCAAAAACGCCGCGCAGTTCTTCACCGTGTTCACGGCGCTCATCGTCGTCGGCGCGACCCTCCTGTGCCTGTTCGAGGCGGAAAACCCTGCCTTCGGCGGGAACGGCGTCTCCGTGACCGAGGCGGTCTTTGAAGTCGTCTCCGCGATCGCGACGGTCGGCCTGACGATGGGCATCACGCCCTCGCTGACCATCGGCTCGCAGATCGTGCTGTGCGTGCTCATGTTCCTCGGCCGCGCCGGGTGCATGACGGTCATGCTCTCGTGGCACACGCCCAACGCGCCCGCCGCCGAAAAACCGCTCGAAAAGGTGCGCATCGGCTGACAATACTTTTTTTGAATCCATCGTGAGGAAATATAAACAATGAAATCCATTCTGGTCATCGGCCTGGGGCGCTTCGGCACCTACATGGCCAAGAAATTTTCCGAACTCGGCAACCACGTCCTCGTTTTAGACACGGACGAGGAGAAGATCGACGAGATCCTCCCCTACGTCACCAGCGCGCAGATCGGCGACGCGACCAAGCCCGCCGTGCTCGACGCCATCGGCATCGACAATTTTGACCTGTGCGCCGTGTGCATGGGCGAGAACTTCCAGTCCTCGCTCGAGACGACGTCGCTGCTCAAAGAGGCGGGCGCCAAATACGTGCTCTCGCGCGCGTCCACCGAGATCCAGGCCAAGTTCTTGAAGCGCAACGGCGCGGACTCGGTCATCTTCCCCGAAAAGCAGACGGCGGAACGGCTGGCGGTGCGCTACAGCGCGGACAACATCTTCGACTACATCCAGCTCACCCCCGAATACGCGATCTATGAGATCCCGACCCCGCGCGGCTGGGAGGGCAAGACCATCCGCGACAAGAACGTGCGCGCCAAGTACAACCTGAACATCCTCGGCGTCAAGCGGGGCGAGACGCTCACCCCCCTGCCCGACGCGGACCACCCCTTCAGCACCAAAGAGCGGCTGATCGTGATGTGCCGCAAAGAGGACATCGAAAAGATCCACTGACAAAGCGCAAGCGCCCCCGCCGCGAACGGCGGGGGCGACTTTTTTATATGCGAAAGAGGCGGGAGCCGCAGCCCCCGCCCGTCTTTTTGTTTTCCCTTTCCGGCGGACAATTGTCCGCCAAGCGGCCGCCCTCTTTCCGGCCTCAGGTGACGTGGGGCGGCGCGATCGAGAAGCAGATGAAGAATACGATGAACAAGAAGGTGGGCAGCAGCGCGACGATGCCGAGCACCATCCCCGCGACCGCCAACCCGTTCTGGCGACAGTATTTACGGCGGCTGTACCCCGCGCCGGAGAGCGCGATGGCGACGATGCCTGCCGCCATCCCCACAAAATACGTCCAGCTGATCCCCAGCGCAAAGAGGCCGACGATCAGGCCGGCGAGCCCGAGGTTGTTGATCGGCTTTTCCGCCGCGGCGGGCTCTTCGCAGGGCGGCGCGCCGTCATACGGCGGCGCCTCCGCGCCTTGCGGGCCCCGGTACGGGGGCACCGACGACTTCGGCCGCCCGTCCCCGCCCTGCACGGATTGCGCGACAGGCCCTTCCGCGGGCGGCACGGCGCAGGCTCCCTGCACGGGCGGCTCTTCCTGCCGCGCGCCGCACAGCGGGCAGAACGCCGCGTCCGCGGGGATCTCTTTTCCGCATCGGATGCAATACATATCCCTTCCTCCCATGACCTTTGCTTGGATCGGGGCGACGTCAGATCACCACGATGAGGTAGTTCATCAGGACAAAGAACGCGACGAACGACAAGAGGAAACCGACCGCCTGCACGATGACGCCGATCAAAGCCCCCTTGCCGCAGGAACGGGCGCGCAGAGGGAGTTCGTTCTTCCAGACGAGGTACAGGATCAGCCCGATGAGGGGGAAGAAAAACCCGAGCACGGCAAAGCCGCCGCTGGGCGCGTCCTTCTCGGCCGGGTGCGGGGGCGGCGCGCCGTACGGCGGAGGCGGAACGCCGTTGCCGCCCGCATCCCCCTGCTGCGCCCTGCCGCAATAGGGGCAAAAGGCGGAGCCTTCCTCGATCTCTTTCCCACAAAAACGACAATACATCTTTTTTCTCCTCGTGCGGCGCAGATATTTGGTTTGCGCCGCCTCTGTCTGTATTGTATCACACGGCCGCAGGGATGTCAAGCCCCGCGCCCAAACGGGCGGGAAAACGGACAAACGGCGGGGGCAAAGGCCGGGCAAGCGCGCCGCGCGCCCCCGCTTGGCGGGACGGAAAAAATAAACGCGCCGCGCGCCCCGCTTGGCGGAACGGGAAAAATAAGTGCGCCGCGCGCCCCCGCTTGGCGGGACGGAAAAAATAAACGCGCCGCGCGCCCCGCTTGGCGGGGCGCGCGGCGGCATTCATCGCGGCGGCATACATCACGGCTGCATTCATTTCATCGCGGCGGCCTATAAAAGAGAGCGCGTCAGGCGCGCTCTTCCAGTTTTTTGCGGTCGATCTTGCCGATCAGGTTGACGGGCAGATGCTCCTCGAACACGATCTCCCGCGGGACGGCGTAAGCGATGAGGCTGCGGCGGCAGGCTTCGAGGATGTCCGCGCGGCAGGCTTCGGGATCGGCGCCGGGCGCCTCGACGAACAGGCGCACGACCTGCCCGCGGACGGGGTCGGGGATGCCGACGGCGCACGCCTTTTGGACGGCGGCAACGCTCATCGCCGCGCTCTCGATCTCGGAGGGGTAAACGGGGACCCCGCTCACCTTGATCATGTTCTTGATGCGCTGCTTGAAGTACAGGAAGCCGTCCTCGTCCAGCCAGCCGTAGTCCCCCGTTTTGAGCCACTTCACCCCGTCGAGCTCGACGAAGGGGGAATGCTCCTCCCCGAGGTAGCCGAGCATGAACTGGTCGGAGTCGAGGTAGATCTCCCCCACTTCGCCCGCGGGCAGCTCCTTCCCCTCCTTGAAAATTTTGACGCGCGTGCCCGAGAGCGGGTAACCGATGGAGTTTTCGCGGTGGTGGCGCAGGGTGTTGACCAGACAGACGGTGACCGTCTCCGTCAGGCCGTAGCCGACATACATCCGCGCGCTGCTGCCGCCGCGGCGGAGGACGGCGTTAAATTCGTCGATGAGCGGCTGCGGGACGCTGTCGCCCCCCACATAGACGTCGCGGATGTGCGAAAGATCCGCCTCCGTGAACGCCTTTTCGCCCAGCAGCTTGCGGTACATGGTGGGCACGCCCGTGAGGATGTTCGCCTTCCCGCGCACGATCTGCGCGGCGCTCATCTTTGCGTCGAAGCGGATGCACATGATGTTGGTGCGGCGCATGAGCATACACATGTGCATATTGATGCACAATCCGAACCCGTGGAAGATGGGCAGGACGTTGTACAGCGCCGTGTAGCGGTCGATCGGCTCGCTCAAAAACTCCTCCGCCTTCGCGCACAGGCGGTTGAACACGGCGTTGTCGTGCGCGATGATCTTGGGCTCGCCCGTGGTGCCGCCGCTGGCGAGATAGACGGCCGCCGCGCCCGGAGCGAACTTCGCCGCCGGGCGGCGGGGATTTTTGCGGTCTTTGAGGTACTTTTCAAACGGTTCGCCGAAGGCGGCGCGCTTCTGCGTGAGGCGGTAGTAGAGCTTGCCCGCCCCGCCCATATAATACGCGCTGTCGCTGACGAGGGTGGGGACGCCGAAGTCCGCCCTGCCGCAGCGGTAGACGTCGTACACGAGCGCGAGCTTGCTGCCCGTGCGCCGCACGCTCTCGCGCAGCGTTTCGGGCGGGATGAAGGGATGCACGAGGTTGACCGCCGCGCCCAGCTTGTTCGCCGCGTAAAAACAAAACAGCGCCGCCGGGGAATTGGGGATGCACAGGGTGACCGTGTCCCCCTTCCCGATCAAAAATTCGGCGGCGAGGTTGTCCGCGAGCGTGTCGATCAGGCGGAACACTTCGTCGAAGGAATACTTTTTCCCATAAAAGGAGACGGCGGTGCGCACGGTGCTGCCGGAAATGTTGTACAGCAGCGCCTCGTACATCGAACAGTTTTCGGGGAGTGATCTCATCATAAATATTTCTCGAATCGGTTATACGAACAGGCTCGTCACAAACGCCGCCGCGCCGAGCAGGACGGGGATGACGACCATGTGCGCGACGTAGATGACCGCCGCGTGGCGGCCGAGGAAGCAGAACCCGCTGTTCCACGCCCCGTCCAGCCGCGCAAAGGCATAGCGCGCGTCCGTGTGGTAGATCAGCCTGCCGAGGATGCCGCCGGAAAGCATCAGCGCCGCCCAGGGAAGGATGGGGAAATAGTCGCCCGAGGGATAGCGGAAGTTGAGCAGATAGGCAAAGGTGGCGCGCAGGATGTTTTCCTCGTCCGACCACTGCGCGTCGATCTTGGAGACGATCTCCCATTGCCCGTCCGTGACGGTAAACTGCGCCGCCGCCGTAAAGTACCAGACGAGAAGGGCGACGCCGACCAGCCCGGGCAGCAGCCGCAGCGCGCCGCGCGCGATGTCCGCTCCCCTGCCCTTGCCGAGCAGGCCGCCGACGGCGGATGCCGCCTCGTCATAGACGGCGTAGAGGAAGATGCCCGCCGCGAGCATATGGATGACGCCGAACAGCACGCGCATCCCAAGCCCCCACTCTTCGAGGAGGACGGTGACCGCCGAAATGCCCGCCGCGACCAGCGCGAGGGGGATGCAGCGGCGGAAGTTGCCGCGCGTGAGGGTGCTGCTGATCCCGCACAGCAAAAAGAATGCGGAAATGACGACCAGCCGCCCGTTGACGCGCAGGTCGCTGATCCACCAGCGGATGGCGAGATCCTGCGCCTCCGCGAACAGGGAGGTGCCGAACATCTCGTTGAGGGAGGGCATCAGATCCCACAGGCAGTACATGAAGTGATCGAACACCATCAGGATCACGCACACGCCGCGCGCGAAGTCCAGCTCCCAGAACCGCTCGCCCCTGCCCCGGGCGGGCAGCTTTTTATATCCGGCGCGACCCGGATGTTGTGCGTCGATACCGCTGCGGAACATTTCTCTTAGTTTACCACGTTTCGCCGCCCGCTGTCAATCCGAAGCGGACGGTTTTTTGGGGGAAGAAGCGCCGAAAAGATCGCCCGCCGCCGATCCGGGGCGGACGGGTTTGGGGGAAGAAGCGCCGAAACGATCAGCCGCCCGCGAACGCCTCGTTCAGACAGTCGGACAGCGCGGCGAGGGAATCGCAGGCGAACAGCCGCGCGCGGATGGCGGAGCTGCCCCGCCGCCCGCGCAGATAGAAGGCCGCCATCTTGCGCATCTGCACGAGGGTGAACCGCTCCCCGTAGACGGGGAGCATATCCGCGATCTGCCCCTCGACGGCGGCGCGCGCGTCCCACGCGATCTCCCTGCCGAGGATGTCCGCAAAGACGTGCGGGCAGTACATGGCGGCGCGCGCCACCATCACCCCGTCCGCGCCCGTCTCCGCGAGCATCTTCTGCGCGTCCGCGCGCGAAAAGACGCCGCCGTTGGCGACGACGGGGATGGAGACCGCCCCTTTCGCCGCGGCGATCTGCGCGTAGTTCGGTTCGCCCGCATACACGGCGTCGCGCGTGCGGCCGTGGACGGTGATCATGTCCGCGCCCGCCCCCTCGCACAGTTTGGCGAACTCGGCGGCGATATACTTGCCCTTTTCCAGCCCGATGCGGAACTTGACGGAGACCGTCTTGCCGCTCTTTTTGCAGGCGGAGACGATCTTCTCCGCGCGCGGGAAGTCGGCGAGCAGCGCGCTGCCCTCCCCGTTTTTATACACCTTGGGGACCGGGCAGCCCATGTTGATGTCCACCGCCGCGAAGGGGGCGAGATATTCGCTCTCGCAGGCGGCGCGCAGGATGTCCGCATCGCCGCCGAACAGCTGCGCCGCCGTATGCTTTTCGGAAGGGTCGAGGCGGAGCAGGGCGCGCGTCGCCTCGTTGTCGTAGGAAAGGCCCTTCGCGCTGACCATCTCCGTAAAACAGCCGCCCGCCCCGAAGGAATAGCACAGCTTGCGGAAGGCAAAGTCGGTGTATCCCGCGAGCGGGGCGAGCAGGACGTTGTTCGGCAGGCGGACGCCGCCGTACGCGAGGGGACGGCCGAGCTCAGCCATGCCGCTTCTTGGCCTCCTCGTAATACTTCCACAGCTGCGCGGCGGGCAGGTCCTGCATCTGCCTGCCGTCCGCGCGCACGAGCGCGTCCGTCTCGCAGAAGCGGCGCACGAACTTGCGCGTGCTCTCCTGCAGGCTCTCCTCGCAGTCCGCGCCCGCCAGCCGCCCGACGTTGACCGCCGCGAAGAGCAGGTCGCCCGCCTCCTCGGCGATGTGCGCCTTGTCCCCCTCCGCGAGCGCCTCGAGCAGCTCGCCCAGCTCCTCCTTCACCTTTTCGGCCGCTTCGGCGGCATCCTGAAAATCGTACCCGAACTTGGCGGCGCGCTTGGCGACCTTCTGCGCGCGCAGCACGGCGGGGAAGGCGGAAGGCACGTCGCGGACGGTGTCCGAGGGGGTCTTTTGCCCCTTTTCCTCCGCCTTGTTACGGTCCCAGACGGAGAGCGCGCCCGCCTCGTCCTCCGCCTTGTCCTTGCCGAAGATGTGCGAGTGGCGGAAGATGAGCTTTTGGCAGACGGCGCTGGTCACGTCGTCCGGGGTGAAGGCGCCCCGCTCCTGCGCGAGCACGGAATGGAAGGCGCCCTGCATGAGCACGTCGCCCGTCTCTTCCAGGATCTTCGCGTCATCCTTGCTGTCGACGGCGTCGACCAGCTCGTACGCTTCCTCGATCATGTTGGAACGGATGCTCTCGTGCGTCTGCACGCGGTCCCACGGGCAGCCGTCCGGCGCGCGCAGCAGGCGCAGCACGGAGAGCAGGTCGTCGTATGTAAAGCGGGTGCGGCGCAGGAGCGGGATCTCGCCGACGACCACGGCGCAGGAGGCGTCGTACTCCCCCTGCCTGTCCAGCTCGAAGAGGCGGATCTTCTTCGCCGCGCCGCCGCGCACGAAAAACGCCTCCGTCTCGTCCCCGAACAGCTCGCACAGGCGCAGCTTGACGTCCCCCGCGACGAGGTCGCAGTCCACGTCGTACACGGCGAGCGGGAGCAGCGGGCGGCCGCTCTCGGCGATGGCGTAGGCGGAGAGGGCGGCGCGGTCGCGCGAAAACACCTTCGCCGCCGCGAACGCCGCGTCCGCCTTCGAGACGCCCGTATGGACGCGCACGTCCCTGCCCTTTTGCAGCACGATCTGCGCGGACACGTCCTCCGCGACGCTGCCGTCCACGCAGTAGACGACGCGCCCGCCCTTCGCCGCTTCGAGCACGGCGGCGGCGAGATTTTTGTTGAGCGTGTCGAAGTTACGGCTGCGCGCGTACACGCCGTCCAGCGTCTCAAACGGGACGCCGAGCGCGCGCACGCCCGCCGCGGCGGGCGTCTCGCCCGTGCGCAGGATGACGCGGGCGCCCGAAAGGAGGGCGGTCCTGCCGCCCTCCGGAAGATCGGCGGGGCTGCACCCCAGCCCGACGAGTTCGATCATAAGGCTTCCTCCATGCGGACCGCAGCTCCTCCGCCCCGAACGCGCGGAACGGCACGCTCAGCGCGAGATAGAGCCCGCCCGCGAGCAGGGGCTGCGCGAGCGGGAACGCTCCGCGCAGCGGCCACGCCGCACAGGCGGACGCCGCGGCGAGCAGCGCGAATTTAAGCGCCTGCCCGCCGGCGGCGATGCGGTTTTTTCTTTCCTTAATACTATAATATAAATCGAGCAGGAACGCAACCAAATAACAGCCGATACAGACATATGCCGCGCCAAAAACGGAAATTTGCGGGAAAGAGAGCAGCGCGCACTCCGCCCCGAGGCGCAGCGCGCAGGCGAGCGCGGCGGACAGAGCGGCGCGCCCCGGCCTGCCCAGCCCCGTCAGGCAGGCGGAGAGCGTCTGCACGGCGGCGAGCGGCGCCGCCGCGAGGGCGAGCAGGCGGACGAGGCGGACGAGGACCGCCATCTCCCCTTCCGGCAGGCGGAACAGCAGCGCGCAGACGGGCGCGGAAAAGGCGAACAGCAACACGGACGCGGGCAGCGCGAGATAGAGGGTGCATTTGAGCGCGAAGAGGGCGCGTTCCTCCGCCTCCCTGCCCCGCCCCGCCGCGCGCAGGGAGGCGACGGCGGGGATGCTCGCCGCCGCCAGCCCGTAACAGACGGAGACGGGGAGGTTGACGAGCGAAGTCGCCGCGCCCGCGTACAGGCCGTACAGCGCCGTCGCGTTCTCCGCGTACCGCCCGACCATGCGGACGATGAGGATGCTTTCGAAGAGGTTGGTCAGGGGCAGCGCGCCCGCCGCGACCGCGACGGGCAGGACGGCGCGCAGCAGCGCGCGGGGGCGGACGCGGCCGGCCTTCCCCGCCCCGCCGCCCGAACGGGGGACGCAAAGCGGGCGGCACGCGGAAAGCGGGCCGACGGGCAGCCCTTCCCCCCGACCGAACGCCGAGGGCGCCGCAAAGGGAGCGCGCGCCCCGCCCGAAAGCCTCCCCCCTGTCCCCCTCCCGCCCGCGGCGGGCAGGGGCAAAAGGCGGCGCGCCGGGAAAAAGGGGCGCGGACGGCGGGCGCAGGCGGCGAGGAAGGCGAGGGCGGCGAGCTCGCCGAGCGTGACCGCGAGCACGGCCCCGCCGACGGCGCGCGCGGCGTCGCCGCGGTACAGCCGCACGAAGAAGAGGCCGAAGGCGATCTTGACCGCCTGTTCGACCACTTCGGAAGCGGCGGTCGGCGCAAAGCGGCCGCAGCCCTGCAGCCAGCCGCGCAGACAGGAGAGCGCCGCCACGAGCAGCACGGCGGGCGCGAGCATCCGATAGGCGGACGTGGCGGCGGCTTCCCCCTGCGCCGCCGCGAGGGCGGGCGCGAGGAAAAACATGGCGGCGCTCCCCAAGCCCCCGATCGCCGTGAAGAGGGGAAGCGCCCCCGCCAGCACCGGGCGGCCGTCCTCCCCCGCCGCCCTGCGTTCGGCGACCATGCGCGCGAGCGCGGACGGGATGCCCGTCGCCGAAAGGGTCAGGAGCAGGCAATAGAACGGAAAGACCATCTGGTAAATGCCCATCCCGCGCCCGCCCAGCGCGTCCATGAGCAGGATGCGGTAGACCGCGCCCATCGCTTTGGAGAGCAGCCCGCCCGCCGCGACGACCGCCGCCCCCTTGATCAGACTCTGCGACTTCATATGTATGCCCGCC
>DXFD01000052.1 GCA_019114625.1 Candidatus Borkfalkia faecigallinarum | reverse complement strand
CGGCGTCGTCCGCCGCGACCCGATGGCGATGCGCCCCTTCTGCGGCTATCACATGGGCGACTACTTCAAGCACTGGATCGAGATGGGCACGAAGGTCGCGCACCGGCCCAAGATCTTCAACGTCAACTGGTTCCGCACCGACGACGAGGGGAATTTCCTCTGGCCTGGCTTCGGCGAGAATATGCGCGTTCTCGAGTGGATCGTGAAGCGCTGTGAGGGCAAGGTCGGCGCCGTCGAGACGCCCATCGGCTATGTCCCCGACCCCGCGGACATCGACCTGACGGGCACGGACGTCTCCGAAGAGACCCTCCGCGAGCTGCTCACCGTCGACAAAGAGACCTGGAAGCAGGAAGCGGACGGCATCGAGGAGTTCTACAAGCAGTTCGGCGACCGCCTGCCGCAGGAGCTTGCCGACGAGCTGGCGAACCTCAAAGCCAACCTCAACAAGTGATCTTTCCGCCCGTACGGACGGAAAAAGGAGGCCCTTCGGGGGGCCTCCTTTTCTTGTGTCCCCGCGGGGGGGGGCGGTCCGTTATTTGCTCACGCGGAGGCGGAATCGCTCTCCCGTGGCAAAGTACAGCACGATCGTGTCATCTTTTTCGGTGCGGACGTCCGCAACGAAGCAGTCGCGCAGCGCAAGCACTGCGTAGCGGATGAAATCCTCTTTGGAGAGGGTCTGGCCCCCTCTGCATTCCGTGTTGCTCGGGTGCTTCATAAGTTCTCGGTCTCCTTTGCGGATGTACCGCGGGGATCTCTCCCTGCGGCCATTTATATTGTATCATGTTTGGCGCCGCAGGGCAATGGCGGGAGCGTGGGAGAATTTGTCCAAGCGGCACGAACTTTGCCGAAACGTGTCGAAAGCCCCGTTCCCTTCGCGAAGACGGGCGTTTTTTTGGAAAAAAAGGGAGAAGCGCGCGCCCGGTCCGCGTGCGGGCGGCGCGGGGCGGGCGTTCCGTCCGCGTGCGGGCGGCGGCGGGCGGAAAGGGCCCGCGCGGGCGGCCTTTGCGGGCAATCCTGTTTTTTTTCAAAAAAAGTGGCAAAACCGCGAGCAAAACCGCTTGACAGTATTTTGCAGATACGATAAAATTTATTGAGTAAACAGAGGGGAGCGTCTATGGCACGCGGCTCCTTTCCAATATTTGAAAATCAGACAAGGAGAACAACATCATGAAGACCTACATGGCAAACGCCCAAACGGTAGAGAGAAAATGGTATGTTGTCGACGCCGCCGGCGTACCTCTGGGCAGGCTTGCTTCCAAGGTTGCGGCAGTTCTTCGCGGCAAAAACAAACCCACGTTCACTCCCAACGTCGACACGGGCGACTTCGTCATCGTCATCAACAGCGACAAAGTGCTCCTCACGGGCAAGAAGCTGGACGACAAATTTTACAGATACCACACCGGTTATATCGGCGGGCTGAAGGAGATCGCGTACCGCAAGCTGCTCGCGGAGAAGAGCGACCTCGCCGTCTATGAGGCGATCCGCGGGATGCTTCCCAAAAATTCGCTGGGCAGAAAGATGATCAAAAAGCTCAGGGTCTACAAGGGCGCGGAACACAATCATGAGGCGCAGAAGCCCGAAGAATTGAAATTATTTTAATGAGGTGGAAACATGGCTAAACCGATTTTGAAGAAAAAACTGCAGTTCTGGGGAACGGGCAGAAGAAAGAAGGCGATCGCCCGCGTCCGTCTCATTCCGGGCGGCACCGGCAATATCGTCATCAATGACCGCGCGCTCGAAGATTATTTCCCGCAGGGCACCATGCAATACATCGTCAAACAGCCGATCGTTCTCACCCAGACGGAAGCTGCTTACGACATCGTCGTGAACGTCTGCGGCGGCGGCTACACCGGCCAGGCCGGCGCGATCCGCCACGGCATCTCCCGCGCGCTCATCCAGGCGCAGCCCGAGCTTCGCCCCGCGCTCAAAAAGGAAGGCTTTTTGACCCGCGACCCGAGAAGCAAGGAAAGAAAGAAGTACGGCTTGAAGAAAGCTCGCCGCGCTCCGCAGTTCTCGAAGAGATAATTTGTCCGCGCGCATCCCGCGCGAGGGCGCCGCAATTTTCCGGCAGACGTGCGCCGCGCAAGCCTTTGCGCGGCGCTTCTTACGTCTTGCCCCGCCTGTCGATGCGGCGGGAAACGGCCTCGTGCCGCGCGAGGATCTGCTCGGCCCGCCGCCGGCGCTCTTCCCCGCTGAAGATCCCGCCCGCGTCGGCGTTTGCGGCGGCTCCGCCCGCCGGCTGTGCGAGCGCGCCCGCTTCGCGCGCTTCGTTTGCCGCGTCCGCGCCGTCTGCCGCGCCCGCATCCGCGCCGTCGGGCCGCGCGTCCGGCGCCTCTTTTTCCGCCGCGATCTCGCCCGTCAGGGCGGACAGCAGCCGGAACAATCCGAATTTTTCCATCCCGAACCAACCTCCGCGCGTGGCATTTTTTGTGCTTGCACGCAAATCAACGCAAAATTTTCATCTTTTCCCGTACTTTTTTAATTGCCTAAACGGGCGATTTGATATATAATAAAGAAGTATATCGGCAAAAAGCCGAAAAAATGGGGAGAGTGCGGTATGCCCGCGCGTCCGCCGAAAAAATCCAAAGACCAAGGAGTCTCTTTTATATGCTGAAATCGGGCAAAAAGATACTGTTGCTGCTGCTGGCCCTGGCGCTGACGCTGGGCGTGCTCGCAGGCTGCAACCCTTATAAAGCCGACCCGCTCGACTATACGTCGAGCGACAGCGCCGCGGAGTCCAACGGCGGCTTCGTCGTCAAAAAAGATGAGTGGTTCTACTTCATCAACGGCGCGGAGAGCTACACCGCCGACAACACGTTCGGCGACGTCGTCAAGGGCTCGCTCGCGCGCGTCCATGCGGACGACCTCGCGTCGGGCAACTATTCCGAGTCGGATATCGTCGTCCCGCAGCTGATCGTTTCCGAAGATCACACCTCCGGCATCTACGTCTACGGCGACTACGTCTATTACGCGACGCCGAACACTTCGCGCAACATGGACGGCGAGGTGGTCAACTCCGTCCTCAACTTCCGCCGCACCAAGCTGGACGGCACCGACACGAGCAAGAACTATGTGCAGCTGAGCGACAACACGAGCGCCTACCGCTATGTGCAGGTGGACGGCACCGTGTACCTGCTGTACGCCGATTCCGCCAATTCCGAGCTTCACTCCCTCAACACCGCGACGGGAGAGGACCTCGTCATCGTCTCCGGCTATTCCGCCTACGCGTTCGACCAGGCGGACCCCGAAAGCCCGTACGTCTATTATACGATGTCGGTCGTCAAGAAGAACACATACGAGTATCATGCGGAAGAGGCGCACGCCCACAGCGAGACGGAGAGCTACAACCAGCTCTGGCGCGTCCGCGCCGACGCGGCGGAGGCGGCCTACACCTTCGACATGACCGACGGCTATATCGACACCGACATCGCCGAAGGCAAGGAAGGGCGCGAGATGGAGTACACCAACTTCGGCACCCTCGTGCTCGACGGCATCGGCCGCGAGAAGAAGGAGGGGACCCCCTTCAACATCCACTGGGCGCAGGACCGCGACCAGATCGAGAGCGCGCGCGGCTACACCTATTCCATCGTCAAGTATATGAACGGGATCGCCGTCCTCTCCGTCACCAACCGGGACGCGTCCACGGCGTTCGTGTACGCGCTCGAGGATACGGACCTTTCCGACGGCTGGAGCAGCATCGCCGCCAACCCCGGCGCGAGCGACAGCGGCGCGCTGACGCCCATCGCCATCTCCTCCGCCAACGCGACGGCGTCCGCCCTCTATTATAAGCAGAACGATACCCTGTACTATCTCTACCTCGGTTCGGACAGCGCGATCACCCGCGCCGAAGTTTCGGACAGCGCCGCCGACGTCGACTACGTCCGCGAGACGACCTATCTCGCCCGCGCGCAGTCGGGGGCAACGCTGCTGTATCTGGACGGCGGCTACCTGTACTACTCCATGGCAGGCACCAGCGGCAAGTCCCTCTGGCGCATCCGCTATGACGGCGCCAAGAGCGATTATGTCTCCTTCGGCAACGAGAGCGAAACGCCCGAAGAGTACAAGCCCACCCAGTATCTGCAGATCGACTACAACGACAGCTGGTTCGCGCCCGAAGTGGTGGGCGGCTACCTCTTCTTCTCCAACGTCGAGGACTATGCGGAGAGCTATGTGTACGCCTTCGACAACAGCGTGACCAACACCGAATTGAAGGAGATGAACGACCTGTACGAGGAAGTGCTGGGCATGTTCACCGACGTCTCGGCGAAGTTCGCCGACGCCTCGAAGGCGATCCAGTACTACTTCTACACGGGCAGCATCGACCTCCTCCGCGAGGAGGAGAAGCACAAGAGCGAGTACGAGGAAGAGGACTTTGACGTCATCGACGGCTTCGTCGCCTGCGCCGCGGACATCCACGGCTACGACTTCACCGTGCTCAAAGACGCCGCGGGTACGCCCGCCAACGAGCAGAGCTACTTCTACGGCCGCATCGGCAAGATGAGCGAAGAGGACGCGGAGACCCTCGCCGATACGCTCGTCGACGATCTGATCCTCACCGATCCCGACGCGGAAGAGTGAGCCCGCAGGCCGAAAAATACGGACAGCAAAAGGCGGAAGTTTTTCCGCCTTTTCTATTTTATGCGAAAAGTGTGCAAACTTGCATAAAAAGTTGCTTTCGCGCGGCGAAAACGCTTTACAAACCTGTCCCGAATTAGTATAATAACCACCGAAAAAATTTTGCGGCGGGGCGTATTTTTCTCCCGCGGACTGCACATAGTACCTGCCGCCGGTATATATTTGTAAAGGAAAGGACCCCGCGCGCCGCCGTGCGCCGCGGGCCGAGGTGAAAGATCATGCCTAAGTACAAAAAATGCCCCCGTTGCGAACTCAACTATATCGAAGAGGATAAGGACTATTGCGACGTCTGCCTGGCCGAGATGCAGGGCGGCAAGCTGCGCTTTGCGGACCTGGAAGAGGACGAGGAAGAGGTGGAAAAGACCGAACTCTGCCCCGTCTGCGGCGAAAATTATATGCGCCCCGGCGAAAAGATGTGTGACGAGTGCAGGCAGAACGCGGATAACTATGCAGAGGAAGAGGACATCGACCCCGAAAAGGACTAGGAGTGGCGCAACTACCTCGACGAGGAGACGGACGACCTCTCGCTCGAGAGCGACGGCATCGACATCGGCGAGGACTTTTTGGACGACTTCGACGAGGAGGCGGAGGACGGCTACGTCGACGACGCGGAGAGCGAGAGCGCGGACGCTTTCGACTACGACGCCGACTACGACGACTTCGACGACGAGGAAGACGAGGACGACGAAGAGGACGAGGACGACGATTTCTGATCGCCGCGGAAAAAATGAAATACGAGCCGCCCGCAGCCAAACGGCTGCGGGCGGCTTTTGCGTCCGCCGCGCGCCCTCCGCGCCCGGGGCGCTCCTTGTCGGGCGTATCCCCCGCGCCCGGGGCGTTCCTTGCGGCGGGCGTATCCCCCGCGCCCGGGGCGCTCTTTGCGGCGGGTGCGCTTTCGGGTCGGGCGCGCTTTCGGGTCAGGCGCGGGGCGGCATGGCTGCGGCGGGGCGCACCTGCACGCTGCCGCACAGGATCTCCGCGTAGGACCACGCCGTCTTGCCGCGGTAGGCGGCGTCGTCGGGGCGGACGGTGAACAGGGCGGGGTAGATGCCCGTCAGCCTGCCCGTAAAGTCGGCGCACTTGTTGCGCCCGAGGTTGACGTGGACGCGCACGGGCCGGTCGCGGAAGCGGCGGATCTGCGCCTTGACGGCGTTGATGTCGTTGCGGGGTCGGATCATATCGTCTGTCCGCCCCCGCGCGCGGGCGGGGGCGCCTCCTGTACGGTTAGTTTGCCCTCTTTTCCGCCCGTTATACGCGGCGGAAGCAAAAGGGAGCGCATCTCCCCGAAAGACAGGCGGGGCGAACGGGGAGCGCATCCCCCCTTGACCGGAAAGAGGGGCGAACGGGGAGCGCATCTCCCGACAGGAAAGAGGGGCGAACGGGGAGCGCATCCCCCGAAAGACAGGCAGAGCGAGAGGAGAGCGCTTCCGAAAGCGGAAGCGGCGTCCCTGCCCGAAGACGGGCGAACGGCGGCGGAGGAAAAGCGTCATAATCGGGGCGGGCGCGGCATACGATGAAAGAGAAAAAGCATCGGAGGTGCTGTGTCCATGTCAGTCAGCCCGCAATACGAAACGTACGAATATACCGCCCGCGGCCCCGTCCTGCGCGCGCAGTCCATCGTCGAGTGCCGCCTGGAGGGGCGGGCGGACGACCGCCTGCTCGCGCTTTCGCCGCGCGTCGTGTACGGCGGCGCGGAGGTGCTCTCGGGGGAGGTCCGCTACGGCGGCAAGCTCTTTTTCTCCGCCGTCCTCGCCTCGCCGGACGGCTCCGTCGCGGGGGTGGAGCGGGGGGCGGAGTTTTCCCACCGCGCCCCCTGCGAGGACGCCGCCCCCGCGCAGCGGGCGGAGGTCGCCCTGCACGTCGAAAAGGCGGAGTACCGCCTCGAGGGGCGCTCGCTCATCCTCTCCGCGATCGTCACGGCGGACATCGCGCTGTACGCGCCCGTGCAGCTGCGCTATCTCTCCGGCGGCGACGGGGTCGTGTGCGACCGCAGCCCCGTGCGCGTCGTGCGCACCTTCCCCTGCGAGGGCGTCTTCGCGCAGGAGGAGGAATTTGAGACCGATTACGTCGGCGACATCCTCCTGCACAGCGAGCAGGTGTGCCTGTCCCGCGTCGTCGCCGAGCCGGGCAGTCTGGACGTCGCAGGCGAGGTGAACCTCTCCGTCCTCGCCAAAAAGGAGGGGGAGAACGAGGTCGTCTCCTACGAGCGGCTGATCCCCTTCCGCGCCGAGATCCCCTGCGACGAAGCGGCGGGCGGGCTGCCCTGCGACGCCCGCGCCGAGGTGGTCTCCGCCAACCTCTCCGCGACCTGCGACGAGGAGCACGGCCGCTGCCGCATCCTCGCCCGCATCGAGCTGCGCGTCGCGGGCAGGGTGTACCGCGCGGAAGAGGTGCTCATGCCGCGCGACGCCTTCTGCCCCGGCTTCGGGAGCGCGCCCGTGCGCGGCAAGGTCTCGGCGGAGGAGCCCGTCTGCGCCTTCACGGCGGCGGAGCGGGTGTCGGGCAGCGCCGCGTCGGACGGCCCGCTCGCCGAGGCGCTGCAGGCGGCGGCGCTGTGCGGCGTGCAGATCGCCGCCACCGTTTCGGACGGCTCGGTCGCCTGCGAGGGGGTGCTGGACGCCGTCGTGTTCGGCAGGGACGCGGAGGGCGCCCCCGCGAGCGCGCGCGTCAGCCTGCCCTTCGCCTTCCCCGTCCGCAGCGACCGCGCCCGGGCGGGGGACCGCGCCGTCGTCACCGCCCTCTGCTGCGGCGTGTCCGTCCGCCGCCGCGGCGAGCCGGAGGCGGAGGGTTCGCTCAAACTGTTCGTCACCCTGTACGGGTCGGAAGAAGGGGAGTACGTTTCCGACCTCGCCGTCGGCGCGCCCGCGGATGAAGCCGCGGGCGCCGTGACCGTCTTCTTCCCCGCCGCGGGCGACACCCTCTGGCAGGTCGCCAAAAAGTTGGACCGCCCGCCCGAAGAGATCGGCGCCGCCGCGCCCGGCCTCTCCTTCCCGCTCGCGGGCGGCGAGCGCATCATCCTCTGGCGGCGGAAGGAGCAATGACCGCCGTTCCCTTGCCTTTTCCCTCCGCTTGTGCTATACTGTAAAAAAACGGAGGAAAACAGTCATGGCGGATGCGGAAAACAGGGCGCCCGCGCGGCCGGAAAGTGCGGGAGAGCCCGCCGTCGAAGGATCGGAGCGGGCGGAAAATCAGGCTTACGAACGGGTGGAGCGAGCGGGAGAGGCCGCGCCCCGGGCGGTGGCCTTTGCGGCGGAGTGCCCCTTCGACGAGCGGGCGGCGGACGTCGCCTCGGACGCGGTCTCCTTCCGCCTCGCCGTCATGGTGGGCGTCACCGCCTTTCTGGCGGGCGTCGCGTTCGCGCTGTTCTTCGGGCTTTTGGAAAGAAATCTCGTCGTCGGCATCGTCTGCCTCGCCGTCGGGCTCGTCGCGGGGCCGGCGGTCGGGTGTTCGGTTTTCTTTTTGAGCCGCCGCTCCGCCCGCAGCCTCGCGCAGCCGGGCACGCGCATCGGCATTCGCGTCGAGGGGGAGCGCCTCTGCATGTATCTGACGCGGGGCGGCGCGCCGATCTCGACCGTCTGGAGGGAGATCGCCTCCCTCTATGCGCTGGAGCGCCGCCGCGGCTACGTCGTCATTTATCTCGCCAAACAGCAGGCGAACATCGTCGCCGAGGACGCCTTCACGGTCGGGGATGCGGGCGGATTCTGCGCCTTCTGCGCGGCGTTCGGGGTACACGTCCGCTAAAGGAGAGGGATGCGGGGCATCCGGCGGGGAGCCGAGCGCCCCGTTTTTTTGCGCGCCGCGGCGGAGAGCGCACCTGCCGCCGCCGCGGCGGCGGGTCCGCCCGTTCCCGTCTTGCGGCCCGCGCCGCCCGTCTGTTCGCATCCCGCGGTCCGCGCCGCCCCGTTTTTTTGCGCGCCGCGGCGGAGAGCGCGCGCTTTTTGCCCCTTTCTCATAAATCTTTCACCGAATGGCGCGGCCCGACGTTTACTTTTTCGGAAAATCATGCTATAATACTGTAAGAACATTCCCGCGAGGCGCATGGTGTATTCCGTTACCGTCAAAAGCTATGCCAAAGTCAACCTGTCGCTGAACATATCCGGCGTGCAGGGGGGCTATCACGCCATCGACAGCGTCGTCGCGAGCATCGATCTGTGCGATGCCGTGCGCGTGCGCGCCCGTCGGGACGAGCGGATCAACGTCTATATGCGCGGCTGCGGGAGCGAGCGCATCCCGCCCGAGCGCAACCACGCCGTCCGCGCGGGCGAAGCGTTCGTCGCGGCGTTCGGCAGCCGGGGCGCGGATATCGAGATCGACAAGGATATCCCCGTCGGCGCGGGGCTGGGCGGCTCCTCGGCGGACGCCGCGGGCGTGCTCAACGCGCTGGCAAAGTTATACGGGGTCGGCGACCGCGCGGCGCTCAAGGCGCTCGCGGACGGGCTGGGCAGCGATACCGGCTATATGCTCGGCGGCGGGTTCGCCCGCCTGAGCGGGCGCGGCACGCGCGTGCAGCCGCTCGCCTCTCCCCGCCGCTACGACATGCTTTTGTTCCTGCCCGCGAGCCCCGTCTCCACGGCGGAGTGTTACCGCCGCTACGACGCCGCGCCCGACCCGCTCCGCGCGGACAGCGCGCGGCTCGCCTCCGCCCTGCAGGCGGGCGACTTCGGCGGGGTGGCAGCCAACGTCTACAACGCGCTGCAGCGGCCCGCGTGCGAGCTGAACGCGGAAGTCGCCGCGGCGCTGGAGGCCGCCGCATCCTTTTCCCCCGCCGCGTACGCGGTGACGGGCTCGGGCAGCGCCGTGTTCGCGCTGTTCGAGAGCGAAGAGCTGTGCCGCTGGGCGCACAGCCGTTGGAAGGGGAAGATGCGCGCGCGCGTCGTGCATACGCTCGTACCGGGCGAGAGGCGGCGCGTTCTGCCCAATCCCTTTGCGCTCGGGCAGGCGTCCGGGCAAGACAAAACGGAGGAATAATGGAAGAGAGAGAACTGGATCTGGACGACAGCGCCGACGGCAAGATCCGTCTGCGCAAGAATAGGGGCATCCTGCCCGCCGAAGAGGGCTCGCCCGACGAGATCATCGTCGACGTCCCCGACTTTCCCCTGCCGCAGGACAAGGCGGGCGAGGGAGCCGCGGGCGGGGCGACGTTCGTCGCGCCCGCGGAGGCCGAGGCGGGGTATGCCGCCGAGCGGGAGGACCGCCGCGCCCGTGCCCGCCGCCTGTACGAGGAGGCGGAAGAGCTGTACGCCGCGGGCGAGCTGGACGCCGCCGGGGAAAAGTACCTGGACAGCGGCGCGCTGTACGGCGCGGACTGGCGTCCGTGGTTCGGCGTGGTGCGCGTGCAGACGCGCGACTTCACCGATTTTTCCGCCATCTACGACTGCCAGCAGGCGTACGACAAGGCGCTGCGCCGCATGAAGCCGGAGGAGCGCGCCGCCATCGCCGCGCGCTACGTCCCCGGGCTGGAGCGCCGCGCGGAGGATTACGCCGTGCGTCAGGAGCGGCTCAACGCCGAGGACGAGCGCATCCGCGCCGAGGCGCGCCCCGCCGTCCGGCGGGAATACCGCGTCGCCCTCCGCCTGTTCGCGGCGGTCCTGCTGCTGTTTGCGGCGTTCGCCGTCGCGGGCGGCGTCCTCGCGGGGCTGATCAACCTCGTGCCCGGCTTGCAGATCCTCATCCCCGCCGTGGTCTGCCTCGCCGTCGCGCTGGTGCTTTTGGTCGTGCTGGCCGTCTGCACCAACCGCTTCGTGCGGGCGCGCATCGCCAAGAGCCGCAACGCGCGCGCCGGTTCCACGCCGCAGGGCGAGGAGGCGCGCATCTGCGCCGAGGCGGAGGAGATCGTCCGCTCGATCATCGAAGACTTCACAAAATAGCGGCGCCCCGTGCGGGGCCGCCTCGCCGCCGGAAGAGATTTCGGCGGATTTTTTTCGCCAAACGGTTGAAAAGTTTGTAAAAGCGTGGTATCATAAAAGTGTAGACTGCTTCGTATGTCAAAAACGCACAAAATGCGTGCGCATTCATAAAAATCGAGCCTTTTCAAAAAAATATTTTCAGCATTTGACAACCGGCCGCATATCTGCTATTATTTTATCGATAAAAAGATATCAATAAAAAAATATCGATTATCGGAAGGGCGGAACATGGGCAACAACAAAGAAATGGCGAACATCTCCAAAGCCACGATCGGCCGTCTGCCCGCGTACCACCGGTATCTGACGGAGAAGAAGGCGGAAGGGGAGCGGACGGTCTCCTCCACGGCCATCGCCGAGGCGCTGCATCTGAGCGCCGTGCAGGTGCGCAAGGACCTTGCCGCCATCAGTTCCGCGGCGGGCAAGCCCAAGCTGGGGTTTGACGTCGGGGATCTGATCGCGGACATCGACCGCCTCCTCGGGTACGACAACGTCTCCGACGCCGTGCTCGTCGGCGCGGGGGGATTGGGCAGCGCGCTGGTCGGCTACGACGGGTTCAAGAATTACGGGCTGAACATCGTCGCCGCGTTCGACTGCGACCCCGCCCGCATCGGCAGGCAGATCGGCGGCGTGCGCGTGTACGACGTGCGGGAGCTGCAGCATCTCGTGCGGCGCATGAACGTGCGCATCGGCATCATCGCGGTGCCGAAGGCCGCGGCGCAGCAGGTGGCGGACGAGCTCGCGGAAGGGGGCGTAAGGGCGGTATGGAACTTCGCGCCCGTGCATCTGTCTCTGCCCGAAAACATCGCAGTCAAAAACGAGGACATGGCGGCATCGCTCGCGATCCTGTCCCAGCGCCTCGCTGAAATATTAAACAACGAAAAATAATTTGAAGGAGAAGGTCACATGGACAACGAACAGATCGTCGATTCGGTCGAAGCATTGATGCGGAAGATCGAGCAGGTCAGAAAAGCACAGGAAATTTTCGCAACCTACAGCCAGGAACAGGTCGATAAGATCTTCCGGGCGGCCGCACTCGCTGCCAACAACCAGCGTATCCCTCTGGCAAAGATGGCAGTCGCGGAGACCGGCATGGGCATCGTGGAGGACAAGGTCATCAAAAACCACTATGCCGCCGAGTATATCTACAACAAGTACAAGAATATGCAGACGGTCGGCGTGATCGAAGAGGACGCCTCCTTCGGCGTCAAAAAGATCGCCGAGCCGATCGGCGTCGTCGCGGCGGTCATCCCGACCACCAACCCGACCTCCACGGCCATCTTCAAGACGCTCATCTGCCTCAAGACGCGCAACGGCATCATCATCTCCCCGCACCCGCGCGCCAAGGGCTGCACCATCGCCGCGGCGAAGGTCGTCCTGGAAGCCGCCGTCAAGGCGGGCGCGCCCGAGGGCATCATCGGCTGGATCGACGTGCCTTCGCTGGAAATGACCAACACCCTGATGAAGACGGCGGACATCATCCTCGCCACGGGCGGCCCCGGCATGGTCCGCAGCGCGTACAGCTCGGGCAAACCCGCCCTCGGCGTCGGCGCGGGCAACACCCCCGCCATCATCGACGAGACGGCCAACGTCACCGTCGCCGTCAACTCCATCATCCATTCCAAGACCTTCGACAACGGCCTCATCTGCGCGTCCGAGCAGTCGGTCATCGCGGAGGACGCGGTCTATGACGCGGTCAAGGCGGAGTTCATCAAGCGCGGCTGCTATATCCTCAACGACGAGGAGAAGGATAAAGTGCGCAGCACGATGATCATCAACGGCTCGCTCAACGCCAAGATCGTCGGCCAGCGCGCGCCGAAGATCGCCGAGATCTGCGGCTTCTCCGTGCCCGACACGGCGAAGATCCTCATCGGCGAGGTCGAGAGCGTCGAGCTGGAAGAGGCTTTCGCGCACGAAAAGCTCTCCCCGGTGCTCGCGCTGTACCGCGCGAAGGACTTTGACGAGGCGGTAGCCAAGGCCGAGCGCCTGATCGCGGACGGCGGCTACGGCCACACCGCATCCCTGCACATCGACGTCGTCAAGGGCAAGGACAAGATCGCGAAGTGGCAGGAAGCGATGAAGACCTGCCGCATGATCATCAATATGCCTTCCTCGCAGGGCGCGATCGGCGACATCTACAACTTCAAACTCAACCCTTCGCTCACCCTCGGCTGCGGCTCGTGGGGCGGCAACTCGGTTTCGGAAAACGTCGGCGTGAAGCACCTTCTGAACATCAAGACCTTAGCGGAGAGGAAAGAAAATATGTTGTGGCTGAGATTGCCTGAAAAAGTTTACCATAAGCGCGGCTGCCTGCCCGTCGCCCTCGACGAGCTGAAAAACGTCATGGACAAGAAGCGCGCCTTCATCGTCACCGACGAATTCCTGTACAAGAACAACTATATCAAGCCCATCACCGACAAACTGGACGAAATGGGCATCCGTTATACCTGCTTCTACAACGTCGCTCCGGACCCGAACCTCGCCTGCGCGAAGGAAGGCGCGAAGCTGATGACCGACTTCCAGCCGGACGTGATCATCGCGCTCGGCGGCGGCTCCGCGATGGACGCCGGCAAGATCATGTGGGTGCTGTACGAGCATCCGGAAGTGGACTTCCTCGACATGGCGATGCGCTTCATGGACATCCGCAAGAGGGTCTACACCTTCCCGAAGATGGGCGAAAAGGCGTACTTCATCGCCATCCCGACGTCCGCCGGTACCGGTTCCGAAGTCACCCCGTTCGCCGTCATCACCGACGAGACGACGGGCATCAAGTATCCTCTGGCAGACTATGAGCTGCTCCCGAAGATGGCGATCATCGACGCCGACTTCATGATGAGCATGCCGCGCGGCCTTACCGCTGCGACGGGTATCGACGCGATGACGCACGCCCTCGAAGCGTACGCTTCCATCATGGCGACCCCGTACACCGACGGCGAAGCGCTCGTCGCGCTCAAGCTCATCTTCCAGTACCTGCCCCGCTCGTACGAGAACGGCGCCAACGACCCCGAAGCGCGCGAAAAGATGGCGGATGCCTCCTGCATGGCCGGTATCGCCTTCGCGAACGCATTCCTTGGCGTCTGCCATTCCATGGCGCATAAGCTGGGCGCGTTCCACCACATCCCGCACGGCATCGCCAACGCCCTCATGATCAGCGAAGTCATCCGCTTCAACAGCGCGGACGTTCCCACCAAGATGGGCACCTTCCCGCAGTACGCATACCCGCAGGCCAAGCACCGCTATGCGGAGATCGCCGACTTCCTCGGCCTGGGCGGCCGCGACGACGACGCGAAGGTCAAGAACCTGATCAAGGCGATCGAGGACCTGAAGGCGAAAGTCGGCATCAAAAAGACCATCAAGGAATACGGCGTGGACGAGCAGAACTTCCTCGACCGCCTCGACGAGATGTGCGAGCAGGCGTTCGACGACCAGTGCACCGGCGCGAACCCCCGCTACCCGCTCATTTCCGAGATCAAAGAAATGTATCTCAAGTGCTATTACGGTAAATAAGGAGGGGAATTACCATGGCAGAAATCATTCAGAAAACCAGCAAAAAGACCATCTACCGCGAGGGCAAGACGCTCGTCAAGCTGTTCAACAGCGAGTACCCGAAGTCGGACGTCCTGAACGAGGCGCTCAACACCGCGCGCGTCGAAGAGGGCACCTCCCTCAATGTTCCCGCCGTGCATGAGGTCACCAAAGTCAACGGCGAATGGGCGATCGTGCTCGATTTCGTCGACGGCAAGACCATGCAGCAGCTGATGGATGAAGAACCGGACAAGATGCCGCAGTACCTGGAAGAGTTCGTCGACCTGCAGGTCGAAGTCCTCAGCCAGAAAGTGCCGCTGCTCACCAAGCTGAAGGACAAGATGCACCGCAAGATCTCCGCGACCGGCTTTGACAAGACGACCCGCTACGATCTGCACATCCTGCTCGACTCGCTGCCCGCGCACGACAAGCTCTGTCATGGCGACTTCAACCCCGGCAACATCATCGTCAGCCCGGACGGCCGCAAGTTCATCATCGACTGGGCGCACGCGACCCAGGGCAACGCCCGCTGCGACGCCGCCCGCACCTACCTCCTGTTCAAGCTGGAAGGCAAGGACGACATCGCCGAAGAGTACCTCAGGCTATTCTGCGAAAAGACGGGCATCGCCAAGCAGCTGATCCAGAAGGCGATGCCGATCGTCGCCGCCAGCCAGACCACCAAGGCCGTCCCCGAAGAAAAGGAGTTTTTGGCCAAGTGGGTCAACGTCGTGGACTACGAATAAGACTTTTTACCAAAAAAAATGCGCCGAGCGATCGGCGCATTTTTTCATGTCCTGTACGGGCGATATGGATGAGGGCGGCGGGCGCGGCTTTGATGGGGGCGGCGGCGTTCAGGCGGCGTTCGGAAGGCGGCGCGGCGAAGCGGTCAGGGCGCGGCGTTCGGAAGGCGGCGTGGCGAAGCGGTCAGGGCGCGGCTTTTCCGAGAGGGCGGCGGGGCGTTTGGGCAAAATTTCATCAAAACAACAAAGAAACCGCCGAAAATGCCGACAAAAACCGACCGAAAAGTGTTATACTATAGGGACCGGGGCGCGGAAAGTGCGCCGCGGACCGAAATTTTCGAAAAAAGGAGAGGCCTCTATGGAAATTTTACAGACGCTCCTCGTCGGCGCCGTCGCGATCGTCCTGATCGCCCTCGTCCTGAAATTGCTGAAGGTCAGCATCAAGGGCATCCTCGGCTTTATCGTCAACGCCGCCGTCGGCATCGCGCTCATCTTTTTGCTCAACATGATCCCGGGCGTGGAGATCCCGCTCACCTGGTGGACGGGGCTGGTCTCCGGCCTGTTCGGCATCCCGGGCGTCGTCGTGCTGCTCATTATTTTCCTGATCCTGTAACGGGCGGCCCGCCGCCTCCCGTGTTCCGGGTCCGCCCGCGGGCGGGCTCGCGGCGCGTCGGAAGCGATCTGCGCTTTGGGCGCGGGCGGCGTTTCGGAGAGGGGCGGTGCGCGCCCGAAGGAGGCTTGCTCCCTGCGGGAGCAAAGCACTGCGTGCACGAATAGCTTGCGCCTTTGGCGCAACCGACGCGGGCCTGCTTTTGACGGACAAAAAAGGCGGATGCTGCGCGCCCGAAGGAGGCTTGCCCCCGATGGGGGCAAAGCACTGCGTGCACGAATAGCTTGCCGCTGTGCGGCAACCGACTCGAGCTTGTTTTGGCGGATAAGAAATGGCGGGCGTTGCGCGCCCGAAGGAGGCTTGCTCCCTGCGGGAGCAAAGCACTGCGTGCACGAATAGCTTGCCGCCGTGCGACAACCGACTCGAGCTCCTTGACGGCGCACCAAACAAAAAACCACGGACAAAAGTCCGTGGTTTTTTGTGGCGCGCCCTAAGGAGCTCGAATCCCTAACCTTTGGTTCCGTAGACCAACGCTCTATCCAATTGAGCTAAGGGCGCATGCCGCTTTGCAGCGTACCTAAATAGTATAGCAGATTTTAAGGATTTGTCAATAATTTTTGCGCCCTGCGGCTCAAAAAGTTGGAAAAACTTTGTTGCCCCCTCGGTTATCCACAAAGGCAGGGCGGCGCGTTCCCCGGTTATGCCGCCGTGATTTGTCTGTTTGGGGGGATTTATAAACAAACGCGCGAAGAATTGTTGACAATTTTTCTTGACTTTTCAAAAAATACGGGAGGGCGCGGGCAGAAATCCCCCGAAAAATGGGGAAAAAGTGGATATATGTGCGTACATTGTGGATAACTTTTTCGATCTTATGTTCGCATCCGCTGTCGGAAGGCGAAAAAGGGGCAAAATCGTGTGCATAACCCGCACTTATCCACACTTGTGCACAGGCTTATCCACACGCGCGGTGCGGCGGCCGCCGAAGAGAGGGGATTTCTGTGAAAAGATCGGACAAAATCGGTTGTTTTTTGGGCGGGCGGGTGCTATAATAAGGGAGAAGTGAGCGCCGCACCCGCTGCGGGGCGGCGGGAATATCTTGCAAAAAGGAGAAAACGAACATGGCTAAGATCACGGCGGACACCCTCATCATGGAATGCCTGCGCCTCAATCCCAACTCGGCGGAGATCCTCATGTCCTACGGCATGCACTGCCTCGGCTGCGCGATGGCGCACGGCGAGACGATCGGCGAGGCCGTCAGCGTACACGGCAAGGATCTCGACGAACTGCTCGAAAAGCTCAACGCGGGCGTCGAGGACTGACGATCGGGAAGGGCCGCGCTTGGGCGCGGACCGAGCAAAAGCGCGCCCGGAAGGGCGCGCTTTGCCGTAAGGGGCGGCCGCGCCTTTGTCGGCGCCGCCCGCCCGCAGGCCGCGCCCGCGGGAAAGGAACATCATCCAAAAAAGGGGGGATCGGCATGGACGAAGAGCAGAGAGAAGGGACGGAGCGGCTGCGGCAGATCGTGGCGGGGATGAAGCGCGGCGTCTTTTTCGGCGGCGCGGGGGTGAGCACGGAGAGCGGCATTCCCGATTTCCGCTCGCAGGACGGGCTGTACCGCCAAAAATACAAATATCCGCCCGAGACCATCCTCTCGCGCACCTTTTTCGACCGCCATACGGCGGAGTTTTTTGCATTTTATCGGGACAAGATGCTCTGTCTCTCGGCCGAGCCCAACGCCGCGCACAAAAAGCTCGCGCGGTGGGAGGCGGAGGGGAAGCTCGCCGCCGTCGTCACGCAGAACATCGACGGCCTGCATCAAAAGGCGGGCAGCCGCCGCGTGTTCGAGCTGCACGGCAGCGTGCTGCGCAACTTCTGCATGGACTGCGGCCGGAGCTATCCCGTATCCGCGGTCGCGGAAGGGACGGGCATCCCCCGCTGCGCCTGCGGCGGCGTCATCAAGCCGGACGTCGTCCTGTATGAGGAGCCGCTGGACGCCGCCACGCTCGAGGGGGCGGTGCGCGCCATCCGCGCGGCGGACGTGCTCATCGTGGGCGGCACCTCCCTCAACGTCTATCCCGCGGCGGGGCTGATCGACTATTTTGAAGGGGATCGGCTGGTCGTGGTCAACCGCGGCGCGCCCGCGCGCGCGGTGCCCGGCTGCCTGTTCGTGAACGGGAAGATCGGCGAGGTCTTTTCCGCCTTATAGAACGCGCCCCGCGCGGGCTTTTATGCGCCTGCGCCGCGCGCGGACTTTCACACGCGCACCCCGCCCGGGTGCGCTTTGCGTTCTGTTTTGGCGCGTTTTGTCTTGGCGCGCCCCGTCCCGCGCGGGCGTTTATGCGCCTGCGCCCCGTGCGGGCGCGACCCGAAAAGACGGCGGACGTTGAAAAGCGCCCCCGCCGCCATGCCGAGGCATGGCGGCGGGGGCGCATATTTTTTGCGCGCAATGCGCACGCTTGTGGTGCGGGCTGCCGCAGGAGGGGAGACGATCATGTGTACGGCGATCACCATGCAGGGCAAACACTTTTACTTCGGGCGCAATTTAGACCTCGCCCGTTCGTTCGGCGAGCGGGTCACCGTCACGCCGCGCGGGTTCGAGCTGCGCTTTGCGGCGCAGCCGTCGTCGGGCGCGCACTACGCGATGATCGGCACGGCGGCGGCCGAGGGGCTGTTCCCGCTGTATGCCGAGGCGATGAACGAGCGCGGCCTGTGCGCCGCGGGGCTGAACTTCCCGGAGAGCGCCGTCTACGGCGGGCGGCGGGAGGGGATGTACAACGTCGCCCCGCACGAGATGATCGCCTGGCTGCTCTGCCGCTGCGCCAACGCCGCGCAGGCAAAGCTGCTGCTGCAAAACACCTGCGTCGTCGGCGAGCCGTTCGGCGCGCTGCCCGTCGCGCCGCTGCACTGGCTGGTCGCCGACCGCACCGCCTGCTTCGCCGTCGAGCCGCGCGCGGACGGGCTGCACATCGAGGACGACCCCTTCGGCGTGCTCGCCAACGAACCGCCCTTCCCCTTCCATGCCGAAAACATCCGCCATTACCTGAACTGCACGGCCGCTTACCCCGCCTCCCGCTGCGGCATCCCCCTCGCGCCGTACGGATTCGGGGCGGGCGGCTTCGGGCTGCCGGGCGACCTCACCTCCGCTTCCCGCTTCGTGCGGGCCGCCTTTTACCGCGCCAACGCGGGCGGCGCGGGGGAGAGCCCAGAGCAGGAAGCGCTCCACTTTTTCCATATCCTCGGCAGCGTCGAGGCGGTGCGCGGCGGCGCGCTCGGCGGCGGCGGGGAGCGGGAGGAGACGCGCTACGCCTGCTGTATGGACGCGGACGCCGGCATCTATTACCGCAAGGAATACGGGAGCGGCCGCATCCGCGCCTACGCCCTCGCGTGGACGGAGGGGGAGCGGCTGACCGTATTCGCGCAGCCGTCGGAGAGCGGCATCGAGCGGGTGCCCTGCCCCTGACGCCGCGCCCGTCGTTTTCGCCCCTCTTCGGAGCCGCTTTCGGCTTCGTCGGCGGAGGGGCGATTTTTTCTTTCCGCCCCCGCCCGCAGGGCGGGGGCGGAAAGTGCGTCCCGATCCGAATCGGGCGCGCCCGCCGTTTTTTGAACGGACAGAGCGCGCCCGCCGCTTGTTCGGGCGGGGCGCGGTTGCCGTTTTTTCGGGCGGGGCGCGCCCGCCGTTTGTTCGGGCGGGGCGCGTTTGCCGCTTGTTCGGGCGGGCGGGGCGGCGGGTTTTTGCCGTTTCCGGCATACGGCGCGCCCGCCGCGCATACGATAGGCAAAAAGGAGATTTTTCGGGATGCGGAAGATCGTCTGCCTGACGGCGGCTCTCCTCCTTCTGTTCGCCTCGTTCCCCTTTGCGGGGTGCGCCGCGCAGGGGGAGCCGCGCGACCGGTACGTCATCGAGGCGGAGTACGCGGACGGCGTGCTCTCCGCCGCCATGCAATGCACCTTCACCAACCGCGCGGACACCGAGCTGACGTACATCGACTTCAACCTCTACGGCAACGCCTACCGCGCGGGGGCGAAGTATTCGCCCGTCTCCGCCGCCTACGCGTCCCGCGCATATTACGACGGCGCGAGCGAGGGCGGGACGGACATCCTCTCCGTGACGCCCTGCGACCGCTGGGAGGTGTGCGGCGAGGACGAGAACGTGCTGCGCGTCCACCTGCGCGAGAGCCTGTTCCCCGGCGACGGAGTCACCCTCGACATCCGCTACCGCCTGCGGCTGGCGCGGGTGGAGCACCGCACCGGCATCGCCCGCCGCGCCGTCAACCTCGGCAACTTCTATCCCGTGCTGTGCGTGTACGAGGAGGGGCGCGGCTTTGCCGCGTGCGTGTACAGCTCCAACGGCGATCCCTTTTACAGCGCCTGCGCCGACTACGAGGTCGCCCTCACGCTGCCCGCCTCGTACACCGTCGCCGCCTCGGGGGAGCCGGTCTCGGCGGAGGAGTCGGGCGGCAAAAAGCGGTGCGCCTATCGGCTGGAAAACGCGCGCGACTTCGCGCTGGTCCTCGGCGAGGGGTTTTCCGTCCTGCAGACAGAGCGGGAGGGCGTCGCGCTGCGCTATTACTATTACGACGACGCCGACCCCGCGCGCACCCTCCGCCTGCTGGGGGAGTGTTTCGGCTTCTTTTCCGCCCGCTTCGGGAAGTATCTGTACCCGTGCTATTCGCTCGTGCAGACGGGGTTTTGCTACGGGGGGATGGAGTACCCCGCCCTCGCCTTCGTGTCCGACGCGGCGAGCGGGCAGGACGCCCTCTACGCGGCGGTGCACGAGACGGCGCACCAGTGGTGGTATGCCGCCGTCGGCAGCGACCAGACGCGCGAGGCGTGGATGGACGAGGGGCTGGCGGAGTATTCCACCCTCCTCTTCTTCGAGCGCGCGCCCGCGTGGGGCTTTACGCGGGAGCAGATCGTGGACGGGGCGCGTCGCGCCCTCGACGCCTATTGCAGCGTGCAGCAGCAGGTGTTCGGGCGGGCGGACACCTCGCTCAGCCGCCCGCTCGCCGACTTCCCGGGGGAGCTCGCCTACGCCTGCCTCACCTACGACAAGGGCCTCCTGCTGTTTGAAACGCTGCGCGAGGCGCTGGGGGAGAGGCGGTTTTTTGCGGGGCTGCGCCGCTACTACGCTTCGTTTTGCGGCAAGATCGCCCGCCCGGAGGATCTCGCCGCCTCCTTTGCGAGCGCGGGGGCGGCGGGCATCGTGCGCTCCTTTGCGGACGGCACCGCCGTCTTATAAAAAGAGATCGCGGGGGTGCTTGTGCGCCGTTTTGCGTCGCCGCAACCGCCCCGGCAGGGCGGCCGAAAAGAGATCGCGCCCGCGCGGGGTCACCCGCGCGGGCGCGATCTCGGGGCGGCGTCAATGGCAGCCGCCGCACGTCTTGCAGTTGCCGCTGCAATGCGCGCTCTTTTTTCCCGTCGAGGAGAACATCTCCCCGCTCCAGTCCCGTTCGGCCCGCGTCCCGCAGGCGGGGCAGGGGACGGGGTCGTCGAATTTTGCCACAAGTTCCTCAAATTTTTTCCCGCATTGCGGGCATTTGTATTGTAAGATCGGCATTTTTACGCCTCCTTTTTCTCTCGTTCGCCGCCCGCACGCGCGTCGGCGTCCTGCGGCAGTTCCCGCGCGTCGGCGTCCTGCGGCAGTTCCGCCGCGTCGGCGTCCTGCGGCAGTTCCGCCGCGTCGGCTTTTTGCGGGGGAAGATCCGCCGCGGGGGCGGCTTTGCCCGCGGGGGCGAAGTCGCGCTTGATTCCGTCCAGCAGCAGCGAGCGCCCGCTCAGCGCGTGGGCGGCGTAGTGCAGCACGAAGACGAGCGCGCCCGCCGTGTTGCAGAGGATATCCTCCATCGTGTCCCGCACGTCGATGAACCAGCCGCCCTCGCCGTCGGGGATGTGCGGCCCCTGCGCCGTGTTGCCCAGCAGCTGATCGCCCGAAAATTCGAAGATCTCCCACAGCGCGCCGAACATCAGCGACACCGCGAAGCAGAACAGGATCACGAACAGCGGCCGCAGCTTGGCGACGTCCGCGAGCTTGCAGGCGAAGAACAATCCCACAAAGCAGCCGAGATAGCCGAACGCGGTGTGCATCGCGAGGTCCCACCACCATACGCTCCCGTACAGCCCTTCCACCGACCCCAAAAAGGAGGCGAGGAAGGCGAAGATGACGAAGATCGCCCACATCGCGTCCCCGATCTTGTCGCGGAAGATGGCGCGCCCGGCAAAGGGCACCAGCCACAGCAGCGCGTTGCCCGCCAGCACGACGAAGCGCCCCTCCAGCGTCCCCGCGGCATGGCGGCGGAAGATGATGGCGATCATCGACAGGAACAGGACGGCGGACGCCGCGAATACGAACAGGCGCAGCGGCGGCAGTTTGCGGCGCGTGCGCGCCGAACGGATCGTTGACAAACGCTTCCTCCTTTGGCGCGGCTCCGCCCGTGCGGGGCCGCCGACGGTTTTTTGGAAAGACAGATATAGTATAGCAGATTTTTGCGCGTTTTACAAGCGGCGCTGCACGGTTGCGCGGCTCATAAAAGGATTTTGCGGCGCATACACTATGGGGCGCGGCCGTGCGCCCGGCTGTCCGGCGGGAAGCCGGCGCAAAGGCGGCGGGAAGTCGGCGCAAAGGCGGCGCAAAGGCGTCCCGCCCGCCCGGCGGGAAAAGGCTGCCGCGCGCAAGCGGCGCAAAGGAACGGCGCGCGGGCGCAGAGTTGGTGTAAAGCCGGAGCAAAGGCGGCGCGGAAGGGAGGTGGAACGATGCGGCTGTTTGACGAAATTCTTTCGCGCATCGGCGCGGACGAGGACGTCGCGTTCGGCGGCGGCAAGGCGGTGGTGTACGCGGGGCGGTGCGCCTATTTTGAGAATGTGAAGGGCATCGCGGCGTTTTCCCCTTCCTCGATCACCCTGCGCGTGCGGGAGGGCGAGGTGCGCGTGGAGGGGGAAGGGCTGCGCGTGGCGCGCTACGGCGGGGGAGACCTGCTGCTGCGCGGCGACGTGCGGCGCGTCGAATTCGGGGGAGAAGGGGCATGACGCCGCTCTTCGGCGTGCGGATGGAGCTTGCGGGCGCGGCGCCGCTGCGCGCGCTCGAAAAGCTGGCGGCGGCGGGCATCCGCGTGCGCGACGTGCGCAAAACGGGGCCCGCGCGGCTGAATTTCTGTGTAAAATCCAAAGAAACCGAAAAAATTTTTGCAATTTTCGCCCGTTCGTGTTATACTGTAACCAGAAAAGAGAGCGTCGGGCTGACGCGCGCCGCCGCCTTTTTGCGCCGCAGGCCGGGCATCCTCGCGGGGGCGCTCGCCGCGCTCGCGCTGGCGGCCGCGGGCGATCTGTTCGTGCTGCGCGTGCGCGTCGTCGGCTCGGCGTCCCGCTATGCCGCGCGCGCGGAGGAGATCCTGGCGGAGGCGGGGCTTTCCCCCTTCTCGCTGTACCGCGCGGAGGCGGCGGACGCGGCGGAAGCCGCGCTGCTGTCCCTGCCCGGCGTCGTGTTCGCGTCCGTGGGCAAGGCGGGGTGCGTGCTCACCGTCACGCTGGAAGAGAGCGCCGAGGCCCCCGCCCCCGCGCAGGCGTCCGCGCTGGTCGCCCCGCGCGCGGGCGTCGTGGAGGAGCTGACCGTCCTGCGCGGCACCCCGCTCGCCGCGGAAGGGGAATCGGTCGCCGCGGGCCGGGAGCTGGTCGGCGGGTATTTTGTGACCGAGGAGGGGGAGCGCCGTCCGACGCCCGCCGTCGCGCGGTGCAGCCTGCTGTGCGGCTACGAGGCGGAATTTGTCGGCGCGGCGGACAGCGAACAGTTCCGCGCCCGGTCGGTCGCGGCGGCGCGGCTGCGGGCGGGCGGCGAGCTCGTGTCCGCTTCCTGCACCGTGCGGGAGCGGGCGGGCAGCTATGTCTGCGCCGTGTCCCTCGTCGTGCGGGTGCGCGTCGCGGTCAATCTGGGCGGCTCCGGCTGAGCGCGGGGCAAGAGCAAAGAAAGCAGGAAAGAATCGAAAGAATGCAGACAAAAACGATCGTCGAAGCGGGCGATCTGGACACCCTCCAGAAGCTGCTCGGCACATTGGATGAAAATCTGAATATCGTCGCCCGCGAGCTGAACGTGTTCCTTTCCGTCGAGGGGACGAACATCCGCATCGCGGGGGAGGAAGGGGACGTCGCCTGCGCGCAGCGCGTGCTGGAAGGGATGCTCCGCCTCGTCCGCGCGGGCGAGGGGGTGGACAAGTCCCGCATCGCCTACTGTATCGAGCTCGCGCGCGAGGGCGGGCTGGACGGCATCGAGGAGGTCATGGGCAACGTCGTCGCCTTCACCTCCCGCGGTAAGCCGGTCAAGTGCAAGACGCTCGGGCAGAAGAAGTACGTCGACGCGATCAAAAAGAACACCGTCGTGTTCGGCATCGGCCCCGCCGGCACGGGCAAGACCTATCTCGCCGTCTGCCTGGCGGTGAGCGCCTTTAAGGCCAAGCAGGTGGAAAAGATCGTCCTCACCCGCCCCGCCGTGGAGGCGGGGGAAAAGCTCGGCTTTCTGCCGGGCGACCTGCAGACGAAGGTGGACCCCTACCTGCGCCCGCTGTACGACGCGCTGCAGGAGATGTTCGGGCCGGAGAGCTACGCCAAGCTGATGGAAAAGGGCGTCATCGAGGTGGCGCCGCTCGACTATATGCGCGGGCGCACGCTGTCCAACGCCTTCATCATCCTCGACGAGGCGCAGAACACCACCTGCGAACAGATGAAGATGTTTCTCACCCGCATGGGCGACGGCAGCAAGGTCGTCGTCACCGGCGACGTGACGCAGATCGACCTGCCCGCCGGCAAGCGCAGCGGTCTCAAACACGCGGTGTCCGTCCTCAGAAACATCGAGGGGATCGAGGTCGTCACGCTGACCGCCAAAGACGTCGTCCGCCACCCGCTGGTCATGGCGATCGTGCGCGCGTACGAGCGGGACGGCGCCCGCCGCGAAAGCGCGCGAGAGGAGAGGAAAAAACGATGAGGTATGCAGATCCCGCCGCGACCAACAAGGTCTTCGGCAAAAACGAGTGCGTCAAGAGCGTCCTGATCTTTTTGGGCAACTATATCCTGCTCATGGCGCTGGTCGTGCTCTTTATCTGGGTCAACACCCTGCACATCGAGGGGCAGAGCTTTACCGACTACATCGTGTCCGGCTTCAACACCCTCATCTATCTGGCGGCGAGCCTGTTCATGCTCTTCCTCACCGTCTATTTTTACTATATCTTCGAGGACAAGAGCATCCTCGCCACCCCCAAAAGCATCTGGCTGCTCTTTCTGCTTTTAGACACCTGCCTGGTCATCTGCTATTTCTTCGGGCTGTTCTTCAACATCTATTCCCGCCCGATCGCGCTCCTGGCGCTTCTGGCGCTGCTGCTGTTCGGCCGCCGGGACGCCATCTTTTTGAACATCATCTTCGCGCTGATGCTCTATTCCATCGACCATTTTTCCAACTTCGCCGTCCTCAACGAGTACGCCAACGCGCTCAGCAGCACGCCGCTGCTCATCTTTTCGGCGGGCATGGTCGCCATCTTTGTGGGCAGCAAGGTCAAGACGCGCATCCGCTCCTTTTTGACCGGATTCGCCGTCTGCGTGCCCATCCTGGTCATGATCGCCTGCCTCGAATACAACCGCGGCTTGCAGCTTCTCTGGCTGCTGCTGTACGGGCTGGAAGCGGGCGTGCTCTCCGCCATCCTGTTCATGGCGCTCCTGCCCGTGTTCGAGGCGCTCTTCAACTGCATCACCGACTACCGCCTGCGCGAGCTGACCGACCACGACGCGCCGCTCATGCGCGAACTCAAGGACCGCGCCTTCGGCACCTTCAACCACAGCATCGTCGTCGCGCACCTCGCGGAGGCGTGCGCCATCGCGCTCAACGAGGACACCGCCCTCGCCCGCGCCGCCGCCTACTACCACGACGTCGGCAAGCTGCGCCAGCCCGAATATTTCACCGAGAACCAGTCCGGCTTCAACCCGCACAGCGAGCTGACGCCCGAGCTGTCCGTCGACATCATCCGCTCGCACGCGAAGGACGGGTACGACCTCATCCGTTCCCGCCGCCTGCCCAAGATCCTCGCGGACGTGGCGCTGCAGCACCACGGCACGCTGCCCGTCAAGTACTTCTACGCGAAGGCGCTGAAGATGTCGGACGGCGACGTCAACATCGAGGAGTTCTCGTACAGCGGCCCCAAGCCGCAGACCAAGATCGCCGCCGTCGTGATGATCTGCGACGCGAGCGAGGCGATCTCCCGCACCCTGCCCGTGCGTTCGCCCGAAAAGGTGGAGGCGGCCGTGCGCGAGATCATCGAGGAGCGCGTCGACCTCGACCAGTTCGCCGAGTGCGACATCACCATGCGCGACCTCACCGTCATCAAGGAGGCGATCGTCAGCTGCCTGACGGGCGTCTATCACAGCCGCGTGCAGTACCCCAAGCTCAAGCTCAAGCGCCGCGAGGCGGACGCCGCGGAGGATAAATCTACGGGAGATAAAAAGTGATATGGCAAAACTGATCGTCGAATGCGGGGAGGAAGGGTTTGACGTCTCCCCGCTCGAGCAGTATGCGGCGGCGGATATCGACAGCGACGCCCCGCTCGCGGCGGAACTTGTCTTTTGCGGCGGGGAGGACATCCGCGCCCTCAACGCCAAAGAGCGCGGCAAGGACGCCGTGACCGACGTGCTCAGCTTCCCCAACCTGGACGGCATCCTCGGCAGGCCGATCCGCCGGGCGGACTTCCCCTTCGACGCGGACGAGGAAGGCAACCTGTTTTTGGGCAGCGTCGTCATCTGCCGCGAACGGGCGGCGGAGCAGGCGGCGGAGTACGGCCATTCGCTGCGGCGGGAGCTGTATTACCTCGCCGTGCACGGGCTGTGCCATCTGCTCGGCTACGACCACGAGGGGGAGGCGGACAAGGCCGCCATGCGCGCGCGCGAGGAGCGCGTCCTCGCGGACATGGGCATCGGGAGGGACGCGGAATGAGAAGCGGCACCGTCGCGGTCATCGGCCGCGCCAACGCGGGCAAGAGCACCCTCGTCAACGTGCTGGTGGGGGAAAAGGTCGCCATCGTCTCCCCCAAGCCGCAGACCACGCGCGACCGCATCCTCGGCGTCCTTAACACCGAGGACGCGCAGATCGTCTTCGCGGACACGCCCGGCATCTATAAGTCGAGGACGGCGCTGTCCGACCGCATGATGCGCACCGCCGAGAGCTCCGCCCGCGACGTGGACGTCATCCTCTTCGTGCACGACGGGCATAAGGGCGTCTCGGACGAGGACGTGTCGCTGATGAAGCACTACCGCTCCTTCGGCATCCCCATGCTCATCGCCTATACCAAGACGGACATCATGCCCGCCGAAAACATCCCCGCGGACGCGAAGAAGCTGTTTGAGGAGGGCGTCGACTGCGACGTCGTACCCGTCTCCGCCCGCCGCGGCCGCAACATCGGCAAGCTGCTGGGCGCGATCGCCGCGCTTTTGCCCGAAGGAGAGCCCCTCTTCCCCGAAAACGTCCTCTCGGACAAGAGCGAAAAATTCATGATCGCCGAGATCATGCGCGAGAAGATCCTCCTGCAATACGACAAGGAGATCCCGCACGGCGTCGCGGTGCTGGTCAACAAGTTCCAAAAACGGGAGGAAGGGGACATCTACGACGTCGACCTCGACATCATCTGCGAAAAGGCGAACCACAAGGCCATCCTGATCGGCAAGCAGGGGAAGGCGCTCAAAGAGACGCTCTCGCGCGCCCGCAATGGGATGGAATCCTTTTTGGGGAGCAAGGTATTTCTGACCGCTTACGTCAAGGTCAAGGACGACTGGCGGGACAAGGCGAACCTTTTGAAGGAATACGGCTACGACGACGGGGACGCGCAGTGATCTCCCTTTGCAAAAAACGGCGCCGGATAAAAACGATTTCTTATGATAAAAAGGACGCCGGATAAAAACGATTTCTTATGATAAAAAGGACGCCGCGGCGCACGAATGTGCGCCGCGGCGGTTTTGCTATCGGAGGAAAGTTTATTTGTTTTCGGCGGCGGGCTCGCTCGTTTTGGCGTCCTGCTTGCCTGCGGCGGCCGGGTTGCCCGCGGTGGGCGCGGCATAGCGGTTGACGACAGTCATGAACGATTTGGACGAAAATACGATCACGCCCAGTATGATGACGATGGCGATGTCGACAAATACGAAGGAGTTATATCCGAGACTGTACAGCCAAACATTGTCGCTCGTCGCATATTCGGAAAAGGCAAACACGCCCGAGAAAAGGTGCGACAGATAGCGAAAAACGGAAGCGATAACGCCGCCGAGCGCGAAACCGAGCTGCGGCTTGTTTTCAAACGCTTTGACGTTGCGGAACATCCCGGCCAGTCCGATGGCTGCAAAGGCGACGGGATAGTCGAGCAGGAACTGCGCGGCGTGGATGAGCCAAGGGTCCTGTACTGCCTGTAAAAAGCCGTAGATGAGCCCGGCGAACACGCCTTTTTTGACGCCGAACATGTACGAGTAGAGCATGAGCGGCAGCAAGCTGGCCAGCGTGATCGATCCGCCCTGCGGCATCTTCCACAGCGTGATATAGGACAGGGCAAAACTCATGGCGATACAGACGGCGGCATAGGCGATCGTGCGGGTGTCGAAGCCCTTTTTATCCCGGCGGCCGAGCAGAAAAGTTAATATAGCGATCACGACGATGAGGCCGGCGGAAGAAAGATAGAGGCCGAGGCTGTCGATGGATTCTTGTGACACGCCGTTGTTTTCGGCAGCGTCGCCCGAAGTAAAGTATACGCTCAAACAGACGAACAGGGCAATCACGGCGGCTATGAGCGCGACGACGGAAATGATCAGCGTGGCGCGAAAAGCCTTGGGAGAGTACAGGCTGCACACATAACAAGCGGCAATGCCTAAAACGATGACGACGCCCGCAGCGACGGTCGGCCAAAGTACGAGATCAAACAGATAGCCGTTTTCCTGCATGTCGAAAAACTCGAGGGCGAGCATGGTCACGAGAATGACGGACGCCAGCCCCGCGGCAAAGGCGACGGCAAATTTGACGAATGTGCCGAAAAACGCAGGTTTTTTGAGCCGTACAAAGATACCGACCAGGATCAAAACGGCCAATGCGGTGAGCGCAAGATACAAGAACACGTTGGAAAGCGCGTCTTTGGCAAATGACGTCCATACACCGTTGTAGATGTACAGCGTCTCGCCTTCGGGCGTCTCCTGCGTGCCGACATAGGCGCTCAGCAGGTTGGTAAGAGACATAAAACCTCCTTGTTTTTCCGCCGAACGACGTCATAAAAAAGACGGCTCGCCCCTGCGGGGCGAGCCGAAACGTATCTTTGAAACCTCCCGTTCAGGTATTATCCTGTCCGGTTCAAAGGGTATGATCTCAGCCTTTTACAGCACCCCCGGCGGATATGCGGTTGTATTCACAAACTTCGCGCGCCCCGGCGGGGGCGCGAAGGCCGTGTCGAAAAATGCAATTTCAATTATAGAGTAAAAGCGATTGAAAGTCAACGGATTTTATGCTACAATAAAGGCAACTTTGTTTGAGGAAACGGATATGTATCACTTTTTTGCCTTTTTGGATCGCATGAAGTACATCCGCCGCTGGTCGCTCATGCGCTCGGCGCGCGACGAAAACATCATGGAGCACTCCCAGCAGGTGGCGATGTTCGCCCACGCGCTCGCCGTCATCGACACCGAGATCTTCCGCAACGCGCCCGACATCCAAAAGACGGTGCTTTGGGCGCTGTACCACGAGAGCGCGGAGGTGATGACGGGCGACCTCCCCACCCCCGTCAAGTACTTCAACGGCGAGATCCGCGGCGCGTACGGCAAGCTGGAGGATCTCGCCTGCGAAAAGCTGCTCGCCATGCTCCCCGCCGAACTCGCGCCCGCCTTCGCCCCCTGCGTCAAGGCGGACACCGCCGCCTACGAATACAAGCTGGTCAAGGCGGCGGACAAGCTCTCCGCCTACGTCAAGTGCCTCGAAGAACTCAAGGGCGGCAACGCCGAGTTCAAAAAGGCGAAGGAGACCATCGAGGCGGACCTGCGCGCGCGCGACCTGCCCTGCCTGCGCTATTTTATGGAGCATTTCATCCCCGCCTTCCTGCTCACCCTCGACGAGATGGACGCCCTGTGATTTTTTTGCGGGCAGGGGCGCGCGGCGGTTGCATAATTTCCGCCGCCGTGGTATAATATAATAGAAAGGAATGACAATACGGGAGAAGCGTATGACAAAAAAGCTGCGCGCGCGGCAGGCCCTGCTGGAAAAGCAGGGGAAGTTCGCGACCGATATGAATGAAAAGCACCGCACCTTCGACGCGCTGGACATCGATCGGGGATACGACTATCTGCCGGAAAAGCCGCTCGAGCGGGTGCGGCGGGCGGTCATCCTGTCGATCGTCGCGGCGCTCGGCCCGGTCGTGACCTGGTTCGCGCAGGGCGCGCGCGTGGAGGGGAAGGAGAACCTGCGCGCGGTGCGCGGCGGGGCGATCTCCGTGTGCAACCACGTCCACACGCTGGACACGCTCATGGTCAAAAACGCGCTCGGGCCCTTCCGCACCTTCCATACCGGCTCCTACTATCTCTTGAAGCGCGGGGCGCTCGGCCGCATCTTCAAGGCGGGCGGGTTCCTGCCCGTCGGCACGCGCTTCCGCGACATCAAAAATCTGCAGGACGCCGTCGGCGAGCTGGTCGCGCGGGGCAAGATCGTCAACTTCTATCCCGAACACGCCCTCTGGCCGCAGTACGAAAAGCTGCGCCCCTTCCAGTCGGGCGCCTTCCGCTACGCCGCCAAGTTCGGCGTCCCCGTGCTGCCCCTCTTCATCGAATTTCGCGAGACCAAGCTGCGCCGTCTCCTGCACGGAAAAAAGAAGGTCATCATCCATATCCTGCCCGCGGTGGACCCCGCGTCGGTCGCGGGCGAGACGCTGCACGAGCGCACGCAGGCGCTCTCGGACGCCGTGTTCGAGGCGATGCGTGCCGCGGGCTGCCGCCTGTACGGGAAGGAGGTGCGCGCGGCCGACTTCGTGCAGGCGGGCGCCGCTGCGGCGGGCGCGGCGGGGGAGACGGACGCCCCGCGCGCGGAGGGCCGGCGCGCCGCGGCGGAACGGAGGAACGCGGGCGCTTCCCGCGCGGCGGATGCCGCGCGTGCGCAAAGCGCCGCATATGCCGAAGGCGCTTCCCGCGCGGACGGCGCTTCCTATGCGGAGGACGCCCCGTTCGGGGAGCCGCCGCCCCTGCCCGAAAACGCATGAAGATCTCCGCCGCCCCGTCGGGGCGGCGGAGCCGGAACAAAAGGAGGGCACGCCCCGCGATCCGCGGGACGCGCCCTTTCGCTCAGCTTTTGCGGCTGCCGCCGCGGGGCGCGCGCCCTTCCCGTAAGGGGAGGGCGCGCATCGTATCCGGGGGGGCGGCGCTGCGCCGCCCCCGTCGGGGCGCGGTCAGCCCTTCTTTTCCCCCTCGGTCAGCGCGCGGATGGCGGCGCAGTAGATGCGCAGCAGCCGGCGCACGTTGTCGAGGGAGATATACTCGTCCTTTTGGTGGATGGTGGAGGGTTCGCCGGGGAACTCGGGGCCGAACGCCGCGCCCCGTTCGAGCGCGCGCGCGTAGGTGCCGCCGCCGATCGCGATCGGCTCCGCCGCCTGCCCCGTCTCCTGCTCGTACACCCGCCGCAGGGTGGAGACGAGCGCGCCCTCCTTTTCGCTCAGCAGCGGCGCCTGGGCGTGCAGCACCGTGCAGGGGACGCCCAGCTCTTCCAGCCTGCCGAGGATCTCTTCGCGGCGCATGGACGCGGGGTAGCGGATGTCGGCGAGGACGGACAGCACGCCCTCGCGGTAGCTCGCCACGTCGGGCGAGAGGGTGAGGGAGCCCGTCTCGTCGCGCAGTTGTCTGAGGCCGAGGCGGTCGTCGAACAGGTCCGCCGCGACGCGCGCGGCGCCCTCGCTCTCCTCCGCAAAGTAGCGCAGCAGCTTTTCCAGCGCGTTCTCGCCCGCTTCGGGGGTGGAGGCGTGCGCCGCACGGCCGTGCGCGGCGATGCCGTCCCCCTCCGCCGCGACGCCGTATTTTTCCCCGCGCGCGGGGTCGAAGGCGGCGCCTTCGGCGCGGGCATAGTCGCAGACCATGTTTTCGCGCTCGCCGCCGCGGAGCGCGGTGAAGGGCGCGTCCGCGAGCGGGTAGTCCAGCCGGATGTGCAGGATGCCCTTCTCCGCATAGATGACGGGGAAGTCCGCGTCCGGGGAGAATCCCTCCTTCGGCATTTCGGCGCAGGCGTTGTAGTGTTCGATGCACTTCCAGCCCGTCTCCTCGTTGCAGCCCGCGATCAGCTTGATGGTGCGCGCGGGCGCGAAGCCGGCGTCTTTGAGCGCTTTGAGGCAGTACAGGCAGATCACGGCGGGGCCCTTGTCGTCGGTGGCGCCGCGGCCGTAGATCTTCCCGTCGGCGATCTCCCCGCCGAAGGGGTCGTGCGTCCAGCCGCTGCCGGCGGGCACGACGTCGAGGTGGCAGAGGATGGCGAAGGGCTCGCCGCTGCCGAAGATCACTTCCCCGACGTAGTTGTCGTAATTGCGCGTTGCGAAGCCAAAGCTCTCCGCCAAAAGCAAAAAGCGGCGCAGCGCCTGCGCCGCCCCCTCGCCGAAGGGCTTGCCGGGCAGCGGGTCGGCCTGCGAGCTGTCGATCCGGACGAGCTCGGCGATGCTGCCCGCGCACGCTTCCAGATAACTTTCGATGTCCCTGTGCATATCGTTTGCCTCGACAGGCCCCGCCCGCTGCGTTCCGCAGCGGGCGGGGGCGTTTATTTCGTCAGCAGCGCGAGCGCCGCCTTGTTCAGGTGCAGGCGGTTTTCGGCCTGGTCGTAGAAGATGGACTGCGGCCCGTCCACCACCTCCGCCGAAACTTCCTCGCCGCGGTGCACGGGCATACAGTGCATGAACACGGCGTCCGGCTTGGCGAGCTTCATCACTTCGTTCGTCACGCGGTAGCGGGAGAGGATGCGCTTCTTTTCGGTGTCGTCCTCCTCGTTCATGGAGATGAACACGTCCGTATAGACGACGTCGGCGTTTGCCACCGCCTCGGCGACGTCGTCGGTGATGAGCACGTCGCCGAACTGCATCGCCCGCTCGACCAGCGCGCGCGCCGGGCTGTACCCGTGCGGGCTGGCGATCGCCATGTTCATGTTCACCTTCGAACAGCCCATGATCAGCGAGTTGGCGATGTTGTTCCCGTCGCCGATGTACGCGAGTTTGAGGTTGTCCAGCCTGCCCTTCACCTCCCAGATCGTGAACAGGTCGGAGAGGATCTGCAGCGGGTGGGAGACCTCGGTGATGCCGTTGATGACGGGGATGTCGCTGTACGAGGCAAATTCGTGCGTCTGCGCCTCGGTCAGCGCGCGCAGCACCACGGCGGAGAGGCCGTAGCGGCCCAGCATCGCGGCGGTGTCCTTGATGGATTCCCCGCGCGCGAGCTGCGTCTCCGATTTGGAGAGGTAGATATAGTCGCCGCCCATCTGGCGGATGCCCATTTCAAAGGAGACGCGCGTGCGGGTGGAGGCGCTGCCGAACAGCAGCGCGACCGTCTTTCCGCGCAGGAAGGCGCTGTTTTCATGCACGCGGAACTTCTTTTTCATCGCCTTGGCGGCGTAGAGAAGCTCAAAGATCTCCTCGGGCGTCAGGTCGGTCAGCCCCAGCAGGTCGCGCCGGTGCAGCCGGAATTTCGGATCGTATTTATTGATGTCCATACGGATAAGGCACACGGGCCGCGCGCGGATTCGGTTTCGCCGCCGCGGGAAAGGGGCGGCATCGCGCGCGGGATACTCCCTGCGCGTCTTCATTATAGCAGATGCGCGCCGAAAAAACAAGCGTTCGGCGGCGCTTGCGCGCAAAGCCGGGCAAAGGGAGCCGCCCGGGGGCGCGCCCCCGCCGCGCGCGGGGCGGGCGGAAGGGCAAAAACGGGAGAGGAGCATAAAAGGGGCGAGGAGGACAAAAAGGGGCGGCGGGCGCGCCGCACGCGCAAAACTTGGCAAAACGGATGCGCTTCCTCGCAAAAATTGTTGCGCTTTGCCGTTGCTTTTTGCGGCAAAATAGTATAAAATAGAGTGAGCAAACGAAAACAACGAAGGTACGGAGGAAATTTTGCATATGGCAAGACTATCGCTCAAGGGGTTGGGGAAGGTGTACCCGTCCGGCGTCGCCGCGGTGACCGATCTCAGCCTGAATATCCGCGACGGCGAGTTCGTCGTGCTGGTCGGCCCGTCCGGGTGCGGCAAATCGACGGTGCTGCGCATGATCGCCGGGCTGGAAGAGATCACCGCGGGCGAGCTGTATATCGACGGAAAGAAGGTCAACGACGTCGAAACGAAGGACCGCGACGTGGCGATGCTCTCGCAGGGGTACACGCTGTCCCCCCACCTGACGGTGTACGACAACATGGCGTTCGGCCTCAAGCTGCGCAAGGTCTCCAAGCAGGACATCGACAGCCGCGTGCGCGAGGCGGCGGCCGTGCTCGGGCTGACCGACTGCCTCATGCGCAAGCCCAAGACGCTCTCCGCCGGGCAGCGCCAGCGCGTCGCGCTCGGCCGCGCGCTCGTGCGCGAGCCGAAGGTCTTTCTGCTGGACGAGCCGCTCTCCAATCTGGACGGCCGCCTGCGCGCGCAGATGCGCACCGAGATCGCCAAGCTGCACGCGCGGCTGGGCACCACCTTCCTCTACGTCACCAACGACCAGGTCGAGGCGATGACGATGGGCTCCCGCGTCGTCGTCATGCGCGAGGGGTTCATGCAGCAGGCGGACACCCCGCAGAACCTGTACGACTATCCCATCAATAAATTCGTCGCCGGGCTGATCGGCTCGCCGCAGATGAACTTTTTCGACGCCCGCCTCGTGCGCATCCGCGACCGCGTGTGCGTCGCGTTTGCCGGCAAGCGCATCGCGCTGCCCCGCTCGGTGGAAATGCGCATCCGCAACGCGGAAGCGTACGTCGATACCGACAAGCCGCTCATCCTCGGCATCCGCCCGGAGGACATCCACGACGAGGAGAACTTCCTCGCCGCCTCGCCCGACACCGTCATCGAAGCGCTGGTCGAGGTCGTGGAAAAGCTCGGCTCGGATACCCACCTGTGCTGCCGCCTGGATGCCGGGAAGGAGGAGGGCATCCGCTCTTCCGACATGGTCGTGCGCGTCGACCCGCGCAGCAACATCGCCCGGGGCGACGTGGCGGAACTGGCCGTCGACGCCCGCCATATCCACCTCTTCGACGCGGAGACGGAGCTTTCCCTGCTCTCGCACGACGAGGATTACGAGGCCGTGCCCGAAAACGAGCAGGAGGCGTCCTTCGTGCCGCTGACCCTGCAGGAGATGCGCGCCAAGCTCGGCAAGGTTTCGCCCGCGCGCGAGGGGCTATTCCGCCGCGCCCGTCCCGCCCGCCCGGACGGGGGCGAGGCGTAACGCGCGCGCATCCGGTCAGTTTGACGGGGCGCGGCGCGCGCACGATCGGACAGCCCGAACGGGGCGCGGCGTAACGCGCGCGCACCCGGTAAGTTCGACGGGGCGCGGCGCGCATATTTGATAAGTTTGTCGGGGCGGCTCCGCGGCGCGGGGCCGCCTTTTGCCATGCCTCTTTTTATGCGCTTTGCCGCGCCGCCGCCTTTTGTGCCGCCTTTTGCCGCGCTTTTTCCGCTTTTGCCGTCTGCGGCGCGTCGAGGCGGTTGCGCTTTCGGCAGAAAACCGCCCGCAGGCGGCAAAAAACGGTTGCGCTTTCGGCGGAAAACCGCCCGCGGGCGGCAAAAAACGGTTGCGCTTTCCGCGCGTTCGCGCTATAATAGACCGCGGCTTGAACGGAGAGGAGGTACGCCGTGGGAGAAATTTTGGATATCCTTTCGGACGCGCTGTGGGACAGTGTGCGCGTCTTTCCCTTTTTATTCCTGATGTATGTGCTCATCGAGCTGCTCGAACGGCGCACCGCCGTCACGCGGCAGAGCAACGTGCTGCGCGGCGGGCTCGCGCCCCTGCTCGGCGCGGCGACGGGCATCATCCCGCAATGCGGGTTTTCGGTCATGGCGGCAAAGCTGTACGACCGCCGCCTCATCCGCACGGGCACCCTTTTGTCCGTATTTATCGCGACGAGCGACGAGGCGATCGTGCTCCTTTTGACGGCGGGGGATGGCTCCAAGGCCTTCTCCGTCATGCCCCTCGTGGCGATCCTGTTCGTCACGGCGACGGGGGCGGGGTACCTGTGCAACGCCCTCCTGCGCCGGGAAAAGCTCGCGGAGCTGGGGGAAGGGGAATCCGTCCACGGCACCCGCTGCGGCCACGACCACGAGGAAGACGGCGCCCTGCGCCGCTACCTCGTGCATCCGCTGCTGCACGCGCTGGAGATCTTCGCCTACATCCTCGCCGTCAACCTCGCGTTTGGCTTCGCGATGCACTACGCGTCGGACGCCATCTCCGCCTTTTTGCAGGGCGGGTACTGGTTCCAGCCGCTCGTCGCGGCGGCGGTCGGGCTGATCCCCAACTGCGCGGCGAGCGTGCTCGTCTCGCAGGCGTATGTGCTCGGGGGGCTGTCCTTCGGCGGGTTGGTCGCGGGGGTGTGCGCCAACGCGGGGCTGGGCTTTCTGCTGCTGTTCAAAAACGCCAAAAAGATCGGCCGCACCTTCGCCGTGCTCGCCGTCATGTACGCGGTCGGCGTCGCGGCGGGCTATCTCGTGCTCGGCGGGATGCAGCTGTTCGCTCCGGCGTGAGCGCCCTTTTTTGCCATTTTCGTCCTTTCCGCGCGCCGCGGCAATTTGCCGCGGCGCGCGTTTTGCGCCCAAGCGCCGCGGACAGGCCGTCGGCGCTTGATTTTGCAACAAAAAATGTGAAGAAGCCGCAAAAATCGCAAAAATCGATTGAAAAGCGTGCGGATGTATGGTATGATAGTACAAAGGCGGCGCGCCGCCAACTATTTTCGGGAGAATTTTGTATGACGATCAGAGAAGTGGTCAAATTGCTCGACGCGGAGATCCTGTGCGGGGAGGACAACCTCGACACCGAGATCCACACCGCATGCGGCTCGGACATGATGAGCGACGTCCTCGCGTATGTCAAGGACCAGTCCGTGCTGCTGACGGGGCTGCTGAACCCGCAGGTCGTGCGCACGGCGGAGATGATGGACATGCTGTGCATCGTGTTCGTGCGCGGCAAAAAGCCGGAGCAGGCCGTCATCGACCTCGCGCAGTCGAAGGGGATCGTGCTGCTCTCGACCGAAAAGCGCCTGTTCGTCGCCTGCGGCATCCTCTATACCAACGGGTTGGGCGGCTGATCATGGGCGAGTGCATCCGTCTCGAATACGAAGTCGACGGGGAGAACTTTGCCTCGGCCGGCCACGCCAGCGAGAGCGTCAAGCGCACGCTCAAACAGATGGGCGTCTCGCCCGCGTCCGTCCGCCGCGTCTCCATCGCGATGTATGAGGGGGAGATCAACATGGTCATCCATGCCCACGGCGGCAGGGCGCTCGCCGAGATCTATCCCGACCGCATCGACATCTATCTCAAGGATACCGGCCCCGGCATCGCCGACGTCGACCTCGCGATGCGCGCGGGGTACTCCACGGCGACGGAGAACATCCGCAGCCTGGGCTTCGGCGCGGGCATGGGGCTTCCCAACATGAAAAAATACAGCGATGAAATGAAGATCGACACCGCCGTCGGCGTGGGGACGACGGTGTTCCTGCGCATCTGCTTTTAAGAAGGGCGCGCCGGCATCGGCGCGCGAGGGGGTAGAGTATGCCAACGCTGAAGACGGTCGTCCTCGACAGCGAAAAGTGCATCGGGTGCATCACCTGTATGCGCCGCTGTCCGACGGAGGCCATCCGCATCGAAAACGGAAAAGCGAAAATTTTATACGAAAAGTGCATCAACTGCGGCGAATGCGTGCGCAGCTGCAAGGGGGGCGCCAAGCGGCCGGTGTACGACAGTTTCGACCTCGTCGCCAGCTACGGCTACAAGATCGCCCTGCCCTCGCCCTCCCTGTTCGGGCAATTCAACAACCTGGACGATCCCAACTACGTCATCGAGGGGCTTTTGGCGCTGGGGTTCGACGAGGTGTTCGAGGTCGGCCTCGCGGCGGAGCTGGTCACCGACTGCACCAAGAAGCTGATGGAAAAGCGCGCGCTGCCGCGCCCGGTCATCAGCACCGCCTGCCCCGCGATCGTGGAGCTGATCCTGCTCAAATTCCATGAACTTGCCGACCAGCTGCTCAACGTCTACGCGCCCGCCAAAGTGGCCGCCAAGCTCGCCAAAAAGCAGGCGACGGAAAAGGGGATCCCCGCCGACGACATCGGCATCTTTTTCATCTCCCCCTGCCCCGCCAAGGTGTATTCGCTGCACAAGGAGGAGGTCTCCAACGAGAAGTATATCTCCGGCGTCCTCTCCCAAAGCGACGTCTACTTCCGCCTGGTGGAGAAGATGAACAAGGTCCGCAGCCCGCGCAAGCTGAGCAAGTGCGGGTATTCGGGCATCGGCTGGGGCTCTTCGGGCGGGGAGAGCAATTCGTTGGGGCTGGGCAATTACATCCATTGCTCGGGCGTGCGCAACGTGCTCGGCCTGCTGCGCGAGATGAGCGACGGCAAGCTGGACGGGGCGGATTTCGTGGAGCTGAATATGTGCCCGGGCGGGTGCGTGGGGGGCGTGCTCAACGTCGAGAACCCCTTCATCGCGCGCAACCGGATGCGCCAGCTCGCGGACAGGATGAAGATCCCCCCCGCGACGATGGAGCAATACGGACTGGACGAGAGCTTCTTCATCTGGGATAAAGCTCCCGCGCCGTCCACCTCCTTCCAGCTGGACACCGACCGCTTTGCGGCGATGCAGAAGCTGATGCAGGTGGAAGAATATCTCAAAAAGCTGCCCGGCATCGACTGCGGCGCGTGCGGCGCGCCCACCTGCCGCTGCCATGCGGAGGACGTGGTGCAGAGCGGCGGACGCCTGCATTGCGTCAAACTGATGGAGGAGAAGGAATGACCGTTTCCGAGTTTTCCAGGGAGTCCGGCTACGCCGTGTTCACCAAGGGTGAGGACCGCGCGATCGAAACGGGCTACTGCGGGGATTTTTTGAGCAACATCATCTCGCGCGCGACGGACGCCTGTGCGTTGCTGACGGTGATGAACAACGTCAACGTCGCGGCGGTCGCGACGCTGATCGACTGCGCCTGCATCATCTTGTGCGAGGGCGTCGAGCCGGACGAGGCGCTGTACAAGCGCGCCGAGTCGCTCGGCATCTGGATCTTGGGCGCCAACGAGAACGTCTTTGAAGCCGCCAAAACGGTCGCCCGCCTGTGCGGGGTGTGATCGCTTTGGCGGGGTGCGCCGCCCCGCCAACAGCAGTGAGCGGAATAATACAGGGCTCCCCAAAAGGCGTGAAGAACTTTTTGATAAACTCTTTATAAAAACTTTCGCGCAAGCAAAACCGCGCTTTTGCGCCGCGCAACTCAATTTGCCGACACCTCGGCTCACGGAAGGGGTGAAAGCGGTGCGCGTTATGTAAGGCGTGCCCCGAACATAGGGCTCCCAAAAAGTATCGAAGAACTTTTTGGGAAGAGGAGGAGCCGCCGCGCCGAGCGGGGCGGAGCGCGTATCGCGTGCCGCCCGCAAATAGCGGCGAGCGACGACGAGCGCCGAGGGGAAAACCGTTCGGGTTTCCCTTCCAAATCACGGAAAAAAGTTTTAACAGCTTAAAACTTTTTTTCCGTGAAGAAATTGGTGAGGCTTGCGCCATAAATAAAAATAAAGCCCCGAAAGAGGCGCAAGCCGAGGGCAGAGCCCTCCCTCTCGGCAATTCGCAGCGCCTTTGCGCGAGAATTGCGAGAAATTTTTTATGAAACTCTTCTACGACTTCCACATCCATTCCTGCCTGAGCCCCTGCGGGGACGAGGACAGCACCCCCAACAACATCGTCAACATGGCGCTCATCAAGGGGCTGAACGTCATCGCCCTCGCCGACCACAACACCGGCAAAAACTGCCCGGCGGCGATGGCGGTCGGCAAAAAGAACGGATTGGTCGTCCTGCCGGGCATGGAGCTGACCACAGCCGAGGACATCCACGTCCTCTGCCTGTTCGAGCGGTACGAGGACTTGCAAAAGCTGGAAGCGCACATCGCCCGCACCCGCCTGCGCGTCAAAAACAAGCCGCACATCTTCGGGCGGCAGCGCATCCTCGACGAAAACGACGAGCCGATCGGGGAAGAGGAGGACCTGCTCATCGTCAGCAGCGGCGTCTCGGTGGAGGAGGCGGCGGGCCTCGTCGCGGGCTTCGGCGGCATCGCCATCCCCGCCCACATCGACAAGCCCGCCAACTCTCTGCTGGCGGTGCTGGGCGCGTTCGACCCGTCCTTGGGCTTCACCCTCGTCGAGTGCGCGCGCGAGGGCGTCGTCGATCTGCCGCGCATCGTCGACTCGGACGCCCACTACCTTTGGGACATCGCGGAGGCGGAGCATTGGATCGAGGCGGACACCTGCTCGGCGCACGGCGTGTTCGCGGCCCTGCGGCGGATGGCGGAGCGAAAGTAGCGCCGCGCCGCAGAGCCGCCCGCTCCCTTGGGGGGAAGCGGGCGGCAAAGTTTTTGCGGCGGCGAGCAAAACGCGCCTCTCGCGCGTCATAAGGATAAAAGACGCGGAGGTGAACGGGATGCGTACATTTTGCAGGGGCGCCTGCGCGGTGCTGTGTGTCGCGCTCGCATGGTTTTTTTCGATCGGCTGCGCCGGTCCGTACGAGCCGCCTTTTGTTTGGAAGGACGGGTTCGTCCGCTATGCGCACGTCGGGTGGTTCGAAGGCTCGGAGGAGGGGGAAAACGAGCTGACCGTCCTCCGTTCGGTCAAGGAGCAGGAATCGTTCTGCGCCCGCTTTCCGGCGAGCGCCTTCGGGCAGGCGTACGCCGAGCTCCCCTCGCTGGAGGAGAGCGTCGCCGACCTCGACGAGGCGTACTTTGCCGAAAACGTGCTTCTCGTCGCCTATTTCCCGAACGAGAGCGGCTCCTGCCGCCTGCGGGTGGAGGACCTGTCGGCGGGGGAGGGGAATACGCTCGTTTTGACCGTCCGCCGCACCGTCCCGGGCGGCATCGCGACGGAGGACATCGTCGGGCGCGCCGTGCTGGCGGGCCTCTCGCGCGACTTTTACGGCGGGCGGAAAGTTTTGCTCGCCGTCCTATGATCTTCCGGACGGACGGCGGGGCGCCTGCGGGCGCTCCGCTTTGCCGAAGCGGGCCCGCCGCGGCGGAGCGCGCTGCCATCCGTGCCGAAAAACCGACTATATGTGCCGCAAATCCTTCCACTTGTGCCGTTTTTCCAAAATCATCTTGCAATATTTTGAGAATGTGTTAAAATGATAGAGAATGCGTGAAATATATTTTTTCGCAATTTCGGGAAGGGGATCTACATAAAAACGAATGTATAAGATCGTGATCGTCGAGGACGAAAAGAGCGTCGCCGACGGACTGAAAGAGATGCTGCAGACCTATGCGGCGGAGCGGGAGCTCGATCTCCGGATCGAGGAATTTGAAAACGGCGACAGCTTCCTCCAATCGGGCTGCTCCGATTACGACATCGTCCTTCTGGACATCAATATGCCGGGCAACAACGGCATCCAGGTCGCCAAAGAGATCCGGGCAAAAGGGGACAATCCGGACGCGGTCATCATCTTCTGCACCAACTATCCGCAGTATGCCATCAGCGGGTACGAGGTCAGCGCGCTCGGGTATCTGATCAAGCCGGTGACCAAGCTCTCCTTAGAGCACAACCTCGACAAGGCGCTGAAATTTTTGTGGCGCAAGCAGCAGCTCAAGCTGCTCATCAAGTCGAAGGACGGGCAGCTCGTCGTGCGCGCGTCCGACATCGTCTATATCGAAGTCGAGCGGCACAACCTGTATTTCCATATCATGACGGCGGAGGGCATCAAGTCGATCCGCACCCGCGGCACCATGCGCGAGATGTACGACGCCCTCAAAGAGATGAACTTCGCCAAGTGCAGCGCCTGCTATCTCATCAACATGAATTACATAACGGCGATCAACAAATCCAAGATCGAGTGCGCCGGCGGCGTCGTGCTGTTCATCAGCCGCAAGTCGCAGAAGGAATTTATGACGCATTTCATGAAGTATATCGACGAGCAGGGCGGGGTCAATGTCTGAGTTTGCTGACGTTATCCGGGATATTTTCTATCTGTTCGGGGATGAATTCCTCTTTCAGCTCCTGGTGGTGGGGCTGCTCTTTTTGGGGTGCGAGAAGCGCTCTCTGTTCGCGCTGCGCTACATCGGCTGCGCCGTCTGCATGATCGGCGTGGAGCACGGCCTGCTGGCCATCGGCCGCGAGATCGTCCCCTGGAACTATCTGATCCAGGCCTGCCTCGTCATCGTGGCGGTGCTGATCTGCTACCGCTGCGACGTCGTCCAGGCGATCTTCCTCGGGCTGTGCATCTACTGTTTGCAGCACATCGTCAGCACGGTGTCCTATTCGGCCATCTACGCGCTGATGCTGCTCGGCGTCCCGTTCGACGCCTATTACATCGTGATGCTCGTCGTCCTCGCGATCGTCCTGCCTTTGGCGTATGTCCTGCTGGCGCGCCGGGTCACCGACCTGTCCGCGTGGTCGTTCGGTTACCCCAGCCTCATCTATACCGCCGTGATCTTCTGGGTCGTGGCGATCTTCCTCACGCACTACGGCCAGGCGGCGAGCCGGGCTTCCGCCGTCGCCAACATCTGCTTCCGGCTGATCTCCTGCTTCTATGCGCTGGTCACGCTCGCCCTGTGCTTTTTCAACCGGAACAAAAAGAGCCTGGAACAGGAAAACACCATCCTGCGCCTGCTGCTGGAAAAGGACAAGCAGCAGTACGAGCAGGCCAAGCTCAACAACGAGAAGATCCAGGTCAAATACCACGACCTCAAAAAATGGGAGAGCCAGGGCATCCTCAACTATCCGGAGATCGCCCAGGGCGGCATGGAAGGGGAGCTGATCAACTTCCTCTTCTTTACGGGCAACCGCGCTCTGGACATCATCCTGACGGAAAAGGCGATCCAGTGCGAGCACGCGGGCATCCGCTTCGTCTGCACGGCGGACGGGAAGGCGATCGCCTTCATGCGCTCCTACCACATCTATTCCTTTATCGGCAACGCGCTGGACAACGCGATCGAGAGCCTGCAAAAGCTGGAGCGCGCGGAAGAGCGCGAGCTGGTCGCGTCGATCGTGCGCGAGCGGGATATGTGCCTGATCAAGGTCAGCAACCGCACGGCAGCGCCCATCGTGTTCGAGAACGGCATCCCCAAGACGAGCAAGGCGGACGCGCAGAACCACGGGTACGGCATCAAGAGTATGCAGAACGTCGTGCGCTTCTACGGCGGGGAGATCTCCTTCCGGTCGGAGGGCGGGCTGTTCACGGTGCTGGCGGTCATTCCCCTGCCCGAAGAATTCCGCAAAAGCGAGGAATGACGCGCCGTTCGGCCGATTTCGAAAGCGCCGCCTCGCCGAAGAATGGCGCGCCGTTTGATTTTTTTGCGAGATGCACGCCGCCCTCCGTACGGAGGGCGGCGGAAATTTTTTTCGGAGGAGCGAAACCCGCCCCGCGGCCGCCGTATCCCTTGACAAACGGGGCGCACTCTGCTATATTGATGCAGTAAGAATGCAGCCGTCCTGCCGGGAAAGGCGGGCGGCGCGGAGGAATTGCGAAAAATGCAGAAGATATGCGTGGCTCCGTCCATTCTGTCGGCGGACTTTGCGGAGATGGGGGCGGCGGTCGAAGAGCTGGAACGCTGCGGCGCCGACCTCATCCATTGCGACGTGATGGACGGGAGCTTCGTCCCCAAGATCACCTTCGGCTCGGATATGATCGCGGCGGTCCGCCGCCATACCGCCCTGCCGCTGGACGTACACCTCATGTGCGTCAACCCGCTCGTCAAGGCGGAGGACTTTATCCGCGCGGGCGCGGACATCGTCACCGTCCATGCCGAGGCGTGCGGCAAGGACCTGTGCGCCGTCCTGCGCTACATCCGCTCCTTCGGCGTGCGCGCGGGCATCGCCGTCAGCCCGGACACCCCGCTGCGCGGGCTGTTCCGCAGCATGGAGGAGGCGGATATGCTGCTCGTGATGAGCGTGTATCCCGGGCGCGGCGGGCAGAAATTGCTCGAGCGCACCCTCGCCAAGGCGGAGGAGGCGAAAAACTTCTTTGCAAGCCACGGCATGGACAAGGACATCGAGATGGACGGCGGCATCAACGAGGAGAACGCCGCCGCCGTGCAGGCTGCGGGGGTGAACATCCTCGTCGCGGGCAACACCGTGTTCCGCTCGCCCGACAAGGCGGCGACCATCCGCGCGCTGCGCGAGGCGCGCGCATGAAGCCGGACGCGCGCGGGGAAGAAAAGGCGCGCATAAAGCCGGACGCGCGCGGGGAAGAAACGCCGCGCGCGGAGCGGGGCGTCATCTTCCTCAACGGCGAGCCCTATCGCGGGGCGATGGACTGCGCGGGCGCTTTCACCGTCTGCTGCGACGGCGCGCTGCGCTGGGCGGAGGGCCGGGCGCACATCGACGTGAAGGCGGGCGATTTCGACTCACTCGGCTTCGTGCCGGAGGGCGCACTCACCTATCCCGCCGAAAAGAACTTCACCGACGGCGAGATCGCGCTCGAACTCCTGCTCGGGCGCGGCTGTACCCGCATCGACATCTACGGCGCGGGCGGCGGGCGGGAGGACCACCTCTTCGGCAACCTGCAGCTGCTGCTCGCGGGGTTTCGCCGCGGCGCTTTCACCGTTATGCACACCAACTATGTGGACGCCTATTGCGCCCGCGGGCAGGTGTGCTGGCGCGGTCTGCGCGGGCGCACCCTTTCCCTGGCACCGGCGGGGGAGCGGGCGCATATAATAGAGAGTGAAGGGCTCAAGTATCCGCTTTGCGACCTGACGCTGCGTGCGGGCAGCTGCCGCGGCATCAGCAACGTGATCGCGGCGGACGAGGCGCGCATCCTCTGCGATGCGGGGACGCTCTTTGTATTTGAAGTGCGGGAGGAAGCGACATGGTGACCATCATCTGCATCCGGCCGCCGCGCGCGGTGCGGGCGCTGCTGCGCCTCGCCTGCCGCAGGAGCGGCTGAAGCCCCAGTCTAAAGAAGAAATTTGCCCCGCCCGCGGCTTTGCCGCGGGCGGGAAGTCTTTCACGAAATTTGTTTCGAGCTGACGAAACAAATTTCCGTGAGTGGGAGGGCTCTGCCCTCTTTGCGGCTTATTTTAGGGGCACGCCTTTCATAAAAGCCGCAAATTCACCCGCTGAGGCGCTTGCGCGCAAATTGAGTTGCGCGGCGCAAAAGCGTCGTTTTGCTTGCGCGAAAGTTTTTATAAAAAGTTCTTCGCACCTTTTTGGGAGCCCTATGGTTAAGGGCACACTTTTTTATGATCGCGGAAATTCACCCTCTTCCCGGAAGCCTTGCGGCAAAGCGGGGGCGTATTTTTTTGCGGAGGGGAGAGGCGCGCTTTCGGCGGGGGGCGGAAAAAGTCCGCCCCGAAAAGGGCTTGTAAAATGCGCGCGCTTGTGTTATACTGTTATAAGGGAAGTTTCCCTCCAAGGATAAAAACGATGCCAAAGTCAACCAAAAAGATCGTCCGTTACCCCCTCGTCGCCGTGCGCGGCAAGGTCATCTTCCCGGATACCGTCAACTCCTTCGACGTCGGGCGCATCATTTCGCTCGCCGCCGTTTCGCGCGCGTCCGAGCGGGAGATGACGCTGTTCGTCAGTATGCAGAAGGACCCCGCCAAGGACGAGATCGCCGCGGACGACGTCTGCGCCGTCGGCACCGTCGTGCGCATCCGCCAGATCGCCAAACTGCCCTCCGGCAACCTGCGGCTGACCGTCGCGGGCATCTGCCGCGCGAAGGCGGAGGAGATATACGAGGAGGAGGGCAGCCTGTATGCCGACGTGTACGAGCTCAAGGCGGTCCACGGCGACTCCGTGCTCGAAGAGGCGTACTTCCGCACCGCCCGCGACGTGATGCGCGACATCCAGAACAGCGACCCCCGCTTCCCCAAAGAGGCGGCCGCCGCGCTGGAAAACATCACCGACCCGGACGCCTACATCGGCAACGCGCTGCTGTATCTGCACATCAAGGAGGAGACCAAGCAGAAGCTGCTCGAAACGGTGGGCGTGGTCGAGCGGCTCAAGATGTTCGAGCGCTGCCTCAACGACGAGCTCGAGATCGCCAAGCTGGAAAAGAAGATCAGCGCCGCCGTGCGCCAGAATATCGACAAAAACCAGAAGGAGTACTTCCTGCGCGAGCAGCTCAAGGCCATCCACAACGAGCTGGGCGACGACGTCGCCGAGCGGGACACCCTCACCGAAAAGATCAAAGCCAAGCATATGCCCGCCGAGGTGGAGGAAAAGGCGCTCAAAGAGATCGCCCGCACCGACAAGATGCCCCCCTCCTCGCCCGAGTACACCGTCATCCGCAACTACCTCGACTGGCTGATCGATCTGCCCTGGGCGGAGGAGACGCAGGACACCGAAAAACTGTCCGACGCGCAGAAGATCCTGGACGAGGACCACTACGGCCTCGAAAAGGTCAAGACGCGCATCACCGAGTACCTCGCCGTGCTGCAGCTGACCAAGAGCATGAACGCGCCCATCCTCTGCTTCGTGGGCCCGCCCGGCGTGGGCAAGACCTCCATCGCCAAGTCCATCGCCCGCGCGCTCGGCCGCAAGTTCGTGCGCATGAGCCTGGGCGGAGTCAAGGACGAGGCGGAGATCCGCGGCCACCGCCGCACCTACGTCGGCGCCATCCCCGGCCGCATCATCTACGCGATGCGCCAGGCGGGCAGCATCAACCCCGTCTTTTTGCTGGACGAGATCGATAAAGTTTCCTCCGATATGCGCGGCGACCCCGCGTCCGCCCTGCTGGAAGTGCTCGACCCCGAGCAGAACGCCACCTTCCGCGACCGCTTCCTCGAAGTCCCGTACGATCTGTCCAAGGTGCTGTTCGTCACCACGGCGAACACGGTGGAGACCATCCCCGCGCCCCTGCTCGACCGCATGGAGCTGATCGAGCTGAACGGCTACACGCTGGACGAAAAGCGGGAGATCGCACGCCGCTACCTCATCCCCAAAAAGATCGCCGAAAACGGCCTCACGCCCGCGATCCTCGAGATGACCGACGGCGCGATCACCGCCGTCATCGAGGGATATACGATGGAGGCGGGCGTGCGCAACCTCGAGCGGCAGATCGGCTCCGTCTGCCGCAAGATCGCCGTCCGCTACGCCGAGGACCGCGCGCTCGAAAAGCAGGTCGTCACCGAGAAGGAGATCCCCGAGCTGCTCGGCGTGCGCCGCTATCAGGACGACCCCGCCCGCCTGGACGGCAACGAAGTGGGCGCGGCGACCGGCCTCGCGTGGACCAGCTTCGGCGGCACCACGCTGACCATCGAGGTCTCCGCCATGCCCGGCAAGGGGGAGATCCTGCTCACGGGCAAGCTGGGCGACGTGATGAAGGAGTCCGCCCGCGCGGCGATCAGCTACATCCGCGCCCATGCCGACCGCTACGGCATCCCGCCCGAGGCGTTCGCGGAGACGGACATCCACATCCACGTCCCCGAGGGCGCGACCCCGAAGGACGGCCCCAGCGCGGGCATCACGATGGCGACTGCCATCCTCTCCGCCTTCACGCACAAGCCCGTCCGCAAGGACATCGCCATGACGGGCGAGATCACCCTGCGCGGCAAGGTGCTGCCCATCGGCGGGTTGAAGGAGAAGGCGCTGGCGGCGCACCGCATCGGCATCAAAAATATCATCATCCCGCAGGACAACGTGCGCGACGAGGAGGAGATCCCCGCCAACGTGCGCGAGGACCTGCACTTCATCCCGGCGTCCGACGTCGGCACCGTGTTCGAGAACGCCATCGTGGGGTTGTGAGCGCCATGATCATCCGGGACGTGAAGTTTGTGACCTCGGCGGCCGACCGCCGCGGATTTTGGGAGACGGACAAACCGGTCGTCGCCGTCAGCGGCCGTTCGAACGTGGGCAAGAGCTCCTTCATCAACCTGCTCGCCGGCCGCGGCGGGCTGGCGCGCACCTCGGCAGAGCCCGGCCGTACCCGCCTCGTCAACTATTTCGATTTCGGCGAATTTGTGCTCGCCGACCTGCCCGGCTACGGGTTCGCGCGCGTCTCGCAGGCGGAAAAACAGAAGTGGGCGCGCCTTCTGGACGACTTTTTCGCCCAAAGCGGGAAGATCGCGCACGTTTTCGCCCTCGCGGATATCCGCCACGAGCCGACTGCGGACGACCGGATGATGGTGGACTTCCTCCACGCGTCGCGCATCCCGTTCACCGTCATCGCGACCAAGGCGGACAAGCTCGCCAAGACGCGCGTCCGCGACGGCGTGCGCAAGGTGGCGGCGGCGCTGCGCACGGGGGAGGGGAACGTCATCGCCGTCTCCGCGCAGACCAAGCGGGGGCGGGACGAGGTGCTCGCCGTGCTGGACGGCGTCTGCGCCCGTTGGCGGGAGCGCCCCGCGCCGGAGGACGCGGACGGGCAGGCGGACTGACCCTTTCGCGTCGGGCGGGCCGATCCTTTCGCAGGGGACGGGCCGATCCTTTGCGGCGGGCGGCGCGCAAAATCTTTCCAAAAGGATTGACAAGCGCGCCTTCGTGTGCTATGATAACAGCAAAGGAGCAAACGCAACGACGGAGAAGAGTACGCGCGCGCTTTGGCCGCAGAGAGGGGACGGACGGTGCAAGTCCCTGCGAGGCGGCGCGGAAGGTCGCTCCCGAGCGGTGGCCCGAAGGGGAGACCTTGTAGGCGCCGACGGCGTTCCGCCGTTATCGGAAGGCATGGCCGCGCGCCGCGCGGCGGCACAGAGTGCGGGATATTCCCGAATTCGGGTGGTAACACGGTCTTTGGATCGCCCCGAACGGCCTATACGGCCGTTCGGGGCGATTTTTTTCCGCGAGGGGCGCGGCGGCGCCAGGCCCGCAAATCCAAATCGGAGGTACAGAGCATGAAGATCAAAGGAACACGGCTGTTCGTCAAGGCGCTCGTCGCCGAGGGGGTGGATACGCTGTTCGCCTATCCCGGCGGCATGGCGATCGACCTGTTTGACGCCCTCTACGGCGAGGAGGATTTCCGCGTCGTGCTGCCCCGCCACGAGCAGGGGCTGATCCACGCGGCGGACGGCTACGCCCGCGCGACGGGCAAGACGGGCGTCTGCCTCGTCACGAGCGGCCCGGGCGCGACCAACCTCGTCACCGGCATCGCCACCGCCAACTACGACAGCGTCCCCCTCGTCTGCTTCACCGGCCAGGTGCCGACCAACCTCATCGGCAACGACGCCTTTCAGGAGGTGGATATCGTCGGCATCTGCCGCAACATCTGCAAATACGCCGTCACCGTGCGCCGCCGGGAGGATCTCGGCCGCATCATCAAAGAGGCGTTCTACATCGCCCGCACGGGCAAGCCGGGGCCGGTGCTCGTCGACCTGCCCAAGGACGTGCAGAACGCGCTCGGGCCGGACGAGTACCCGGCGGAGGTCGCCATCCGCGGCTACAAGCCCTCCACGGGCGTGCATATGGGGCAGCTGAAAAAGGCGGCCGCCATGCTCGAAGGCGCGCGCAGACCCCTCTTTTTGCTGGGCGGCGGCGTGCTCGTCGCGGGGGCGGGCAAGGCCATGACCGCGCTCGCCGAGCGGCTGGGCGTGCCCGTCGTGACGACCATCATGGGCAAGGGCGCGCTCCCCGCCGACCACCCGCTGTACATCGGCAACATGGGTATGCACGGCAACGTCGCGTCCAACACGGCGGTGTCCGAGTGCGACCTGCTCTTTTCCATCGGCACCCGCTTCAACGACCGCATCACGGGCAAGATCGAGGAGTTCGCCAAGGGCGCGAAGATCGTGCACATCGACATCGACGCCGCCTCCATCTCCCGCAACATCGTCGTGGACGTCCCCATCGTGGCGGACGCGAAGGAGGCGATCGAAAAGCTCGCCGAGATCGCTCTCCCGCCCAAACACGCGGAGGGCTGGGCGGAGCGGCTGCGCGCGCTCAAAGCGCAGACCCCTCTCGCGATGGAGCGGACGGGAGACCTCTGTCCGCAGGACGTCATGGAGGCGATCGACGCGGCCTTTCCCGAGGCCGTATTCACCACGGACGTGGGGCAGAACCAGATGTGGGCGACGCAGTTTTTGCAGCTGAAAGGGGAGAGCCGTCTGCTCACCTCGGGCGGGCTGGGCACGATGGGCTACGGGCTCCCCGCCGCCATCGGCGCCGGGCTCGGCCGCCCCGACCTGCCCGTCGTCTGCATCGCGGGCGACGGCGGCTTCCAGATGAACGAGCAGGAGCTCGCCACCGCCGTGTGCGAGGAGCTGCCCGTCACCATCGTCATCCTCAACAATTCCTATCTCGGCAACGTGCGCCAGTGGCAGGAGATGTTCTACGGCGGCAGGTATTCCTGCACCTGCCTGCGCAAGCGCAGGAGCTGCGGGCCGTGGTGTTCTTCCCCCTCGGCAAAATGCCCGCCCTATGTGCCGGACTTTATCAAGCTTGCGGCGAGCTACGGCATCGAGGGCATCCGCGTGACCGAGCGCGGGCAGCTTGCCGACGCCTTCGCGCGCGCCAAGTCCAACACGAAGGCGCCCACGCTCATCGAGTGCATCATCGACCGCGAGGCGGACATTCTGCCGATGGTCCCCGGCGGCAACGCCCTGTCCGATATGATCACCGAATACAAAAAGGAGGGCAAGTGAGATGACTTTTTCCGACCGTCCCAGAAAGCGCTGGATCTCCCTGTACGTCGAGAACGACGTCGGCGTCCTCGCCAAGATCTCCGGGCTGTTTTCCGGCAAATCGTACAACCTTTTGAGCCTCACCGTCGGCGAGACGGAGGATCCCACCGTCTCGCGCATGACCATCAGCCTCGTCGGCGACGACAAGACCTTCGAACAGGTCAAAAAGCAGCTCAACCGCTCGGTCGAGGTCATCAAGGTGCTCGACTTTACCGACCTTGCCATCCATAAAAAGGAGATCTTGTTCATCAAGCTGCACAGCCTCCGCCGCGACGAGATGGAGGACGTGTTCCGCTCGGCGTCCGTGTTCGGCGTCGCCGTCTCCGATTACGATAAAAACAGCCTCCTTTTGGAGAGCGTCAAGACGGAGTCGGAGAACGACGAAGTGCTCCGCTATTATAAAAAGTATTTCCTCTCGCGCATGGAAGCGGTGCGCGGCGGCTCGGTCGCCATCGAGTCGCTCAGCCTATCCGACCGCTGAACGGAGAGGAAGCCCCCCGCGCCGCCGGAGGGCCGCCCGTAAGGGCGGCCTTTTTCCGTTTGGATCTTTTATGGATGGGGCGGGGCTGCTTTTTTGTGTCGCTTGTGTCCGCGCCCTAAGCGCGGCGCGGGCAGGGCGGCGGGCGTTTGCCGCGCGGCGTTCGATCGGTGCGCGGCGTCGGAATGAACGATCTTTGTCGAAAAATTATATGGTTTGGGAAGAGCCATTGCTTTTTACGGCAGGATATGATATAATCGCAATGATCATACAGCGGGCTGCCTATCGCGCGGAAAGATAGGCGCCGAAACAAAGAATAAGAGAGGGGAAAGGGCAAATGATTGTTTTTTATGGGATCGTGATCATTTTTTTTGCCGCGATCATTTTTAAGATATGCCAAAAGTCGCCGACGATACGCGGGTGGCAGGGGGAAAGGACAGTGCGGCGGGTCCTCGGCGCGACACGTCCGGGTGTTCAATATGTGCTGAATAATTATAAGCTGGTTGACGGGGAGACATCCTGCCAAATAGACCATATTTTGATCAATGAGAATGGTGTTTTTGTCATCGAGACAAAAAACTATTCGGGTCGCATTTACGGTTCGGACGAGCAACAGAAGTGGACGCAGGTCCTCGCGCACGGGAAAGTCAAAAATAAGTTCTATAATCCCGTCAAACAAAACGATACGCATGTATATCGCTTACGGAAAGTATTGCCGCAGGGGATACCTCTCTTTCCGGTGGTCGTGTTCGTTCAAAACAATACGCAATTTCTGCAATCGCGCACGGCAGTCCCGCTTGCCCGTTTATTGCAAGTCATTCACATTTGCAGAGTACCGAAGCTGACGACCGAGCAGATGGAAAGCGCGCTGTTGGCACTGAAAAATGCGCGCGCAGATACGCTGAAAAAGGAAGAACATCTGCAGAATATCCGGCGTATGCAGGAGACGATCGCGGAAGGCCGATGTCCGCGGTGCGGAGGGAAGCTGATCCTGCGCAACGGAAAATACGGGTATTTTTACGGATGTGAAAATTATCCGAGCTGTACGTTTAAGAAAAAATAAAAAAGCCGCCGATATCGCATAAGGAGCGGTGAGGAACGGCAAAACGGTGCGCAGACAGCGAGTGCTTCGCGGGAAAAAAGGAGGGGAATATGCGAGGAAAAGGAAACAGGACTGCCGGGAAGACAGAGCCGTCGGCCAAAGGGGCGCTGCGCGGGTGGAAGCTCGCGCTGATCCTCGGCATCAGTATAACCATGATCCTGCTCGGCATTGCGCTGCCCGTCACGGCAGGAGCGATCGGCCGCCGACAGGTAGCGGGGGCGTATGAGATCGCGCCGGGCGACAGCCATGAGCGCGTCGTCGAATTGCTCGGCGAGCCGGATGCGGTCAGGGGAGATCTTTCCGCGTATCGGTATGCGGTCAGCCGCGCGGGCGAATTGTTGGGCGTCGGCGGCTTGGCCGGGCCCGTGTATGCCGCGCTGCATGCAGGGCGGGCGTACTTTGTGACCGTCGACTTTGCGGAGGAGGGGGTCTGCAGCGTTCTGTTGGATACGGAAGGAGATTTGTGGAGGGAAGAGCAAGATCGGCAGCAGAACAAACGGCTGCGCAGCTGTCGGCTGCTCACCGAGCAAGCCTATACATATGAGCGCACAGACATATTCTACGCCGCGACCTATTGGGACGGCAGCTATTATATGGGCGTCGCACAGGCGGATTTTTATCGCCGGACAGCCGGAATTGCTTCGCTCGAGTGGGAGGACCCTTTCGGCAACGCCTGCAGGGGCGAACTTTCCGTCGCCAATCGCGTTGCGTGCTTCTTTCGCGGGGATGACTGGTATCTGTCTTATGACCGCGAACTGCATTTTCTCTCGGACGCCGGTATCGATGAGTTTAGTTATGATGCGTATGACATCGACTGCAGCCTGATCCAACATGTGTGCTTCGATTATGAGATCGAGGAGATCCCGAGCGGGTTCATGGGCAGTTTTCAGAACGATACTTTGCTGGAAGAGTTTGTCGTGCCGGACAGTGTGCGGACGATCGGCGACTCCGCATTTTTCGGCTGTACGACGCTGACACGGATCGTCCTCCCGGAGGGGCTGGAACGGATCGGCGTCATGGCATTTGTCGGCTGCGACTTGCGGGAAGTCAGGCTTCCCTCTTCGCTGCGGGAGATCGGCTACGGAGCCTTTGAGGATTGTGCCGCGCTGGAGAAGGTCGTCGTCCCGGCGGGCGTCGCGGCGATCGGTTCGGGCACTTTTGAAGGATGCAGTTCTCTTACGGAGGTGGAGTTGTCGGAAGGGCTGCAAGAGATCGGGAGCGGCGCCTTTGCGGACTGTGTATCGCTGCGCGAACTGCGCATCCCCGCTTCCGTCTCCCTGATCGAGACCGGCAGCCTGCAAGGCTGCGCCGCGCTGGAGAGCGTCGTCTTTTCAGAACCGGCGGGGTGGAGTGCTCATCTGAACTATTCGCAGCTTTGCAATTTTTCTGTCGAGCAGCTTTCCGACCCTGCCACGGCGGCGCGGCTTCTGTGCAAGACGTATGTCGATTGGAAGTGGTTCCGCGCGTAGTCGGCACCTTTGTCGTAAAGGAGGCGTGCGCAGCGGCGGGACGGCGGACGGCGAGTGCTTCGCGGTAAAAGAGGAGGGTATCATGGACGAGGAAAAAGTATTCGCGGCATGGAAGGAGGGGCGCGCGCCGCAGCCGCCGCGCGGCAGGCGGGTCAGAAACGGGCTGATCCTGCTGGCGGCCTTATCTGCCGCTCTGCTGGCGATGCTCCTGCTGCCCGTCCTCTTTTCCGCGCTGGATAAGTTCCATGCGGATACGGTGGGCAAGATCCGCCCGGGCGACACGCGCGCGGAGGTCGTCGAATTGCTCGGCGAGCCGGATCCCGATTCCTCCCGTACGCTGCTCGAATACCGCGGGGCGCACTTTTGGCGCATCCCCGCCGCGGAGGACCTCCTCCACTACGGCCCGCGCCTTTCGGTCGTCGACGTGTACGACTGGCTGCTGCGCCGCTGGGACCTTCCGTATATCGCGATCGAGATGGATTCGTTCGGCAAAGTCGTCGGCGTGCTGCTGGATACCGACTGCCCCAAGGCAGGGGTGGCAAAGAACAAGACGCTGCGGGAATGCCGCCTCCTGACGGATACCGTCGAGCCCTTTGCGGAGACCGACCTGTGGTACGCCGCCGAATATACGGACGGCAGTTACTATATGGGCATCGCGCGCGCGAGCTACCGCAGCGACGATTTCGGCACGACCAGGCGGGTAGAGTGGGACGACCGCTTCGGCAACCGCTGCGCGGCGGAAGTTTTTATCGGTTCGCAGTCGGGCAACTACGGAGAAGGGGAGGACTGGTACATCACGCCCGAGTTCGAGCTGCACATCCTCTCGGATGCGGGAGCGCAGGCTTTCCTTCACAGCGGTTTCGATCGCAGCGTCATAGAATCCGCCGTTTTCGATTATGCGGCAGAAACCGTTCCCGAAAGTCTGTTGAACGGCTGCTATTCGCTGCGCGAAGTTTCTTTGCCGAATGGCTTGCGCACCATCGAGAGCAGCGCCTTTGCCGATTGCATGTCGCTGGAGAGCATACGCCTGCCGGCCTCGCTGGAGAGCATCTCCGATTGGGCATTCAGCCGCTGTTCTGCGCTGCAGGCGGTCGAACTGCCCGCTTCCCTGCGGGAGATCGGCCCCGGTGCCTTTGAAGGCTGTGACCGGCTGGAGGAGATCGTCATCCCCGACAGTGTGCAGACGATCGGTTACTCCGCTTTTTCCTACTGTACTTCGCTGCGTTCGGTGCGCCTGCCGGCAGGATTGAGGGAGATCGATGCCTTTCTTTTTGAAGCCTGCTCCAGCCTCGAACAGATCGAGCTGCCCGCGTCCGTTACATCTGTCGGCGATTATGCCTTCAGTGCGACCTCCTTGCGCGAGATAACCATTCCGCAGGGAGTCACCTCCATTGGCGAACTTGCCTTTGCCAACACTCCGCTCACCGCGGCCGAACTCCCCTCGTCCGTCACGTCCGTTGGGAACAGGGCCTTCCTGTATTGCAGCCGGCTGCAGCAGATCCGTCTGCCGCAGGGGCTGCGCACCATCGGAGAAGGGGCCTTCCGGGGCTGCGCCGCCCTCGCGCAGGTCGATCTCCCTGCCTCCCTGACGGGGTTGGGCGCGGGCGCCTTCCGCGATTGCGCCTCTCTCCGCTCGGTCGCCGTCCCCGGCGGCATCGGGCAGATTGAGGAGTATACCTTTGCGAGTTGCGGCGCGCTCGAAAGGGTCGCGCTCGAGGCGGGCATCACGTCCGTCGGCAGCGATGCGTTTGCGGGGTGCGGCGCGCTGCGGGAGCTGATTTTGCCGGACACCCTCGAGCGGATCGGCGGCGCGGCGTTTGCAAACTGCGGCGATGCCGATCGGTTTTCCGTCGTGATCCCCGCATCCGTCACATATATCGGAGAAAGGGCGTTCTGGCAGAGCTGGCTTTCGGAAGCGGTCTTCGCGCAGCCGCAGGGCTGGACGGCGATCGCCGCGGACGAGCGCGTCTTTGTCCCCGCCGACACGCTGCGCGACCCCGCCGCGGCCGCCGCATTGCTGTACGACACCTATGGCGAATGCCGGTGGGAGCGACAAAATTAAAAACCGCGGCCCGCCGTTTGCTTCGGCCGTGCCGCCCGTTGGTTGCTTTGGTCGGTTCGCCGCCCGCTCCGTTTCGGAGCGGGCGGCGGGCGTTTTGGTCGTTTCGAAAGGACACACGTTCCCGCAAATCGCGGCAAGCTTTTTGCTTATTACAAAAATATGACAAATATATTACAATTGAATATTGAATGGAGGCAAAAGCTGTGGTATAATAAAGTTACAAAATCTATTATGACAATATTAATCATGCGATCAGTTTTTTTAGAGAAAATCGCGAGCATAAATACGTTTCCGGATATCCAATGATCGATTCTATCCCTGGTATTACAGAAGTCATAGAGGGAACAGAAATCTATTTGCAATTTCAGTTTTATCCGTTGCCGGCAGTTTTATATTGAATGATGTAAAGAGGAAATCGAAGATGGTCAAAAGAGTCATTACCCGAATCATTGCGATCGTTTTGCTCGTCGGGATCGTCGGCGGGCTCGCGGCGTGGCTGACGGTCAACTTCGTCGCTCATCCGCTCGCTTCTTTTGAAAGAGAAGATATATCCATTCTTCTGATCACCCACTATGAAAGCGACGAGCAAGGTGTTGTCCGTCCGCGCGTCGTCGATTTCCAGCCGCAGACGCAGCAGGCGGCGGAGGTTTCGGAGCTTTTACAAGAGCAGCAATATCGCAGAAATTTTACATTCAAAAGATGTTATCCGGAGATCAGCGTTTCCGTTTTGCTCGGCGAGGGCGACGAACAGATGCTGTACACCGTCGACATTGCTTGCGACGGCACCGTGCAGGTCAATGAGACCCGCGGAGCGTTGATCGGCGGAGAAGAAGAGGCATCAAAACTGATCGCGGCGCTGCTTCCCTATCTGTCCGCGGCATCCGAACCGATCGATCGCTGACAGGCGGATCGGCTCCGTGCCCGCGAGCCGCGGTGGGAAGTCGGCGGGGAGGAAGATTTTCTTTCGGCCGTATTTTCGCAAACAGAAATAGTTTCTATGTTCCCGCACAGTACATCGCCGCCCGCTCCGTTTCGGAGCGGGCGGCAGACTTTTCCAACTCACAAAAAATCGCAGGCGTCAGCTCGCCGAGATTTTCGTGAACTCCATTTATAAAATTTTGCAAAAGCCAAAATTACACTTTTGGCTTTTGCCCCCGATTTGCCGCAAGGCTTTTGCGGAAAGGGTGAATTTGCGGCATTCCTTAAAGGTGTGCCCTTATTATGCCGCAAAGAGGGAAAACCGGCCGCCGAGCAACGCGAACGGCGGGTTTTCCCTCCCGCTCACGGGAAAAAGTTTTAACAGCTTAAAACTTTTTTCGTGAACACTTTTCGTGAACACTTTCTTAAAACTTACTGCGCGTGCCAAAATCGCACTTTTGGCAAAGCGCACTCCATTTGTCGCATACCTGCGACCTCAGCGGGTGAATGCGCCGCGCGTTCGCAAAGGTGTGCCCTTCCAAGCGCGGCGCAGAGGGCAGCGCCCTCTCTCTCACGGGAAAAAGTTTTAACAGCTTAAAACTTTTTTCGTGAACCCCGTTTATAAAATTTCGCAAAAGCCAAAATCACACTTTTGGCTTTTGCCCATTGCGCCGCGTGGGGCGGCGAAAGGGGAAAGGTGAAGGCGCGGCATTTCTCAAAGGTGTGCCCTGAAAAATGCCGCGCCGAGGAAAACCCCGCGGCCGGCGCTTGCGCGTGCCCGCGGGGTTGTCTTGTATGATCGGAGAATTTCGCAGGCAGCAGCCTGCCGAGAAATTCCCGAGGGGTTACACATTAAACCGAAACAGCACGACGTCGCCGTCCTTGATGACGTAGTCCTTGCCTTCCGAGCGCACTTTGCCCTTCTCTTTGGCGGCGTTGTAGTTGCCGCATTCGAGCAGCGTCTCCCAGTCGACGACCTCGGCGCGGATGAAGCCCTTCTCAAAATCGGTGTGGATCTTGCCCGCCGCCTGCGGCGCCTTGGTGCCCTTGGCGATCGTCCAAGCGCGCGTCTCCTTTTCGCCCGCGGTCAGGTAACTGATCAGCCCCAGCAGCGAATAAGACTTTTTGATGAGCCGGTCGAGGCCGCTCTCCTGCAGCCCCAGCTCTTCGAGGAACATCTGCGCCTCGTCGGGCGGCAGCTGCGACAGTTCCTCCTCCGTCTTGGCGCAGATGACGAGCACCTCGCTCCCTTCCTTGGCGGCGAACGCCTCCACCGCTTTGACGAGGGGCAGATCGGCCTCCGCCTTGCCCATATCCTTTTCGGAGATGTTCGCGGCGTAGATGACCGGCTTGGCGGTCAGAAGGAAGAGCTCGCGCATCTGCTCCTTTTCCTCCTCCGTCAAAGCCATGGTGCGCGCGCATTGTTCCCGGGAGAGGTGGTCGTACACCCGCTGCAAAAATTCCGCCTCGACGAGGAACTTCTTGTCGCCGCCCTTGGCGGAGTTCTTCGCGCGGTCGAGTCGCTTTTGCACCGTCTCCATGTCGGCGAGGATGAGCTCCAAATTGATGGTCGCGATGTCGCGCACGGGGTCGACCGAGTTTTCCACGTGCGTCACGTTCTCGTCCTCGAAGCAGCGCACGACGTGTACGATGGCGTCCACCTCGCGGATGTGCGAGAGGAATTTATTCCCCAGCCCCTCGCCGTGCGAGGCGCCCTTGACCAGCCCCGCGATGTCCACGAACTCGATGACGGCGGGGGTGATCTTCTTGCTGTCGTACAGGGCGGCGAGCTTGTCCAGCCGCTCGTCCGGCACGGCGACGACGCCCACGTTGGGCTCGATGGTGCAGAAGGGGTAGTTCGCCGCCTCGGCGCCCGCGTGGGTGATGGCGTTGAACAGGGTGGATTTGCCGACGTTCGGCAGGCCTACGACTCCCAGTTTCATGGTTTTGCATCCTCTGTTTTGGTTTCGTTCAAAATCCATTATAGTACAATTTGGCGGAGAATCAAAATAAAAGGGCGGGCGAAAAGCGAAAAAGTTGTCAAAATCGCAAAAATGTGCTAAACTGTTTCGGAAAAGAATCGGAAGAGGTAACTATGGACTTCAAACGCCACATCGCCGCCCGCCTGCGCGCGGGCGAACTCACGCAGGAGGAGATCTATTCGGCGATCGCCCTCCCTCCCAACACGGAAATGGGCGACTACGCCTTCCCCTGCTTCCGCCTGGCAAAGGCGCTGCGCAAGGCGCCCGCGCTCATCGCGCAGGAGATCGCGGCTTCCTATCCCGTCGACGAGGTCGTCACCGAGGCGTCCGCCGTCGGCGCGTACGTCAACTTCCGCATCGACCGCGCCTTCTGGGCGAGGCAGACGCTCACGCGCATCCTGACCGAGCGGGAGAAGTACGGCTCTTCGGACGAGGGCAGGGGCAAGACCGTCTGCATCGACTATTCGTCGGTCAACATCGCCAAGCCCTTCCACATCGGCCATCTCTCGACGACCGTCCTCGGCAGCGCGCTGTACAAACTGCACAAATTCCTCGGCTACACGCCCGTCGGCATCAACCACTTGGGCGACTACGGCACCCAGTTCGGCAAGCTCATCTCCGCGTACAAGCGCTGGGGCAGCCGTTCCGTCATCGAGCAGGGGGGCTTGCGCGCCCTCAACGCGCTGTATGTGCGCTTCCATGAAGAGGCGGAAAAGGACCCCTCCCTCAACGACGAGGCGCGCGCCTTCTTCAAAAAGATCGAGGAGAAGGACCCCGAAAGCGTCGCCCTGTTCGAGTGGTTCAAAGAACTCACCCTCAAAGACGTGGGCAGGATCTACGACATGCTCGACGTGCATTTCGACAGCTGGGCGGGCGAGAGCTTTTACAACGACAAGATGGAGCCCGTCGTCGACGAATTGCGCGAAAAGGGCCTGCTCGTCGAGAGCGAGGGCGCGCAGATCGTCGACCTCTCCGCGTACGATATGCCGCCCTGCATCATCCTGCGCTCGGACGGCGCTTCGCTGTACGCCACGCGCGACATCGCCGCCGCCGTCTACCGCAAAAACACCTACGATTTTTATAAGTGCCTGTACGTCGTCGCCTACCAGCAGAACCTGCACTTCCGCCAGTTCTTCAAAGTGTTGGAGCTGATGGGCAAGGAGTGGGCGAAGGACCTCGTCCACGTCGCGTACGGCATGGTCTCGCTCGAGGACGGTTCCATGTCCACCCGCAAGGGGCGGGTCGTCTACCTCGAGGACGTCATCCAAAAGTGCATCGAAAAGGCGTCCGCCGTCATCGCGGAAAAAAATCCCGACCTCGAAAACCGCGCGGAAGTCGCCAAAACGGTGGGCGTCGGCGCGGTCATCTTCGGCGCGCTGTACAATAACAAGATCAAGGACATCACCTTCTCCTACGACAAAGTCCTCAATTTTGAAGGGGAGACCTCCTGCTATGTGCAGTACACCTGCGCCCGCGCGCGCAGCGTGCTGGAAAAGGCGGGCGGGTACGCCGCGCCCGCGGCTGCGTCCGTCTGCCCGCAGGAGTTCGAGCTGGTCAAGCGCCTCGCCGACTTCCCCGCGACGCTGCACGACGCGCTGGAAAAGTACGAGCCCTGCTACGTCGCCCGCTATGCGGTCGATCTGGCGCAGGTGTTTAACAAGTTCTACTTCGACTGCTCCATTTTGAACGCGGAGGAAGAGGGCACGCGCGCCTTCCGCCTCGCGCTGACCGAGGCGACGCTGATCACGCTGAAAAACGCGCTCGGCCTGCTCGGCATCGGCGTGCCGGAGAAGATGTGAAATGCTCTCGCGGATCTCTCGGCAGGCTGCTGCCTGCGAGATCCTGCGATTTTTGAGGGCTCTGCCCTCTTTTTGCGCGAATAAGGGCACACCTTTGAAAGCGCGCGGCGGCTTCACCTTTCCTGCGAAAGGCAAGGGATTGCCAAATAGGGTCGCGCTGCGCAAAAGCGTGGTTTTGCCTTTTTCGGGAATGAACGCACGAAAATCTCGCCGTGCCGACGGATCTCGGCGGATCTTTGGCGGGGGAGCCGATTTTCAGGAGGGGATATGGCAAAGTTTGAACGCGCGGTGGAAGGGGATTTCAAGACCATCGTCGATGCGCTGCACGCTGCCGTGATGGACGGCAGCGCTTCCGCTTCCTTCGAGGAGGAGAGCGACATGAGCGGCGACGGCTACGACTGCGCCGTGCGCGTGTACGAGCGGTACTCCTGGTTCGGCGGCAACCGCGTCAGCATGGTGCTCGCCGTCGCGGGAGCGAACGGGAAGTACAAAGTCACCGCCGTCACTTCGGGCGGCAGCCGGGCGGTCTTTTTCAAGGTCAATCGGGTGGGCGAGAGCGCCTTCCTCGACACCGTCGTCCGGGCGATCGAAAAACTCTGATAAAGAAGGAAGATCATGTTAAAAGCCGTTTTGTTCGACCTGGACGGCACCGTGCTCGACACGCTGCCCGACCTCAACGCCTGTATGAACGAGGCGCTCGCGCGGTTCGGCTGCCCCGCCATCACTTTGGAGCAGACCCGCCGCTACGTCGGCAACGGGGGGCTGCTCTTTGCGGAGCGCGCCCTCCCGCCCGCGCGGCGCGCCGAGGCGGAACATTTCTATAAAGACGTCTATTGTCCCGTGCATTTTGGCTGCAAAAACGAGCGCACCCGCCCCTTCGCGGGGGAGGGGGAATGCCTGGCGGCGCTGCGGGATGCGGGGATGCGGCTCGCCGTTGTCACCAACAAGAGCCAGCGCGCGGCGGACGAGCTGGGCGCGACGCTCCTGCAGCCGTACGGCTTTTCCGCCGTCTTCGGCAACCGCGACGGCGTCCCCGTCAAGCCCGACCCGACCCTCGCCCTCCTCGCATTGAAGGAGCTGGGCGTCGCCCCCGCGGAGGCGGCCTTCGTCGGCGACGGCGAGACGGACGTGCAGACGGCGAAAAACGCGGGGATGCGCTCGGTGAGCGTGCTCTGGGGGTATCGCGGGGAGGCGGAACTGCGCGCCGCGGGCGCCGAGCGATTCGCCCGCAGCTATGCCGAATTGCAGGGCATCCTGCTCGCAATGTAAATTTCTTTCATCACAAATCAAAAAGCGGAGGACGGTTCGTCCTCCGCTTTTGCCTGCGGGGTTCAGCAGGTCTGTTCGCGGTGGCGGCCGGCGACGGCGTCCGCGAACATTTCCTCCATCTTATCGATGCACTTGTCGATCCGGAAGCGCTCGGCGTAGCGGATGTATTCCTCCCGCTGTTTGGCGCGGAAGGCGGGATTCTCGATCATGAAGTCGATGGCGTTTGCCAGCGCCTTCACGTCGTTGGCGCGGCAGAGGTTGTGCTCGTCCAGCGCGAAGTGCTTCGCCGCGGACATCCTGCTGTCCGAAATGACGGGCACCAGCCCGCAGGTGATCGCCTCGACGCAGGCGATGGACTCGATCTCCGCGTACGAGGGGTGCACATACAGGTCGCAGAAGTTGATCGTCCGCGCCAGTTCCTCCTTCGGCAGGAAGCCGATGACGGGCGGGTTTTTCAGCCTGCCGCCCGCGCGGCGCAGCGCCTTTTCGAGGGGGCCGTTGCCCGCGATGAACAGCTGGATGCGGTCGGCGTATCGGGAGTGCGCGATCGCGCGGATGAGGTCTTCCTGGCACTTTTCCTTGACCAGCCGCCCCGTCGTGAGGATGCAGAATTTGTCCGCGTATTGGGCGGGCTTGGGGACGGCGGCGGGGGCGAAGGCGGGGTCGACGCCGTTGGACACGAC
>DXFD01000051.1 GCA_019114625.1 Candidatus Borkfalkia faecigallinarum | reverse complement strand
TCGGGTTGTTGCCGGCGCCGATCAGGCCCATCATCTCGACGTGCGCAGGGACGGAGGAAGAGCCCGCAAACTGCGCGTCCGAGTGCATACGGCCCATCGTATCCGTCATGCCGTAGCTGGCAGGGCCCGCCGCCATGTTGTCGGGGTGCAGCGTTCTGCCCGTGCCGCCGCCCGATGCGACGGAGAAGTACTTCTTGCCGTTGTCCCACGCCCATTTCTTATAGGTGCCCGCGACGGGGTGCTGGAAGCGGGTCGGGTTGGTCGAGTTGCCGGTGATGGAGACGTCGACGTTTTCCTTGATCATGATCGCAACGCCCTCGCTCACGTCGTCCGCGCCATAGCACTTGACTTTCGCGCGTTCGCCGTTCGAGTAGGGGGTCTCTTTCACGACGGTCAGCTCGCCGGTGTAGTAGTCGTATTTGGTCTGCACATAGGTGAAGCCGTTGATGCGGGAGATGATGTACGCCGCATCCTTGCCCAAACCGTTGAGGATGACGCGCAGCGGCTCCTTGCGGACCTTGTTCGCGTTTTTCGCGATGCCGATCGCGCCTTCCGCGGCGGCAAAGGACTCATGCCCCGCGAGGAAGCAGAAGCACTTGGTCTCGTCGCGCAGCAGCATGGCGGCGAGGTTGCCGTGGCCGAGGCCGACTTTGCGCTGGTCGGCGACCGAGCCGGGGATGCAGAATGCCTGCAGGCCTTCGCCGATGGCTTCCGCGGCGTCCGCGGCCTTCGTGCATCCCTTCTGGATGGCGATGGCGGCGCCGAGGGTGTACGCCCAGCCGGCGTTCTCAAAGGCGATGGGCTGCACGCTCTTGACGATCTCGTACGCGTCGAAGCCCTTCTCGTTGCAGATGCGCTTCGCGTCTTCAAAATCTTTGATGCCGTACTTGTCCATGACGGGACGGATCTGGGCAATTCTTCTTTCGTAACCTTCAAACGTGATGCTCATAGCTCGCTACCTCCTTACTCTTTGCGGGGGTCGATGTACTTGACCGCCCCGTCTGCTTCGGTGAATCTGCCGTAGTGGCCGGTCGCCTTCTGCAACGCTTCGTTGGCGTCCATGCCGCCCTTGACGAAGTCCATCATCTTGCCGAAGTTGACGAATTCGTAGCCGATCACTTCATTGTTCGCATCCAGAGCCAGCCGGCGGACATAACCGTCCGTCATTTCGAGGTAACGTACGCCCTTGGCGGCGGTGGAGTACATGGTGCCGATCTGCGAGCGGGTGCCTTTGCCGAGGTCCTCGAGGCCCGCGCCGATGACCAGACCGTCGTCGGAGAAGGCAGACTGGCTGCGGCCGTACACGATCTGCAGGAACAGCTCGCGCATCGCGGTATTGATCGCGTCGCACACGAGGTCGGTATTGAGCGCTTCGAGGATGGTCTTCTTCGGCAGGATCTCGGCAGCCATCGCGGCCGAGTGGGTCATGCCCGAGCAGCCCAGCGTCTCGACGAGCGCTTCCTGAATGACGCCCTGTTTGATGTTGAGCGTCAGTTTGCAGGCGCCCTGCTGCGGCGCGCACCAGCCGACGCCGTGCGTGAGGCCGGAAATGTCTTTGATCTCTTTCGCCTGGACCCATTTTCCTTCTTCGGGGATGGGCGCGGGGCCGTGGTTGGGGCCCTTGGTTACGCAGATCATCTCTTCAACTTCGCGTGAATAGTGCATACTACTTCCTCCGATATAAATTTGTCCGTAACATTGTCGGTTTGACCGACTAAAATTATACCATACTCCTGAAAAATTATCAATATTTTTGCCAAAAAATCCTGCCGCGTCGCGCGATTTTTTTCGCAAAACCCCGTCCGCCCGCGCGCGGACTTTACAAATGCGCGAAAATATGATAGAATCATAGCGATGCGGCAGACAGGTGCGCCCGCGGGGGTCGCGCGGCCCGCCAAAGAGCGGGATGGCGCACGCGCTGCGCCGCAGACAACGCATCCATACTGCGCGGGCAGGCCCCCGCACGAAGAGAGGTTCGATAAATGGCTAAAAACGTGATGGATACCCTCCGCGAGAGGGGGTTTATCAAACAGACCGTCTATGAAGACGAGCTGTACGAGATGCTCGGCAGGGAGTCCGTTCCCTTCTACATCGGCTTTGACCCGACGGCGGATTCGCTGCACGTCGGGCATTTCATGCAGCTGATCGCGATGAAGCATATGCAGGACGCCGGCCACAAGCCCATCGTGCTCATCGGCGGCGGCACCGGCATGATCGGCGACCCGTCCGGCCGCACGGATATGCGCCAGATGATGACGCGCGAAACGGTCGATTATCACTGCGAGTGCTTCCGCAAGCAGATGGCGCGCTTCATCCGCTTTGACGGCGAGAACGGCGCGGTCATGGTCAACAACGCCGACTGGCTGCTCAACCTGAACTACATCGATTTCCTGCGCGAGATCGGCGTGCATTTCTCTGTCAACAAGATGCTCTCGGCGGAGTGCTTCAAGACCCGCTACGAGCGCGGGCTCTCCTTCCTCGAATTTAACTACATGCTCATGCAGGCGTACGACTTCCTCGTGCTGTACCGCAAGTACGGCTGCCGGCTGGAGCTGGGCGGCGACGACCAGTGGAGCAACATCCTCGCGGGCGCCGACCTCATCCGCCGCAAGGAGCAGCAGCCCGCCTTCGCGATGACCTTCACCCTCCTCACGACCTCCGACGGCCGCAAGATGGGCAAGACCGCGAAGGGCGCCGTCTGGCTGGACGAAAACAAGACCACCCCGTACGAGTTCTACCAGTATTGGCGCAACACGGACGACGCGGACGTGGAAAAGTGCTTCAAACTCCTCACCTTCCTCCCGCTCGACGAGATCTCCGCGCTGTGCGCGCACAGGGACGAGCGCATGAACGCGGCGAAGGAGCGCCTCGCCTACGAGCTGACCAAGATGGTCCACGGCGAGGAAAAGGCGGCCGCCGCACAGGCGCAGGCGCGCGCCGCATTCGGCGGCGATGCCGAAAATATGCCCTCCGCGTCCGTCCCCGCCGACTGCGCGACCGTCGCGGACGCCATGGTCGCCTGCGGCGTCGCCAAGTCCAAGAGCGAGGCGCGCCGCCTGATCGAAGGGGGCGCCGTGAAGGTGGACGACGACAAGATCGAGGACGTCAACGCGCCCCTCCCCGCCGCCGCGAAAGAGAAGGGCGAGTTTGTCCTGCACAAGGGCAAAAAAGTGCATATCCGCGTGCTGCTGGCGTAAATCCGCTTTGCGCCGCCGCGTCATTCGGCGTCAAACCGTCCCGTGCCGCCGCGGCATGCGGCGTCAAACCGTCCCGTTTCGCCGCGCGCGAGGGGCGTTGCCTTATCTTTGCAAGGAAGGGGCTGCCCGTTTCCCTTTTTCGCGAGAGGGAAGGGCTGCCCGGTTCCCTTTTTCGCGAGTGGGAAGGGCTGCCCGTTTCCCATCTTGGCGAAAGGGAAGGGGGAGCGCGTCCCCGTCGATGCGAGAGGGAAGGGGAAAGCGTTCGCCCTTCTTCCGCGATCTTCCGCCCTGCGGGCGGAGGGCATTTCAGGAGAGAGGATGCAGGGTTATCTGTCCGTCTGTTCGACGTCCACGCATGAAAAAGTGATCGAGCGTTCCCGCTTCATCGCCCGCTGCGGGCATGTGGAGGGGGAGGAAGAGGCGCGCGCCTTTATCGGCGCGGTGCGGGCGGAGCATTCCCTCGCCACGCACAATTGCTTCGCCTTTGTCGCGGACAAGGCGGGCAACCTGCTGCGCTTTTCGGACGACGGCGAGCCGCAGGGCACGGCGGGGATGCCCATCCTCGAAGTGATCCGCAGCAAAAAACTGTTTGAGACGGCGGTCGTCGTCACCCGCTATTTCGGCGGCATCAAGCTGGGCGCGGGCGGGCTGGTGCGCGCCTATGCGGGCGCCGCGGCGGACGTGCTCGCGGGGGCGGACATCCGCGCGTTCACGCCCTGCCGCGATCTGCGCCTGACGGTCGGCTACGAGCATTACGACGCGCTGCGCCGCTATCTTTCCGCGCGCGACTGTACGGTCAAGGACACGCAGTACACCGACAAGGTCAGCGTGGTCGCGGCCGTACGCGCGGCGGACGCGGCGTCTTTTGCGGCGGGCGCGGTCGACTTCCTGGGCGGCCGCGTCGCGTGCAGCGAGGGAGAGGAATACCTGTTCCCCTTCCCGACGATCGGATAGGGCGATCAAAAAAATCGATCGCGTCAATTTGAATAATCCGATTTGCAAATCATTTACAAATGTGGTTTGTTGTGCTATAATACAACCAAATAAAAAACAGGGCGATCGCCCGACGGTAAGGAAGTAAGGATATGAAATTCATCCAAGCGGAAAAACTGAAAGAAAAACCCGCCGACCAGAGCAAACTGGGCTTCGGCAAGATCTTCACCGACTACATGCTGACGATGAAGTATAGAGACGGCAAGTGGGAAGAGCCGGTCATCGAGCCGTACGGCCCCGTTCCGTTCGATCTCGCGACCACGGTATTCCACTACGCGCAGGGCATCTTCGAGGGATTGAAGGCGTTCCGCAACGAGGCGGGGGAGGTGCGCGTGTTCCGCCCCGAAGAGAACTTCAAGCGCATGAACCGCTCGGCGGACCGTATGTGCATCCCGCGCATCGACGAAAAGGTCGCGCTCGAGGGCTTGTTTGAGTTGCTCCGCATCGAGAAGGACTGGATCCCGACGGCGCCCGGCACCGCGCTGTACATCCGCCCCTCCATCATCGCGACCAACGTCGCGCTGGGCGTGCATGCCAGCAACGAGTATCTGTTCTTCATCATCCTTTCGCCGGTCGGCAGCTATTACGCGCACGGCCTCGCGCCCACCCGCCTGCTCGTCGAGGACTATTACACCCGCGCGACCGTCGGCGGCACGGGCGAATCCAAGTGCATCGCCAACTACGCCGTCAGCCTCAAGGCGGGCGAGGAAGCGGAAAAGAAGGGCTTTGACCAGGTCCTGTGGCTGGACGCCAACGAGAAGAAGTACGTCGAGGAAGTCGGCTCGATGAATATGTTCTTTGTCATCGACGGCGAGGTCGTGACCCCCGCGCTGGTCGGCTCCATTCTCCCCGGCATCACCCGCAAGAGCAGCATCGAGCTGCTGCGCGCGCACGGCTATAAGGTCTCCGAGCGCCGCGTCTCCATCGACGAGGTCATCGAGGCGCAGAAGAAGGGCACTTTGAACGAGGCGTTCGGCACGGGCACCGCGGCGGTCATTTCCCCCGTCGGCATGATGGAGTACAAGGGCGTCGATTACGTCGTCAACGGCGGCGAAATGGGCCCGGTCACCAAGTGGCTGTACGACACGATCACCGGCATCCAGAGCGGCCGTTTGGAAGACAAATTCGGTTGGGTCGTCAAACTCTGATCGAAGGCGGGGCGCTGCCCCGTCCGCATCATCCGCACCCGACAGCCCGCGCCCGAACAGGGGGCGGGCTGTTTGAATAAACGCAGATTTTTTTGGCGTTTGCGAGGTACTATGTCTGAAATAACCGCCATCACGCCCCAGGTCAAGGACAAGGAGCGGTGCAGCATCTATGTCGACGGCCGCTTTTATTGCGGGCTGAAGCTGGAAACGGCGGTGCGCTACCGCCTGCAGGCGGGGCAGCACGTCGACCCCGCGTTCCTGGACGAGATCCAGCTGGAAAACGAGAAGGCGCAGGCGCTGGACAAGGCGCTCACGCACCTGTCCGCGAGCATGAAGACGGAGCAGGCGATGCGCGACTATCTGCGCAAGAAGGGGTATGTGGACGCCGTGTGCGACTACGTCCTGGAAAAGTTGCGCGAGTACAAGTTCGTGGACGACGCGCAGTATTGCGAGCAGTACGTCGAGGCGGCGTCCCGCTCGAAGGGCCCGCGGCTGATCGCGCTGGAGCTGCGCCGCCGCGGCGCGGCGCAAGAGGCCGTCGAGGCGGCGCTGTCCGGGCTCGAAGGGGAGGACGAGGCGGCCCGCCGCGTCCTTGCAAAATATATGCGCGGCAAACCGCCCACGCGCGAGACGCTGGCAAAGGCGTACCGCCACCTCTTGTCCAAAGGCTTCGGCCACGACGCCGCCAAGGACGCGCTCGCATCTCTGCGGGAGGAGGACGAGGGGGAAGAAGGATGATCTATGTCAGGCATAGTACTCGGTATCCTGTAAAAATTCGGCTCTCCGCCGCGGCGGGAGCCGGGAAAGAGAGGGAGGGGGAAGGAACATGAAAGCGGTATTGAGCTGCGCGGAGATGCGTGAGGCGGACGCCTATACGATCAAACAATGCGGCGTCCCTTCGCAGGCGCTGATGGAGCGCGCCGGCCGCGCGATCGCGGAGGAGGCGGAATCTCTCCTCAACGCGCGCGGCGGCAGGCGGGTGCTCGCCGTCTGCGGGGGCGGCAACAACGGCGGAGACGGCTGGTGTGCGGCGCGCATCCTGTCCCTGCGCGGGTTTGAAACGGCAGTCTGGCCGCTGGCGGAGCCCGCTTCGCCCGACTGTGCGGCGCAGCGCGCCCTGTATCGGGGGGAAGTCGTCGGCGGCATCCCGCCCGAGACCGACCTCATCATCGACGCGATCTTCGGCACGGGATTTCGCGGCGCGCCCGCGGGCGTGTATGCCGATGCCGTCGCGCGCATCAACGGGAGCGGGGCGGCCGTCGTCGCCGCAGACATCCCCAGCGGCCTGAACGGCGAGAACGGGCTGTGCGATCTCGCCGTCCGCGCGGACGTGACCGTCGCCGTGGGCGAGATCAAGCGCGGGCACCTGCTCAACGACGGCCCGGACTACTGTGGGCGGCTCGTCCGCCGCGACATCGGCATCGAATTGCCCGCGCCGCCCGCCGCCTCCCTGCTCGAGGCTTCGGACGTCGCGCCCCTCTTCCCGCCTCGCCGCCGCAACACGCACAAGGGCAGCTTCGGGGAGGCGGCCATCCTCGCGGGCAGCCGCGCCTATTCGGGCGCGCCCCTCTTGTCCGCGTCGGCGGCGCTGCGCTGCGGGTGCGGCTATACCCGCCTCGCCGTCCCGGACGCCCTCTTTCCCCCTCTGGTCGGCAGGCTGCCGGAGGCGATCCTGACCGCTCTTCCCTCTCGCGACGGGGCGTTGTGCGCGGAGGAGGAGGCGCTGCGCGCGCTGTGCTCCGCCGGCGGCATCGCCGTCGGCATGGGCTGCGGCGTCTCGCGCGGGGTGTACGAATGCGTGCGCTTCCTGCTGCGCGAGTACGAGGGGACGCTGATTTTGGATGCGGACGCGCTCAACAGCCTCGCCGCGTTCGGGACGGACGCGCTGCGCGGGCACCGGTGCCGCCTGCTTCTGACCCCGCACCCCAAGGAATTTTCCCGCTTGTGCGAGGAACCCGTCGCGCGCGTCCTGCAGGAAGGCGCCGCGCTCGCGTCCCGCTTCGCCGAAGAATACGGCTGCACCGTCCTGCTCAAGGGCTGCACGACGATCGTCGCGGACGGAAAGCGCCTCTGCTTCAACGCGGAGGGGACACCCGCCCTCGCGAAGGGCGGCAGTGGCGACGTGCTCTCCGGCATCGCGGCGGCGCTCGCCGCGCGCGGCGCGGAGCCCTTCGACTGCGCCTGCGCCGCCTCCTTCCTGCTCGGCAGGGCGGGGCGGCTGGCGGAGAAGGAGATCGGCTGCGCCGAGTCGGTCACCGCGTCGGACGTCGCGGCAAACCTGCCCCGCGCGATCGCATCGCTCGCGGGATCGGGCGATATCAGATAGAGATCGGCGCTTTGCGAAGTACTCTGTCTGACATAATTCGATGTTTTTTGTGGTTGAAAGCGGGAAGTCCGCGGCGGGCTTCCCTTTTTGCGTATAGTTTTCCCGCGATCGGGGCATACTCAATCCGATACGGAAGGGCCTTCCCGAACAGCGACGCGCCTCGTGTACATATACTGTAAGGGGAGGAACTTCCGAAAGAAGAAATTGCGAGGACGCGAGGGATGGAGATCAAGAGGGGAGAATTGTACTATGCGGACCTGAGCCCGGTCGTGGGCAGCGAACAGGGCGGCGTGCGGCCCGTGCTCGTCGTGCAGAACGACGTCGGCAACAAATACTCTCCCACCGTCATAGCGGCGGCGGTCACGAGCCGCCTGACCAAGGCCCGCCTGCCCACGCACATCGAGATCGCCGGGCAGTCCTCGGGCCTGCAAAAGGATTCGGTGATCTTGCTCGAGCAGATCCGCACGCTGGATAAGCGGCGTCTGAAGGAGCGCATCGGGGCGCTGTCGCCCGGCACGATGCGCAAAGTGGACGGCGCCCTGCTCATCAGCCTCGGGTGTGCGCGCTGACCGCTTCGCCGCGCCGCGTTCGGGGAAAGAGTCCGCGCAGCACCGCCGAAAAGGAGCCGATGCTACCGCGCCGGCATTCGGAAAAATCTTTTGCCGCCGTGCCGTTATTTTGGAAAAGTTTGCGCCGCTTTGTCGGCGTTCGGGGAAGGGAGCCGTACCGGCTCCCTTTCTTTTGCCGTGTTTTCTGTGTTTTCGGCCGCTTTGCGAAGTGCTATGTCAGGCATATGACCGCCGTCCTTGTATTTTAACCGCGCTCGCCGGAGTTCATGCTCATATCGTATGCAATGCGAAAACGGGTCTTGTCCGAAAAGCCCGCTTTCGCATTTATGATTTGGCGGCGGATGCCGCGCAGAGGAGGCTCGGGCGGCAAAATACGATTTCGGATGCGTTCCGATAAAATTTCGGATAAAAATTCAAGATCATATTTACAAACGAGCATATGTATGATATCCTATTGTATGTGGACAAATAATTTTTTCGAAAAAAAGGAAATTTTTTGTAAAAGAGGCGAACGTGTGCCGATTTTATGTGGTAAAATACAGGCAAGAAACGCAAAAAGGGAGGAGGGAAGGATGACATATTTCGCGCATTCGAAAGAGGGTGCGCCGCAAGAGCAATGGCAGACGATCCGCGAACACGCGGAAAGCGTTGCCGAATTGTGCGCGCGGTTTTCGGCGCCGTGGTGCGAGGAGGCATACGCGCGCGATCTCGGATTGCTGCACGATATCGGGAAGTACCAGGAAGATTTCCAAAGGCGCATCCGCGGCGATCGGCATATCCGCGTGGAGCATTCCATATGCGGGGCGGTCGAAAGCGAAAAATGGCGGCTGCCGTGGGCGGATTACTGTATCGCGGGGCATCACGGAGGGCTCCCCGACAGCGGGACAAGATCCGACCTCCCCGAGGATCCCACGCTTTCGGGGCGCAAAAAGCGAAAGATGCAGGACTATTCCGCCTATCGGGAGGAGCTTCCGTTAAACCCGCTCGCCAAGCCGCCCTTTCGCATCTCTCTTTCTTCCGAACGGGAAGAATGTCTCAAAGAAGTGGCGTTCTGGATCCGCATGATGTTTTCCGCGCTGGTGGATGCGGATCATCTCGACACGGAGCGCTTTTGCAGCGGCGCGCGGCAAGCTCCTCCGCCTGCCGATTTCCGCCGCTGCCTCGGCGCGATCGCGGCAAAGACGGCGTCCTTTTCCGCGGACACGCCCGTCGCCAAAGCCAGGCGCAGCCTTTTGGAGCAGGCGCTTTCCCATCGGGACGAGGACGCCGAACTCTATCTGATGAACATGCCGACGGGGAGCGGCAAGACGCTGGCGAGTATGTACTTCGCCCTGGAACAGGCGGTGCGCTCCGGAGCGAAGCGGATCATCTATATCATCCCGTATACGAGCATCATCGAGCAGAACGCCGCCGTGTTCCGCGACCTGTTCGGCGAAGACGTCGTCCTGGAGCATCACTGCAATTTTGACTACGACGCCATCCGGGAAGAGTCGACGCGGGAAAAATGGATGCGCGCGGCGGAAAACTGGGACGCGCCGATCGTCGTGACGACCAACGTGCAGTTTTTCGAGTCGATCTACGGCAACAGGCCCTCGCAGGCGCGCAAATTACATAACATCGCGGAGAGCGTGCTCGTATTCGATGAGGTGCATATGTTTCCGTCCCTGTTTTATCAGCCCTGCCTGGAAGCGGTCAAACTGCTCGTCAAGCAATATTCCTGCAAGGCGCTCTTTCTGACGGCGACGATGCCCGATTTTGAAAAGTGGATGGCGGCGTTCGGGTGCGGCGGCGTGCGCATCTGTGAACTCATTCGCGACAAGTCCGCCTTTTCGGCGTTTGAGCGCTGCCGGATGGAGGATCTGGGCGCCGTTTCGGCGGAAAAACTGCTATCCCTCGGCGCCGAGGCGACCTCTTCGCTCATCGTCGTCAACACGAGGCGGACGGCGCGCGCGCTCTACGAGCGGCTTTCGGGGGAAAAGTATCATCTTTCGACGTATATGACGAAGCGCGACCGTGCGCGCGTGATCGGAAAGGTAAAGGAAGCGCTCGCCGCGGGCAGGCGGTTCGTGCTCGTCTCGACTTCGCTCATCGAAGCGGGCGTCGACCTCGATTTCGAGCGGGTGTTCCGCGAGCGCGCGGGGCTGGATAACTTTTTGCAGGCGGCGGGCCGCTGCAACCGCAACGGGGCGCGCGGCGCGGAGCAATGCACGGCGTTTTGTTTCGATCTGGACGACGCGGAACTTGCCGCGGGAAAGCATATGCAGGAGCAGCGGTATTTTTCGAAACAGATCGCCGAGGAATACGGGCTTGCGGATACGGACGGCGTCCGCGCCTACTTCGATCGCCTCTTCGAATATGAAAAGCAGAAGCGCGATTCTTACAATTTCCGCAGCTATATCGCGAAAAACGGTTTTTTGTTTGAAAGCTGCGCGCGCGACTTCAAGCTCATCGACGATGAAAGCGTCGGCGTCGTCATCGTCTATCCCGACGATGCGGCGGAAAGGGCGGCGATCGAAAGCCTTTCTGTGGGCGGGAGGGCGGCAAGGCGCCGCTTGCAGGCCTATTCCGTTTCTCTGCGGAAAAATGAATTTTCCGAGCTGTTGGCGCAGGGCGTCCTGCAAGAGGAAAACGGGCTTTGGTTTTTGACCAATTTCGGATATTATGACGAAGAGACGGGCATCCGGTCGGATGCGTCCTGTGATATCGTGATATAAAAATGGGAGGAGGAAGTATGTACGGATTCAAGATTCGGATCCGCGGAGACTATGCGCTCTTTTCGCGGCCGGAGATGAAGGTGGAGCGCGTCAGTTACGACGTGCCGACGCCGAGCGCGCTTGTCGGGCTGATCTCGGCGGTCTATTGGCATCCCGGCGTCCGGTACGTGATCGACAAGATCGTCGTGTATCGGCCCGTCAACTTTGTCAACATCCGCCGCAACGAACTGTCGGAAAAGTTATCTTTGCGGTTCGTCAAAGATCGGATGCAGGGAAAGAACGAAGGGAGCCTTTATAGCGGCGACCTGCGGACGCAGCGCGCCAGCCTGCTTTTGAAGGACGTCGAGTACGGCGTGGAATTTCACTTCGCGCTGACGGAGGACGCCGAGCCGAACATGACGGAGGAAAAGTGCTATAACATCCTGCTGCGCCGACTGCGAAAGGGCCAGTTTTTCCACAAACCCTGCTTAGGCTGCCGCGAATTTCCCGCCGAAGTGACGCTCGTCGATTCGCTGCCGCCCAGCGAACTGTGCGGCGAGACCGATTTAGGCTTTATGCTGTACGACCTCGTCTATCGGAAGGACGGGCAGGGACAGGCGAGCGATCGCGCGGAGCCGCGGTTTTATCGCCCGAAGATGTGCGACGGCGTGATCGACGTCGGTGCGTACGCAAAGGAGCTCGTATGCTGAGGGCATTGTGTGAATATTACGATCTTCTCCGCGGCCGCTCCGGGAGCGATCTGCCGCCGGACGGGTATTCCGTTGTCGGCAACGTGGGCTGGAACCTCGTCTTGCAGGAGGACGGGACGATCGCCGATATCTTGCCGTATACGCAAGAGGTGATCGTCGGGAAAAAGATCAAGACGGTCGGCAAAAGCGAACTCTTTCCCTTCCGCAATTCCGTTTCGGGGATCGCGGCAGAGACCATCGACCACAGGGAAAAATACCTCTTCGGGATGGAGTGGGACAAGGGCTCGCAGACGCTCGTCGCGGGGAAGCGCGCGGTCGAGGCGTTTGAAAAGTGCCGCGAAGTGAACCTCGCCTTTTTGGAGGGGATCTCCGATCCGCTCGCCGCCGCGTGCTGCGCCTTTCTCCGCCGCTGGCAGCCCGAGCGGGAGACACAAAACCCCTTCCTCGCTGCGATGGGGAAGGCCTATCAAGGGGCAAAGTTCGTCATCACGCTCCGCGGGGCGGAAGCGCTGCCGCTCAACCGCCTGCCCTCCGACTGCGAAAAGTGGGAGCGCTCCCTTCTCGCTTCGGCGGAGGAGGATCCCGTCGTCGGGCAATGCGCCGTCAGCGGGCAGGTGGGGCCGCTCGCTCGGCTGCATGACAGCATCGCGGGGATCAAAGGGGGCCTCGCAACAGGGACGAGCCTTGTCTGCTTCAACAATACGGCGTTTGTTTCTTACGGAAGAGAGCAGTCCTACAACAGCAGCATTTCCGTGGAGAGCATGAAGAAATACACAAAGGCGCTGAACTATCTCGCCTCTTCTCCCAAACACAAGCAGATCCTGGACGATATGACCATTTTGTTCTGGGCGAACGCCGCCGGAGAGGAGGAGCCCTATCTCGATATGTTTTCTTTCGCCATGTTCCCTTCGGAGGAAGCGCTTTCGGACGAGGACCTCAAAGCCGTCTTTGTGCGGCTCGCCGAGGGGAGGACTTCCGACCTGACCGGGATCGATCTTTCGACGCCCTTCTATGTTTTGGGGATCAAACCAAATTCGAGCCGCCTTGCCGTCAAGATCTTCGAGCGGAATTCCTTCGGCAAAATGATGCGGAACGTGGCAAAGCATTGCCGCAATATGAGCTTTTCGCCCGAGGACAAGCAGATCCCCCTGTGGGCGATCGATCGGGCGCTCCAGTCGCCGCTCACAAAGGAAGCGCTCGACCCGGCTTTGCAGGCCAAGCTGCTGCTTGCGGTCATCAAGGGGATGCCCTATCCGCAGTCCATGCTGACGACGGCCGTCCGAAGATGCAAGATCGACCATGACGACGCGCAAAAGAAGTTTTACGCCGTCAGTTCGACCCGTGCCCGCATCATCAAGGCTTGTTTGGAACGAAAAAATATTATTTCGGAAGGAGAATACAATATGTTGCAGGAAAACAGCACCAATACCGCTTACAATCTGGGGCGGTTGTTCGCCGCTTTGGAAAAGATCCAGACGGAGGCGCTCGGCGACATCAACGCGACCATCAAGGACAAATACTTTGCGTCCGCCTGCGCGACGCCCTATCTGGTGTTCCCGCGCCTTTTGAAGCTCGCGCAGCCGCACCTTGCCAAGCTCGACGAGGGGAACCGCATCTACAAGGACAAGCTCCTGCAGGAGATCTTGTCGAAGGTCGGCGATTTCCCCAAGGCGTGCGATATGCAGCAGCAGGGGATGTTCATCCTCGGCTACTATCAGCAAAAACAAAAATTTTACGAAAAGAAAGAAAAAGGAGAAAATGAATGATGACACCTCTTGCAAACCGCTATGAATTTGTGATGCTCTTTGACTGCGAAAACGGAAACCCCAACGGCGACCCCGATGCGGGCAATATGCCCCGCATCGACGCCGAAACGAGCGTCGGCATCGTGACCGACGTCTGCCTCAAACGTAAGATCCGCAACTATGTGGAGATCGCGTACGAGGGGGAGCCGGGCTGCAACATCCTCATCAAGACGGATAAGGCGCTCAACACGAAGTTTACCGAGGCCTATGAGGCGTGCGGGCTCAAGACGAAGGGACAAGACAAAAAAACGGACAGCGTCCGCACGGCGCGCGACTATATCTGCCAAAACTATTTCGACGTGCGCACGTTCGGCGCGGTCATGAGCACGGGCGACGATAAGTGCGGGATCGTCCGCGGCCCCGTGCAGATCAACTTTGCCAAAAGCGTCGATCCCGTCCTGCCGCAGGAGATCACGATCACCCGCCAAGCGGTGACGACGGAGAGCGATAAGGCGAATAAAGAGACGGAGATGGGGAAGAAGAATTTTATTCCTTACGGATTGTACCGCGCCGAAGGGTATGTCTCCGCCATGCTCGCGCAGAAGACGGGCTTTTCGGAGGAAGATCTTTCCAAACTTTGGGAAGCGATCCTGCAGATGTTCGAGCACGACCACAGCGCCGCGCGCGGCAAGATGTGTATGCGCAAGCTCATCGTGTTCCGCCACGAGAGCCTGCTCGGCAACGCGCCGTCCGCCGATCTGTTCGAGAAAGTGACCGTCCGCCGCAAGGACGGGGCGGAGGTCGCGCGGAGCTGGCAGGACTATGAAGTCGTCATCGACCGCGATATGCCGCAGGGAGTGGAGTTGCTTGAAAAACTCTGATGCCGTCCCGTACGGCGCTGCCGCGCCGGAAGAAGCGACGGAGATCCGGGAGGTGCAGCACTTCGCCTATTGCCCGCACCGCTGGGGGCTCATCTACATCGGCTGCGACTGGCGGGAAAATGCCTTTGTCTGCCGGGCGAAGCTGGTCCACGAGCGGGTAGACCGCGGGCAGGCGGCATCGCTCCGCGGCAGCATCGTCGAGCGTTCGGTGCAGGTCTACGAGGACGATTGGGGGCTGTTCGGCGTGCTGGATGCGCTGGAGATGAAGTCGTCTCCCGGCGGCGCCGCGATCGCAAAGTACGGCAAGCGATTCGCGTTGACGGTCGTCGAATACAAGCCTTCGCGGCCGCGGAACGAACGCGCGCTGTTTGCCGACCGGATGCAGCTTCTGGCGCAAAAAATATGTGCCGATCATGTGTTCGGGACCGATTGTGCGGCTTGCTTCTATTATGCGGATACCCGCAAGCGCGACGCGGTCCGCTTTGCGGAGGCGGACTTTGCGGCGCTTGCCGGGATCCTGCGGTCGATCGCCGACTGCCGCCGCAGACAGCGGATCCCTCCGCCGAACAGGAGCGCGCTGTGCAGCGGATGTTCGATGAAGGATATTTGTTTGCCGAAAGCCGGAGGGGAAGGATGCGAAAGCTGTTGAATACCCTGTATGTGACGAGGGAGGAGGGGTATCTCTCTCTGGACGGGGAAAATGTCGTTCTGACGGAGGCGGGCAAAGAGCTTGTACGGCTCCCGTTTACCAATCTGGAAAGCATTTTTTGTTTCAATTACCCGGGCTGCAGCCCTGCGTTGATGGGAAAATGCGCCAAGGAGAGCGTGGGGCTGTGCTTTCTCTCTCCGTCGGGGCGGTTCCTCGCCCGCGTTACGGGGGAGACGAAGGGGAATGTCTTTCTGCGCAGACAGCAGCTGGAGCGATTCGGCGATGCGGCGGTACAGATCGGAACGGTGCGGGCGATCCTTTCGGCAAAACTGAAAAATACCCGCAGCCTCTTGCTGCGCAGCCGCAGAGACCATCCGGAAACGGACGCGGACGGCGCTTTGACCCATTGTATGGAGATCTTGTCCGCCGATCTGGAGAAGATCGGGCGGGCGGAGGATATGGACGTCCTCCGCGGGCTGGAGGGTGAGGGGGCAAAGGCATATTTCTTTGTGTTCGACCGTCTGTTTGTACAGCAGCGGGAAGAGTTCCGTCTGTTTGCGAGGACAAAGAGGCCGCCGCTCGATCGTACCAATGCCGTGCTTTCTTTTCTGTACACGGTGTGTACGAACGATATCGCTTCCGCGTTGGAGTGCGTCGGGCTCGATCCGTACATCGGCGTGTTCCATACGCTGCGCCCGGGGCGGGTTTCGCTGGCCTCCGATCTCATGGAAGAATTTCGATCTTCCGTCGAGCGGCTCGTGATCGGCGCCGTGAACCGAAAGATCCTTCAAAAAGAGGATTTTGAAGAGCAGGTCGGCGGGGCGGTCTTGCTGAACGAGGAGGGCAGGAAGAAGGCGATCACGCTTTGGCAAAATAAAAAACGGGAGGTGGCGACACATCCGTTTTTGAAAGAGCGGGTGCAATTCGGCCTCTTTCCCTATATCCAAGCCAATTTGCTCGCGAAATTTGTCCGGGGAGAGTTGTCCTTCTATCCCGCGCTCAAGGTGGAATAAATGTTTGTGCTCATTACCTATGACGTCAATACGCAGACCGCTGCCGGCAAAACGCGGCTTCGCCGCGTCGCGAAGGAATGCGTCAATTATGGCCAGCGGGTGCAAAACTCGGTGTTCGAGATCAATTTGGAATACGGTAAGTTTATTCTGCTGAAAGACAGGTTGATCAAACTCATCGACGCAAAGGTGGATAGCCTGCGGTTTTATTACCTCGGCGATCGCTGGAAAAAGCGGATCGAGCAATTTGGCACGGAGCAGAAGTACGACAGCGAGGGCGTGCTGCTGTTTTAGGCGAATTGCGTGCAGCGCGAACCGTAAACGATGGGAAAAAGTCGGGCGTTTCGCGCCGAAAATATGTTGATCGACTGTTAAAAACGGGTCGATCAAGGCGAAAAATTCATTTTTTTAGAATTGTCCGCCCTTTGTCGGTGTTGCGGCTCTGTATAAAACACAATATATAGAGTCGCACCCCGCGAGGGGTGCGTGGATTGAAATTCACGCCCTGCCGCCCGTCGTACATGGCGTCATCGTCGCACCCCGCGAGGGGTGCGTGGATTGAAATGTTTTCTTGCTGCAAGTTTGTCGAACG
>DXFD01000050.1 GCA_019114625.1 Candidatus Borkfalkia faecigallinarum | reverse complement strand
TCGCCTGCGGCTTGCGCTCGATGTTGCGGCGCACCTGCTCGCGGTCGCGGTCGGTCGCGATGCGCAGGATGGGCTTGAGCGGCTGCACCACTTCCGACTCGTCCACCTCTTTCGGCAGAGAGGCGACGTAGGCAAACTCGGTGCTCTTGCTCGTCTCGACGACGACCTGCATCCCCTCCGCGTATGTTTCGTTCTCGTTGGGGGCGAAGTAATAGACCTTTCCGCCCTCTTTGAATCTGATCCCGATGACTTTCATCTTCCCTCCAAGATCCCGACGAACAGAGCCTGTAAGCTCATGGCCGCATTGGCATTATTTTTCAAATCGATTTCCGTTTCCGTGACGCGGTCGAGCGCCCGCACGAGCGCCTCCGCCGGATACCGCGCCGCCGCGCGGCGCAGCAGATCGCTCCCGCCCGACAGGGACAGCCCGCCCCTGCCCAGCTTTTCGAACAAAGCGTCGCGCAGCGCCAGGCGCAGCAGCGGCAGGAAGCGGCCGAGCTCTTCCCCGGCGGAATACTTGCGCACGGCCGCGGGGATGCCCGCCGGCGAGAGGGTCAGAAGGAAGCGCGCCGCCTCCTCGCCCGCGCCCGCGAGCGAACCGCCCTCCGCCAGCTCCTCTGCCCTGCCCAGCGCCCCGCCCGAGAGCGCCGCGATCTCGCGCGCGTCCGCGCGGTGCGGGTACTTGCGGCGGATGTGGGCGGCGATCTCCTCCTCGGGGAAGGCGAACAGTTCCAGCCGCCGCGCGCGCGAGCGCACCGTCGGCAGCACGGGAAATTCGCTCGCCGCGCCCAACAGGAAATATACGTTGGCGGGCGGCTCTTCCAACACTTTGAGCAGCTTGTTCTGCGCCGGGGCGAGCATCTCGTGCACGCGGTCGAGCACGAACAGCTTGCGGTCGCACTCGACCGGCTTGACGTAACAGTCCTCGAGCAGCGCCTTGACCTCGGCGACGCCCGCGCGCTCCCCTTCCGCGGGGAAGATGCGGCAGTCGACGTACCGCTCGGCGTCGATCAGGCGGTCGGCGCGCGCGTCCGCGCGCAGGACGAGCTTGGCGAGCTGTTTGAGGAAGGGGCGCAGGTTCTTTTCATCCGGACAGACGAGCAGATACGCATGGGCGAGGCGGCCGTTCGCCGCGTCCGCCGCGACCAGTTTGTAGGGCAGGCTGCGCCGAAAGATATCCATGGCGGCCTACCCGATCAGTCCGCGCGCGCGCAGCAGGCGGACGATCTTGTCCTTTGTTTCGAATTTGGTGCCCGAACAGTCGACGCGCACGATCGTGTCCGGATACTCCTCCGCGAGGCGGCAGTACCCCGCGTAGACGCGGTCGTGGAAGTCCGCCCCCGCCTGCTCGATGCGGTCGTCGCGGTCGGCGCCGTGCTTGCGCTCGAACGCGCGCGCGGGCGGGATGTCCAGAAACAGCGCGACGTCCGGCATACAGCGCCCGACGGCGTAGCTGTTGATGTCCAGCAAAAATCGGCGGGGGAGCCCCCTGCCGTAGCCCTGGTAGGCGAAGGAGGAGAAGAGATAGCGGTCGCACAGCACCGTCTTGCCCGCTTCCAGCGCGGGAAGGACGGTGTCCGCCAGGTGCTGGGCGCGCGCCGCCGCGTACAGCAGCGCCTCGCACTCGTCCGTCATGGCGGTGAACCGCCCGTCGAGGATGACCTTGCGGATCGCCTCCGAGATGTCGCTGCCGCCCGGCTCGCGCGTGACGATGTGCGGGACGCCGCGCTCGGCGAGATAGGCGGACAGAAAGCGCAGCTGCGTGGATTTGCCCGCGCCCTCACACCCTTCAAACGTGATAAATTTCCCTTTCATGACTGCTCCCGAAGGACGGCGACCTTTCCGCCTTCCGTCCCGAACGTATGCGCCGCCCGGCCGAGGGCGGCCGCCGCCTCTTCCGAAATGCGCTCCCCCGCCAGCGCCACGGGGTAACAGGGGGGCGTGACGCCCGCGTTGCGCGCGCATACCCGGCCCGCCGCATCGGCAAAGGCGACCCACTCGAAGGGCGCGGCGCACGCCTCCGCATAGCCGACGGCGCGCTCGGTGCAGGCGACAGGCCCCGCCGGCAGCGCCGCGCTGCGGGGCAGGCGCTCCTCGAGCTTTGCCATCCGCCTCGCCAGGCGCGGCAGCGCGCCGCGCGGCGTGAACGGGGAATTGTAAAACAGAAGATGCCGGTCCGTCTCCAGCTCGGCATAGATGCCGTGCGCGCGCAGCGCCGCCGCCATCTCGTGCGGGTACAGCCCCGCCGTGCCGAGGTCGGGCGCGAGGACGAGCGTCTCGGACGGGAAGCAGGCGATGCCCGCGTTGAGCAGGATCTCCCGCGCCCGCAGAAGGTCGGCGCGCACCCGCGCGCACAAGGCCGCGCCCCGCTCCGCCATCAGCTTGACGCCGTACTCGACGCTCGCCATGACCGGATAGGACGGGCTGGTCGTGCGGAAGCGGTCGAGCGCTTCGCGCACGGACGCGCGCAGCCGCAGGTCCCGCCCGCACAGCAGCGCGCCCTGCGTGAGCGTCGCCATCGTCTTGTGCGAGCCGTCCACCCAAAGGTCGGCATACCGGCCCGCATACTTGTCCGACGCCGCCCCGTCAAAGCGCAGGAAGGCGCCGTGCGCGCCGTCCGCGAGCAGCAGCGCCCCGCACCCGTCGCAGGCGCGGCGCAGGGCGGGAAGATCCGCGCAGGAGCCGAAATAGTCGGGCGAGGTGACGAGCACCGCAGCGCCCGGCTCCCTGCGGAGGGCGGCTTCCGCCTGTGCGGCCGACGGCGGCAGAAAGACGCCGCCGCGCGCGGGGTTTTCCAGCGGGACGGGGCGCAGCCCCAGCACCGCGCAGGCGTTGTACGCGCTCTTGTGCGCGTTGCGAGGCAAAATGACCGCCTTCGCGCCCGCGGCGCGCGCCGCGTACAGCATCGCCCAGACGCCGACGGACGAACCGTCCGTCAGGATCTCGGCGAACGCCGCGCCGAGAAGTTCGGCGATGTCCTCCTGCGCCCGCCCGACGACGCCGGACGCATCCTCCAAACAGCCGGAAAAGGGCAGCTCGGTGACGTCATAGCGCGCGCCCGCGAACAGGGCAAAGCGCCCGCCCTTGTGCCCGGGCATGTGGAAGCGCGCCGCAGAAGAGGAGCGGTAGGCGGCGAGCGCCCCGCGGATATGCAGTTTTCGGCGCAGGCGGATCATCTTCGGTAACGGCCGCGGTGGTCAGCGGATCTCTTTGATCTCGACGTCGTAATCGAAGCCGTTGGGCGCGTGGACGGTGACCTTGTCGCCGCAGCGCGCGCCGACCAGCGCCGAACCGAAGGGGGAATCGATGCTGACAATGTTCTTGTCGGGGTCCGCCTCCGTCGAGCCCATGATCTTGTAGGTGACCGTCTCTTCGAGGTCGTAGTCGTACACAGTGACGGTGTTGCCGAAATGCACTTTGGAATTGTCCGTGCTCTCGGCCATGATCTTCGCATTCTTGATCTTGTTTTCCAGCTCGCGGATCTCGCTCTCGTTGAGCGCTTCCTCGTTCTTGGCAGCGTCGTACTCGGCGTTTTCGGACAGGTCGCCGAAGCCGCGCGCGACTTTGATGCGCTCGGTGATCTCTTTCTTCTTTTCCGTCTGCAGGTACTTGAGGCGTTCCTTCGCCTCGTCGTAGCCTTCCTGCGTCATGATAAATTCTTCCGCCATTTTACAGCACCTCTTTGAATGATTTTTCGATATTCTCGTCCGGCAAATATGCAAAAGCGGGACAGTGACCCCGCAAGGCGCGGAATCACTGCCCGTATCTTTTACCTATTATACCGCACGCGCGCGCAAATGTCAAGCCATAATCTCCGTTCGCCGCCGCGCGGGGGGAGATTTGGCAGCCCGCGCGCCCTTTGCGGGCGGCGGGGGCGCTATCTGCCCGCCCGCTCTATATAGCGGGCGATGCGCTTGGTCGCTTCATCCAGGCTGCTCATGCCCGTCGCGTACGAGCAGCGCACGTGGTACCTGCCCGCGTCGCCGAAGGCGTCCCCGGGGACGACGGCGACCTTCTCCGCGCGCAGCAGCCCGTTGGCGAACTCCTCGCCCGTGACGCCCAGCCCCTCCACCGAGGGATAGGCGTAGAAGGCGCCGCGCGGCTCGAAGCAGGGCATCCCGCAATGGTTGAAGAAGTCGACGATGAAGCGGCGGCGCTTGTCGTACTCGGCGCGCATCTGCTCGACGGCGGCGAAATTGTCCGAAAACCCGTCGTCCAGCGCGGCGATGGCGGCGTACTGGGAGGCGCCCGGCGCGCACAGCAGCGTGTACTGGTGGATCTTGAGCATGGCGGCGTCCAGCTCGGGCGGCGCGCAGACGAAGCCGATGCGCCAGCCGGTCATGGCGAACGCCTTGGAAAAGCCGTTGATGACCACCGTGCGCGCGCGCAGGCCGGGCAGGGAGGCGACCGAGACGTGGCTGCCGCCGTAGGTCAGCTCGGCGTAGATCTCGTCGGAAATGACGAGCAGGTCGTGCTTTTCGATGACGGGCACGAGCGCCTCGAGCTGCGCGCGCGTCATGATGCCGCCCGTCGGGTTGTTGGGATACGGGAGAAGCAGCGCCTTCGTGCGCGGGGTGATCGCCCCTTCCAGCGCCTCGGGCGTCAGGATGAAGCCGTTCTCCTTGACGCAGCGCACGGTGACGGGCGTACCGCCCGCCAGCTGCACGCAGGGGACGTAGGAGACGTAGCCGGGGTCGGGGATGAGGATCTCGTCCCCCTCCTCGCAGACGGCGCGCATCACGAGGTCGATGCCCTCGCTCGCGCCGACGGTGACGATGATGTGCTCGGGCGGGTAGGCGGCGCCGAAGCGCTCCTCCATATAGCGGGCGATGCGCTCGCGCAGGGCGGGCAGGCCGCGGTTGCCCGTGTACTGGGTATAGCCGCGCCGGATGCTGCGGATGCCCGCCTCGCGGATCTGCCAGGGGGTGACGAAGTCGGGCTCGCCCACGCCGAGGGAGATCGCGTCCTTCATCTCGGACACGATGTCGAAAAATTTACGGATGCCGCTGGGTTTGAGCCCGCCCGCGCGGCTGTTGACGAAGTTCCTCATGCGTGTACCGATATCCGCAGGCGGTTATCGTCCTCCCGGTCGGTGATGACCCCTTCGATCTTGTATTTTTTGAGGATGAAGTGGGTGGAGGTCGAGAGCACGTCGTCCAGCGTGGAGAGGCGCTCGGAGACGAAGCGCGCGACCTCGCGCAGCGTCTTGCCCTCGATGAACACGGCGAGGTCGTACCCGCCGCTCATCAGATAGCAGCTCTTGACCTCGTCGAAGCGGTAGATCTCCTCGGCGATCGCGTCGAAGCCGTTGGACTTCTGGGGAGAGACCTTGACCTCGATCAGCGCCTGGACGACCTCGTCGGCGAGGCGCTCGCCGTTGACGATGGCGGTGTATTTGACGATGACGCCCTGTTGCTCCATCTCCTCGATCGCGGCGATCACTTCCGCCTCCGTACGGTCGAGCATGACGGCGATCTTGGCGGGTGTATAGCGGCAGTCCTCTTCGAGGATGCGCAGGATCTCCGTATTGAGCTGATTCATGCCTGTCTCCTTTCCGGCAAGGGCGGCAAACTGTGCAAAAGCCCTCGCTTTTTTCTATAAGTATATAATTTTTACGCCCTTTCTGTCAATTATATTTTACTTTTTGTGAAATTTTCGCTATACTCGAAATAGCGACGCGCCGCGGCGCGGCAAAAGGAGGCGCCATGTTCCGCATCTGGGCAAAGACCGTCAAGGACGGGAAGATCGTGCGGCAGTTCACGTATGAAAACGAGGAAAAGCTGACCTGGTCGCACTTCCTGCATTATCTGTTCGATATCTGCCGCGAGCTGGACGTGCCGACGCCCGTGCTCCTCAAAACGCATATCCTCAACTTCGGCAAATTCAACCACGTCCGCTTTTACCCGCGCGACTTCGTCGAGCCGGTGGACTTCGACTACCTGTTGTTGGAGCACCTCGTGCTCTGACCGCCCCGCGGCGGAGAAACGCGCCCGCGCGGCGCAAAAACGCGTCCTACGGCGCAAAAACGCTTGACCGCCGCCCCGTTTTCTGCTACTATAGCAGCGGTAGGTTTTCGGAAAACACTACCTAAAAACAACCGAGGTAACTGAATATGAAGAAATTCCCCACCAAGCAGCTGTGCAGGGCGGGCATCATCGCCGCACTGTACGTCGCGCTCACCATCCCGCTGGGCAGCTTTGCCTTCGGGTCGATCGGGTTCCAGATCCGCCCGGCGGAGGCGCTGACCATCCTCCCCCTCTTCTATGCGGAGGCGATCCCCGCGCTGTACGTCGGCTGCCTGATCGCCAACATCGTGACGGGCACCCTTTGGGACGTCGGGCTCGGGAGCCTGGCGTCGCTCGTCGCCGCCGCCCTCACCTTCGCCGCGGGAAAACTCCTCCGCAGCCCCCTGTTCGGGCCGGCGGTCGGCGGCATCTTCCCCGTGCTGGTCAACGCGTTCGTCGTCCCGCTCGTGCTGACGTGGAGCGGCTTCGCCTATGCCGGCTACTGGTTCATGTTCGCCTCCCTCCTGGTGACGCAGGCGGTCTGGGTGTACGGGCTGGGGCTCCCCCTCTATTACGCGGTGCGCGCGCTGCGCGCCCGGGGCGTTTCCGCCTTCTGCGGCGAGCCCGGCAAACCGCTCCGCGCATCTTCCAAAAACTGACAAAAATTAAACCGCATCCCGCGCGCTTCCGACGCGCGGGATCTTTTTTGCGGAAAATCGGGGCGGCAAGAGCGCCGATCCCGTCGCGCGCCCGACTACGGCGCGCGTTTTTCTTTTTTTGGCAGAGCCGATCGGACGCTTTCCCCGGCGGGGCGGCGAGATCTCTTGCCCGGCAGAGCCGGGCGGCGTTTTTCCTTTTGCGGAAATGATTGACATTTTGGCCGCGATGGGGTACAATTATGTTGCAAAAGCAACAGGAACGGACCATACATGAACACGGAAGCCATCTCGACCTCCCTCTTTGACGGGGTCTCTCCACAGGAATACGCCGCGCTGATGACCTGCTTCAAGGCGGCCAGCAAACCCTATCGCAAGGGGGAAGAGGTCCCCATGCCGCAGGGGCGGGTGGGCGTGGTGCAGCGGGGCTGCGTCAGCCTCGTGCGCACGGACATCAACGGCACGCGCACCATCTTCGAACAGCTCAAGGCGGGCGGGGTGTTCGGCGACGCGCTCGGGTTCAGCCGCGCGGACGCCAGCTTTTTCCTGCTCGCGGACGAGGAGAGCGCCGTGCTGTACATCGACTACGCGCACATCGTCAAGCGCTGCCCCAACGCGTGCGCCTATCACAGCACGGTGGTGACCAACCTCGTG